>JAPDIT010000040.1 GCA_029259455.1 Archaeoglobi archaeon
AGAGAAAGAGGTGGATACGCTACGAAAGAAGGCATTCCATGAGTTTGTGGCATACAGACTGGTTTTTCTATAATGGAAAGTGGATGATGGCTTATTTAGATGATGCATCCCGTTTAATTGTTGGTTATGGAGTATTCGACAATGCAACAGCAGAAAATGCCATACGAGTTTTAAAAGAGGCTATAGACAATTATGGTAAGCCAGAATCAATACTTACCGATAGAGGTACCCAGTTCTACGCATCTGCAGGAGAGAAGAAGGCAAAAGGCATCTCAGAGTTCGAGAAATTCCTTTTTGAGAATGGAATTAAGCACATTGTTGGTAGAGTAAACCATCCTCAGACAAACGGTAAGATTGAGAGGTTTTATGGAACGCTAGAAACTAAGATGAGGTACTTTGATACGATAGATGAGTTTGTTGAGTGGTATAATATAATCACAAAAGACCCCATATGAGTCTTAATTTGGATGAATTAGAGACTCCTTATCAGGCATTTTTGAGAGAGCTCCCACCTGAGAGAGTTTTGGGTTACTGCTGGAGGTGGTTCGATGGCGGGAAATAATTTTAGGAAACTACAAGTACCAGTTCGGAGGAAAAACCTATTTTTCTGATTGGTTTGAACCTCATGAACTCAACAAATTCTTTCAGAGCTTTTTTGTCAACTCTCTCACTCAGAGGAGAGCTTTCCGGAATACTTTCTCTGCCGAATGCCCACAGGAGGTCGTCGATGATATCTGCCTCAATCCCCGCCTTCTCTGATACGAGCATCAGAGACTTCTGCGTCTGCTCTCTGAGAAGATTCGTTTCTTCATCGCTAAGCATAACTCCAGCGTTTATTTTTTCCATGATCTTCTTATGTGGAATGAGTATCCCCGATGAAATCGCAAATCTAACAAGGACGCTGTCAACGGGAAACTTCAGCTTTCCTTCTACGAATCCTTGTCTTTTCAGTATTTTCAGGAGAAGAAGGCTTTTCTTCATTAGAGGATCCTCATATGCTTTGGAGATTTTTAACCTCCTGAGAATGTCCTCAACCAGAAAATCTGACCGCCTGAGTAGATTCATGAAGTCTCCATCGTAATATCGCAGCAGCTTTTCCGCACAGTCTTTGAGCAGAAAAGTCCTCTCATCCGGTTTTGCGACAGTTTTTCCCCTGAAGGTAAAAATCCTTCTTACAGATTCGACATCGATATTTACCAGATTCTTTGCCGTGAAGAGCTCCCGCTCTTCCAATTGCTTTTTGCGTGCGAGGTAGAAAAGAAGGTCGGAGCCGTGATACTTGAAATCTACATTGAATCCGGTTTTGTGGTCGATTGCTACCATGAAGAACACGTAATTTGGGTAAATGAAGTCGTCAGGCTCAGGAAAAAGCTCAGGATTGTCGAAGGTTACTGGGGTGTAGTTTAACTTTTTCAAAATTTCCGCAAGCTTCCTTACTCTGCCCTCGTCAATCACAGAACAACAAACGCCAACACTTTTATAAAACTGTATTCCACGGGGTGGTGTGCAGATTGTTGAGGAGAACTTGAGAGGTAACGAGGGCGAAATTAAGCTAATACCTGAAACTCTGGATGACCTCTGGCATCTCCGCCTCATAATCGAAAAAGGTGATGTGGTCTTTGCCACAACGAAAAGGGCGAGCCAGAGCAGTGACAAGCTGAGAAGCGATAAGGAAATGGTGACGGTTAGGCTTGGAATCGAGGTTGAGAAGGTCGAGTTTCACAAGTTCGCCAATCGCCTCAGAATTTCGGGGAGAATTGTGGCTGGAATAGAGGAATCCGGATACCACACCTTGAACATCACCACCAGAAAGGAGCTCAGTATAATCAAGAAGTGGAAGCCTGAGCAACTCGAAAGATTGAGAAGGGCTGTTGAGGACTCAAACCGGCCAGAAATTGTGATGCTTACCATCGAAGAGGGTTATGCGGTTGCGGGAGTTTTGAGGCAGTGGGGAGTGGAGGAAATTTTCGAGGAGAGGATGGGCTACGGAAAGGGGATGGGGGGTAGCAGGAGAGAATTTTTTGGAGAGGTTGCATCCAAACTTGAGAACCTTGAATTTAAATACCTCATCGTTGCCGGCCCGGGATTTGCCAAGAACGATTTTATTGAGTTTCTGAAGGAAAGGCATCCTGAGATGGCGAAAAACGCAGTTGTGGTGGACGTCTCCTCAGTTGGCTCTAGAGGTTTCATGGAAATTCTCAAAAGGAGGGTAGTTGACAGGATTGTGGGAGAGGTGAGGCTTGCAGAGGAGACGGAGTACATAGAGAGGTTGCTTGAGGGTATTGCCAAGGGAGAGAAGGTTGCTTATGGTTTGGATGAAGTTAAAGAAGTGCACAACTACAGGGCGATTGAAGTGTTGCTGATTGCAGATGAGTTCCTGATTGAGGAGAGGGAGAAGTGGGATGTTGACGGACTGCTGAGGGAGGTAGAGGAGTCGGGAGGGAAGGTTGTGATAATGAGCACCGAATTTGAACCGGGAAAGAGGTTGATGAGCCTCGGCGGAATAGCTGCCCTGTTGAGATTCAGCATAAAAGGTTAAATAAGGAGCTCTTGGAGAGATGAGATAAGTATGCGAATCGTGATTGCTGGTGCGGGGGAGGTTGGGTATAATCTTGCAACGTCACTTGCCCCAAGTCACGATGTGATAGTCATAGAAAAGGATGTATCGAGATTTGAGAGAGTTTCCGAGCTTGATGTAGTTGCTGTCAGCGGTAATGCTGCAAATGTGAAAGTACTCAAGGATGCAGGCGTTGAGAAAGCTGACGTTTTTCTGGCGGTTACAGGTGATGACGAGGTAAACCTCCTCTCAGGCCTTGCGGCCAAGAAGATTGGAGCAAAAAGTGTTATTGTGAGGGTTGAAAATCCAGAATACGTTGACAGACCAATAGTAAAGGATCACCCTCTTGGATATGACGTTCTGGTTTGTCCACAACTCTCTCTCGCCCAGGAAGCGGCGAGAATAATCGGGATTCCAGGGGCGATAGAAGTTGTGACCTTCAGTGGAGGAAGGGTTGAGATGATTGAGTTTCAGGTTATGGAAGGCTCGAAAGCAGACGGAAAGACTGTTGCAGAACTCAACCTTCCCCAAAATATTGTAATAGCCTCGATTTATCGAAACGGTCATATAGAAATTCCTCGTGGAGATACAGTTTTGAGGGCTGGAGATAGAGTTTCCATCGTCGGCAAAACTGAAGACATCGAGATGTTGAAGGGAGTCTTCGGCCCTCCTGTAACGAGAAGAGTAACGATTTTTGGTGCTGGCACAATTGGGAGCTATACGGCAAAGATACTTTCAAAGAGCATGATGAGTGTCAAGCTAATAGATTCAAGCCTGGATAGATGTGAAGCGCTCAGCAGCGTGCTTGATGGTGTGAGAATCGTTTGTGGTGATGCTACTGACATCGAGTTTCTCATTGACGAGGAGATAGGCAAGTCTGATGCTGTCCTTGCAGCAACAGAGAGTGATGAAAAGAACCTGCTGATATCTCTCCTATCGAAAAATCTTGGGGCTAAAATAGCAATTGCAAAGGTTGAGAAAAGGGAATACGTGAAGCTTTTCGAAGCGGTGGGTGTGGATGTTGCGCTAAACCCCAGAAGTGTAACGTACAACGAAGTTTCAAAGCTGCTAAGAACGATGCGGATAGAAACTCTTGCGGAAATTGAAGGTACAGCGGTGGTGGAGGTGGTGGTTAGGAACATGAAGCTGGTCGGAAAAGCCCTGAAGAATTTGCCGCTACCAAAAGACACTATAGTAGGGGCAATTGTGAGAGGGGACGAATGTATAATTCCAAGAGGGGAAACTAAAATAAAATACGGGGACAGAGTGCTGGTTTTCGCCAGTTGGGATGAGATAGAAAAGGTTGAGGAGATATTCAGATGAACCTCAGGCTTACTGTAAGCATACTCGGGAAATTACTGATGCTGTTCTCATTCTCGTTCATTTTGCCGCTGATAGCTGCTTACATCTACGAAGACCCTTACTATCCATTTCTGGTTCCGGCAGTGCTCTCGTTTTTGTTTGGGGCAGTGTTAGGGTATGGAATCAAAACCGAGAGCGAACCGGAACCCTTAAGGCATAAGGAGAGCTTTGCGATAGTAGGATTGATCTGGCTCCTCATGTCGATTTTTGGGTCAGTACCATACATTTTATTTGGAGTTAATGCTGTAGATGCATTTTTCGAGTCCATGTCTGGTTTCACAACAACTGGCGCTTCAGTTCTGACTCCTGAAGAACTTCCAAAATCTCTGCTTTTGTGGAGGAGTCTAACGCAGTGGATAGGTGGAATGGGCATCATCGTCCTCTTTCTGGCCATCTTCCCAAATGTTGCAAAAAGAAGCGCGGTGCTGTTTCAGGCAGAGTATCCGGGAGTGAGCTTGTCGAAGATTAAGCCAAGGATAAGAGATACGGCTTTATCTCTTTACAAGGTTTACCTTCTCTTGACAGTTGCAGAGATCGCTCTTCTTTACGCGTTGGGTCTCTCTCTATTCGATGCTGTCAACCACACTTTCACGACTCTCTCCACAGGCGGTTTCTCGACGCACTCAGAAAGCATAGCGTTCTTCAGCGATGTCAGGGTAGAGGGGGTTGTAGCCTTTTTTGCCTTTGTTGGTGGAACTAATTTTGCATTGATTTATTTTCTGCTCTCAGGAAAGCCTGTGATGTTTAGAAACGCTGAATTTAGGAGCTATGTCTGTTTTCTAGCGCTGGCATCGGTCTTAATTGCTGTCGTAAATCTTGAAAGATACGGCATTTTTGGCTCACTCAGATACTCAACATTCCAGGTTATTTCAATCATGACTACCACGGGCTTTACCACTGCAGATTTTGACACATGGAGCGACTCCGCAAAACTGATTCTGCTAATTCTGATGTTTATTGGAGGGTCAAGCGGCTCCACTGGAGGAGGAATAAAGGTCATTAGAATTTACCTCCTCATAAAGTATGCGATCCACCAGATTTTGAGAGCTGCAGAGCCGAGAACTGTTAGGGCGGTAAAGTTTGAAGGGATGGCTATTAAAAAGGAAGTTCTCGATGACATTGCCGCATTCTTTGTACTTTACATTTTAATCTTTGCTGTCTCGTCAATTCTTGTTTCCCTTTCCGGTTATGACATAGTGACTTCTCTCTCCGCAACTGCAGCGACTCTTGGCAATGTTGGGCCGGGACTTGGCTTGGCTGGTGCTGTGGAGAATTATGCGTCTTTCTCTCAGCCGACTAAGATTCTTCTCTCTCTTAACATGTGGATAGGCAGACTGGAAATCTTCACCGTGATATCGTTGTTCATACCAGCCTTCTGGAGAGAGAGGTGGTAGAAATAAAGAGTGGAATTTTTAATTTTAGTATGTTATATTAGTATGTTATAGAAGGAAAAGTTTTTAAAAATACTTATTAACTTCTATCATGAACGTACTCGGCGTAGAGGGAGAGAACATCAGAGAGGTGGATGTGACTAAAATAAACAGAGTGTGGACGAAATTTTACGATGAGGGTGTCAGAGATCACATCGATTACCCGGTGATGCCGGCATATCGGATTTTGGATGATGCTGCAGCTTCCGACCCTGACAAAATCTGTTTTGAGTTTTTCGGAACAAAGTGGACTTACAAGCAGCTGAAAGACGCTTCAGACAAGTTAGCAAGCTTTCTCTTCGACATGGGTGTAGAGAAAGGTGATAGAATCGTTGTTGCCTTGCCAAACCTTCCCCACTACGCAATTATCGCCCACGCCATATACAAAGTGGGAGGTATAGTGGTGCAGTGCAACCCGATTTACACTGAAAGAGAAATAAGATACATTGTAAACAACAGTGGAGCAACGAGGATGTTCGCGTTTGAGGGGATGTATCCGAGAATCAGACCACTGATTGAGGACGGCACACTCGAAATGGTTGTGATTTGCAGAATTGAAGATTTCTTGGGTTCTGTGGTGGGCGCTCTCTTCAAAGCCTTTCTGAAGAAGAAAGTGGTGGGCAAAGTTGATATTGACAAGAGAAAAGAGGTCTTCTTCTGGCAAGATGCTTTGAAGCGCGAGAGGACAGATAAAAGGGCAGAAATCAACCCGAGAGAGGATGTGGCAATGTTCCAGTACACTGGTGGCACAACAGGCTTTCCAAAGGCTGTTATGCTCACACACTACAATTTGGTCGTTAATGCCTACCAAGTTGCCGAGTGGGATCCGAGAGCCACACCAAATGATGTGGGTGTGGGCTGTCTTCCAGTCTTCCACGTTTACGGAATGACTATGCTCAACTCTTCAGCAGTTCTGAGAATGAAGGTGATTCCGATTCCCGATCCAAGAGATGTTGAAGCCATAATGAAGGCTGTTCACAAGTATAGAGCCACTACCTTTACTGGAGTTCCGACGATGTTCATAGGTATGCTGAACCATCCAAAACTTCACAAGTACAATCTGAAAAGTCTCAGAGTTTGTGTCAGTGGTGCTGCTCCACTTCCGGTTGAGGTTAAAAGGAAATGGGAGGAGATCACGGGAGGTAAGCTTGTTGAAGGCTACGGCTTAAGTGAAGCCTCACCTGTAACACACTGCAACCCGCTCTATGGTTTGAACAAAGAAGGCAGCATAGGCGTACCATATCCAGATACCTACGCAGTTGTGGTCGATGATGAAGGGAACATCCTTCCACCCAGAGAGATTGGAGAGCTCGCCATTTACGGCCCTCAGGTCATGAAGGGCTACTACAAGATGGAAGAGGAAACGAAGAAGGTCTTGGTTAATGGCTGGCTTTTGACAGGAGACATGGCGAAGATGGATGAGGACGGCTACTTCTACATAGTTGACAGGAAGAAGGACATGATAATCGCTGGAGGTTACAACATCTATCCGAGAGAGGTTGAGGAGGTGCTGTACGAACATCCTGCTGTCGCTGAAGCTGCAGTAGTTGGCGTGCCCGATCCGTACAGAGGTGAGACTGTAAAGGCCTTCATAGTTCTAAAGCCAGAATACAAGGGGAAGGTTACGGAAAAGGATTTGGATAAGTTCTGCAGAGAGAGGCTTGCAGCGTATAAAGTGCCGAGACTCTACGAGTTCAGGGATGAACTGCCGAAATCCCTTGTTGGAAAGGTTCTCAGGAGAGTTCTGAGAGAAGAGGAATTGGAGAAATTAAAGAAAAAAAGTTAAAGCTTCTCTTTTCTTAAATCTATTATTTGCTTTGTCTCAGGGCCGGTGGATATGAGCGTGACTGGAACCTTGACGTCCTCTTCAACCTGCTCTATGAACTTCTTTGCCTTTGGTGTAAGCTTTTCCCATTCAGTAACCCCGTAACACTCCTTGTCGAGCTTGTCCACACCGGTCAGAGCAACCTGTGTTGCACCGTTAACCATTGCAGAATAACGGGCAAACTTTCCATCCCAGTAGCCTATCCTTCTCCTCCTCCCTGTGACCGTTCCGTACTCAACTATTCCGAGCTTCTCAGCTTCCTCCTGAGGCATCTCAGTCGGAAATGGCCCCGCTCCAACTCTGGTCGGGAAGCACTTGAACACAACTATAACATCATCAACCCTCGTTGGTCCAACTCCCACGTCTGAGGCTATGGCTGAGGCGGTGGTATCTTTTGAGGTTACGTAGGGATATGTGCCATAGTATAGGCTGAGCCCGAAACCCTGACTCCCCTCTATCAGAACGGGCTCACCATTGTCTATAGCCTGATTCACCTCAAGGGGGACATCTGCAAGAAAGTCCTTAAGCTCGGGTACATCTTTCGCCTGCTTTGCAACTCTGCTTACCCTATCAACGTTTGCCGGCCCACACCCAGTTCCAGTCGTGCCGATTTTCTTGCTCAGATGCTCGCTCCCTTTGTCTGCCTCTATGTGCTTCGGCTCGATGATTGCACACCTGTAGTCGACTCTCGCCCTGTCTGCCACCTTCAAAAGCTCGACCTCTTTCAGAAAGACCTCGGGATTGACAAGAACTCCTGCACCGATGAGGAGCTTCGCATCCTTGTAAACGAACCCAGACGGAATCATCCTCACTCCGAACTTCTGACCGTCAATTTCCACTGTATGACCTGCGTTGGGTCCAACTCCACCTCTTGCAATTATAACGGGCTTGTCGCTGTATGCAACGTGAGCGACTATCTTTCCCTTTCCTTCATCTCCCCAGAATCCGCCAACAATTATAGTAGCACCCATAACACTGACATTCCTTCACAGGTGTTTATTTGGTTTGCGATTTTTGGGGAAGGGCTTGGAGGCAAAATCTACAAAATCTAATATCAAGCGTTCAGAAACGCCGGGGCTGGGATTTGAACCCAGGAGCCCTTACGGGCACCAGCTCTCAAGGCTGGCGCAGTACCTCTCTGCAACCCCGGCTTTTTATAAACTTCTCTTAACGTGTTTAAGAATCTTGTGATTGCGTAAAAGTGGACACGTCCACGTAAAAGTAAAAAAGAGTTTTAACTCTTGCCCTTCTTCATTTTAAGCTTCTTCAACCTGATGATGTTCTCTCTGTCCATCTCTTCAAGCTTGAACGAGATGAACTTCGCCAGTTCTTCCATTGTTGGAATGACGCGGTATTCGAGAGCGTTAACTCTCCTTTTAGTTCTCTCTATCTCCTCAATTAGTCTCCTGAGCGTGGTCTCAATTTCTGCAACCTCTAGTACAGCATCAACGAGCTCCTCGTAGGCCTCAACAGCCTCATCAACTCTTGTGGATGTGCTCAGAATACCGTAACCTCTCTCAGTTGGCTTTTTCCTAACTGGTTCTCTCTTGATGACCGGAACGACTACGCCCATGATGTTCTTCCTCTTCATGCTGAACTCTGGAGGCATCTGGCGGCAAGATAGAGCAATTGACCTTACAGCCACAATCCCGTCAACGGCTATGGCCAGAGCAAGTTTGTTCTGGGCTTTTTCATACTTCTGCACCATCCCCCCTATGACTTCCTTTGCTTCTTCAAGAAGCTGCCTGAACTCCATGATGAGTCCGTCTCTCTTCATCTTCAGCAGTGCGTGACCGCGAGTTGCCATCTTTATTCTTCTTCTGAGTTTTATGAGTTCCATTCGTGTCGGTTGAACCTCTGCCATCCCTGTCACCTCTAAAAATGTTTTCAGGAGGCCTCTTCAGCGGCCTCCTCAGCCTTTGCCTCTCCCTTCCTGTACTTGGGGTGGTACCTCTCAATGAACTTTCTTTCTACCTTGGTCAGCTCTCTCTCAGGGAGCATTGCAAGAAGCTCCCATCCGAGATCGAGTGTGTACTCGATATCTCTGTCCTCGTATCTTCCCTGCTGGACGAATCTTCTCTCAAACTCGTCAGCAAACTTCAGGAATAGCCTGTCCCTCTCAGACAATGCCTCTTCACCGACAATTGCCACAAGACCTCTGAGGTCAACACCCTCAGCGTAGGCAGCGTACATTTGGTCGTTCCACTGCGGGTGGTCCTCTCTTGTGTATCCTTCCCCGATACCTTCCTTCATCAGCCTGCTGAGTGATGGCAGAACGTTTATTGGCGGGTAGATACCCTTGGCATGAAGCTCTCTGCTGAGAACTATCTGTCCCTCTGTGATGTAGCCCGTCAGGTCTGGGATTGGGTGGGTGATGTCGTCACCGGGCATTGTGAGGATTGGCATCTGGGTAATTGTCCCCTTCCTTCCTCTAATTCTCCCCGCTCTCTCGTATATTGTGGCAAGGTCGGTGTACATGTAACCTGGATAGCCTCTTCTTCCCGGAACCTCTTCTCTTGCCGCAGAGATCTCTCTCAGAGCCTCACAGTAGTTCGTCATGTCTGTCAGGATAACCAGAATGTGCAGGTCGTACTCGTAGGCAAGGAACTCTGCTGCTGTCAGCGCCATTCTTGGTGTCAGCAGTCTCTCGATAGCCGGGTCGTTGGCGAGGTTGAGGAACACAACTGCTCTCTCCAGCGCACCCGTCCTCTCGAACTCCTTCATGAACTGGTAGGCCTCTTCGTACGTGATACCCATAGCTGCGAAGATAACAGCGAACTCTTCTTCCTCTCCGAGAACTTTTGCCTGTCTTGCAACCTGCAGGGCAATGTCGTTGTGCGGCAAACCTGAACCGCTGAAGATGGGGAGCTTCTGACCTCTGACGAGTGTGTTCATTCCGTCTATGGCTGAAATGCCCGTCTGGATGAACTCTCTCGGATACTGCCTTGCATAGGGGTTGATTGCCGCACCAACAATAGGCCTTCTTTCTTCAGGCACTATCTTTGGCCCACCGTCGATCGGCTCACCCGAACCGCTGAGAATTCTACCGAGCATGTCTTGTGCGCAGTTCAGCTTGACGATATCTCCCGTAAATCTAACAGTGCTTGAGGTGTCAATTCCTCTGGTACCTTCGAAAACCTGAACAACGACGACATCTCTGGATGTGTCCAGAACCTGTCCTCTCCTCGTTGACCCGTCGGGAAGCGTTATGGTGACCAGCTCTCCATAAGCTACGGGCTCAGTCTTCTCAACAAAAACAAGAGGTCCTGCAACCTGGGTTATGGTCTTATACTCCTTCATTTTCATCACTCTCCGAGCAGATTCTTTCTAATTTTCTCCAATGCAGCCTCCAATGCTGGCTTGTAGTCCTCCTCGAGTTTTGTTCTGGCAAACTCCTCAAGTCCTTCGACCCCTGCAATCTCATCGACAGTCTTTCCTGCCTCAAGTGCTTTGAAGAACCAGTCGTTGATCTGCTTTATGGCCTTCAACATGTCATACTGCTTTTCGACGCTGCAGTATGTATCAACGGGGTGGTATGCGTACTGCACAAGGTAAACCTCTCTGATGATCCTTGCAACCTCAAGCAACAGCCTCTGAGATTCGGGCAGCGCATCACTACCAACGAGCTGCACTATCTCTTGGAGATTAGCCTCTTCCTGCAGCACCTCCATAGCCCATCTCCTGAGCTCATTCCACTCCTCGCTGACGTTCTCGGCGAACCAGTCTTTAAGAGTGTCAACATAGAGGCTGTAGCTCTGCAGCCAGTTTATGGCCGGGAAATGTCTTCTTGCAGCAAGCTTCGCATCAAGAGCCCAGAACACCTTCACGATTCTGAGGGTGTTCTGCGTAACGGGCTCACTGAAGTCACCACCCGGCGGCGAAACTGCACCAACAATAGTAACACTCCCGACATTTCCTGCAAGCGTCTTCACTCTTCCAGCCCTCTCGTAGAACTCTGCAAGTCTTGATGCCAGATAAGCGGGATAACCCTCTTCACCGGGCATCTCCTCAAGTCTTCCGGAAATCTCTCTCATTGCCTCTGCCCATCTGCTTGTCGAGTCAGCCTGAATGGCCACATCGTAACCCATGTCTCTGAAGTACTCTGCAATTGTGATTCCGGTGTAAACCGAAGCCTCTCTTGCAGCGACGGGCATGTTGGATGTGTTGGCAACAAGGACGGTTCTCTCCATCAACGGCTTTCCAGTTCTCGGATCTTCAAGCTCCGGGAACTCCTCAAGAACCTCTGTCATCTCGTTGCCACGCTCACCGCAGCCAATATAAACCACAATATGCGCATCACTCCATTTTGCCAGTTGATGCTGGGTCACAGTCTTACCGCTTCCGAAAGGTCCTGGAATTGCAGCAGTACCTCCTTTAGCAACCGGGAAGAACGTGTCGAGAATTCTCTGACCGGTTATTAGCGGCACAACTGGCGGGAGCTTCTCCACATATGGTCTCGGAATTCTCACAGGCCACTTGTGGTAGAGTTTCAGTTCTGTGCCGTCATCAAGGACAGCTATAGTGTCCTCTACAGTAAAACTACCCTCGTAAATCTCGGCAATTACACCCTCTCTCACGTTCGGTGGAACAAGGATCTTATGCTCCACAACGTCAGTCTCCTGAACTGTTCCGATGATTTCACCGGGTTTCACCTTGTCCCCTTTCTTCACAATCGGCTTGAACTCCCACTTCGCCTTTCTGTCCAAGCCCGGAGCCTCAATACCTCTCCCTATGAAATCTCCACTGACATCCTTGAGCACAGGCAAGGGTCTCTGCACACCGTCGTAGATGTTTCTTATCAAGCCAGGTCCGAGTTCAACGCTGAGTGGCATTCCGGTGTTCTCTACCCTGTCACCCGGCTTTATGCCCTGTGTATCCTCGTAAACCTGAATCAGGACCTTCTCTCCCACTAAACCTACAACCTCTCCCATCAGCCCCTCTTCACCGACCTTGCAGAGGTCGTACATTCTGGCCTTGAGTCCCTCTGCAACGACGAGGGGTCCGGAAATCCTATAAATTTCTCCTACATATCCAGCTTCTTTCACTTCCATAGGTCAACACCTATCGCCTTTCTTATTTTCTCCCTAAGCTCCTCCACACCTCCCGTTCCTCCTACAGAAACAAAGGTGGGTTCAACCCTTTCATCAATCTCCCTCCTGAGAGCAGGAGGGAGTTTTCTCAAGTACTCCTGCTTTATAATCACGATACCAACATCATCTCTACTTAAAACATCCTCAACAGCCTTAACTATTTCGTCATCGCTTGCCACTTCGTATATGTCTGAGATTCCTGCAAGCATGAAGCCAATTGTGAAATCTGGATCTCCCACTACCGCCAACTTCTTCATAATATCACCATCTGTTTCTCAATCTCCTCATTTGGCAAGCCGTAGTATTTACCCCAGCCGAGTATTCTGAGGTTGTCCACTTCAACCTTTTTAAGAACCATGTACTGCAGAACTGGCAGTACGCTCAGCGGATAGTTGCTCGCCCTCTTTGCAATTGCAGAAATCCAAGCCTTGTCGAAGTTGACCTCAACTTCCGAAAGCTCCTCCGTGATACTCTCGACCTCTCTCCAGAACCAGTATCCCTCCAAGGACTTCGTTATCTCCTCAAAGGACATTGCAGCAAGCTTTCTTGCCTCGTCCTCTGTCAGCTCGTATCCACCGGGTATTATCCTTTCCAGAATCTCCTCCGTTGATGAACCTTCAATCTTCAACCTGAGAATCGTCTTTATGTTTCTTATGTCGATCTCCATTTTGATGAAGTTTACGAAGAGCTTTGTTTCAAACTCCCTTGCAGGCATCTCGACTATTCTTCTGTAGTAAGCCTTGTACATTTCATCCTCAACCACGTTCATGGGGGCTGAGCCAATTTTGGATAAGGCTTCGTAGTAAGCTGTGCCCTCCATCTCTTTGACTATTTCTTCCACTTCTTTAACTATCAGCGATTTCAGGTATTCTTCACCGAACTCGCCTGCTGGAACAAGAGTTTCCTCTATTATCTCTGGTTGCACACCAGCATTTTTGCCTCTAATTATGTTGATAATATTCCAGATATCCCATCTTTTTAAGTACTCCCTGATGAGATCTTTTGCCTCTCCAAAGGAGACCTGAAGTATCTTCCTGTAGGTTCTTGCAAGATTTGAGGCGAGAGCATAATCGAGCAAGCGAGGCCCTGAGTATTTGTAGCCAACCTCGTCAATTTCCTTCCTGTATTCGGTCTCCTCCAAGAACCTGATTATTTCATCGAAGGACATGTTCAAGAGCTTTCTGAAATCCTCTGCCTTCAGCAGTCTACTCTTCATAACTTTTGTTCTGGCGACTATGTAAGCGTAGGCAGCCTTCGTCCTCGAAATCATTGTGATCACCCGAACAAGATCTTCGAGACTTCAGCTAACTTCTGCTCGTAAACCTGATTCAACAATTCATCGAATGTAAGGTTGATCCTCACCTCCCCTTTGGGGTCTTCAAGCACTATCCCACCAATACATTCGATGTTTCCTGCATAGTTGATATCGAGCTTCAGCTCCTTTGTAGCGTCCTTGACAATTCCCTCGTCCTCTTTTCTTGAATACACAAGCATGCCGGGTGAGGCATTTTTGCTCAGCAACTTTTTAATGATCTCCTTCCTCGTCCCTTCATCCATGTCGCGCACTTTCTGCCTAAGAAGATCAAACACCTGCTCTACTATCTCCTTCTGCTTGTTCAGCAGCAATCTTTTCATTTCAAGTGTAACAGCAGATATTTCCTGCTTTTTAAGAGCTTCTCCTTCCCTCTCTGCCTCGTATCTTGCCTTCTTTAGAATCTCTTCTGCCTCTCTTTTAGCCTCCTCTATTATTTTTTCAGCCTCTTTTTCCGCCTCCTCCTTTATCTCCCTTACTGTCTCATCGCCTCTTTTTTGTATCTCCTCCAGTACGGGTTCAAGGGGCATCTTCTTCACCCGTAGGCGAACATCAGTATGAAGCTGATAACGAGACCAAAGATAACGATGGTCTCTGGAATCACTGTGAACAGCAGACCCAGACCAAGGAAGCCTCTGTCCTCTGCAATCGCTCCTACGGCGGCAGCACCAATACCGCTCTCACCAGCACCAGCACCAATGCCTGCCAAACCCACAGCAAGTCCAGCTCCTACAGCGGCACATCCCTTTATGAACGCTTCATCACTTATCAGGGCATCAACCATTTCTAACCACCTCCTTCAATCCTCCAAAAACTTTTTAACTCTCCCGAACGGAGAGTACTCCTTACCTCCACCCTCAAAAAACTTGGTGAAGAACTCTACGTAGTGCAATCGCAGTGACTGTAATCCGGGATCGAGTATTCCGAGCAGCAGGTTTCCTGCGTGCCCTATTATTAGCAGAATCACTGCAACTGGTAGCAGTGCCATTCCAGGTGGTGTTCCTATTTTGATGCTGAGGTAGTTTATAACAAAGGCTATGTAGACCGATGAAAGGCCGATGGCAAGCAATCGAGCGTAGCTTATAATCTGTCCAAACCATGTCAGCAGCTCTACTGCCATTATGATTCCAAAAATTCCCATCTTCGGAATCTCTGCTTTCAGGAATATCACGAACCAGACAATGAGCAGTGGTAGCGCCAGTAGGTAGAAGATGTTGACTCCCGCCTGCCATCCATCCACCAAGCCTGGAATTGGCAGTGGAACCGCTCTCCCCTCTTCAACAGTGTAGCTTCCCAGTATGTAGAGGTTGTCTGGAAGCAGCTTCCCGAAGCCCTCCTCTGGTGGTGATGTGAAAATTCCGAGGTTGTAGCTGAATCCGAATATGAGCATCACCAAGCCGAGGACACCGATGAACCAGCAACCTTTTTCGTAAATTGCCTCCTTCATTCCGTGTTCCACGTAGACATTGTAGAATCCAAGTGCAAAGCCCCAGAGCATCTTAATCATACCGATTAGAAGGACGATGAACAGCAGTGCTTTAACACCGAATTCCTCTACCCTGTCGAACAGCGGGTGATGATGGTTGAACGTGTAGAGCGCTGAAAGGGCATCGCCAAGGAAGTGTACCTTCGATGGCTCCTCCATTCCAGGAATTATGAACGGTCCAAAGAACTCTCCGTAGATGAAACCGAAGATGATGGATGAGATGCCACAGTAGACTGCAATGTTCAGAAGTTTCTGCCACCCTTCTGTCCTGAAAATTTTCTTGAGGTAGAGTGCGAGTATTGTTATAAGAAGACCGTAACCCATATCTCCCAGCATCATTCCGAAAAATATCGTGAAGAAGATAGCCATTATCGCGGTTGGGTCAATTTCTTTGTATTTGGGTGTCGCATAGGTGGTGGTGAGAAGCTCGTAATCTCTGATTACTGCAGGATTACTGAGTTTGGTCGGTGGAACGCCCTCCTCTTCCTCCTCAATCACTTCAACCACGATTTTGCCACCCTTCTCCACTTCGCTCTTGAATCTGTCCAGCTGCTTGGCTGGAACGTATCCGACGATTACAAATGTATACTTTGAAACGAGTGCCCTTAAAGGCAGTTCGGATTTGTCAAGCTCGGTGCTGAGGTACTCCTCAATAGCGAGCAGCAGATCTGCCTCTTTTACCTTAATTTCCTCAATCTCGGTCTCAAGCTGTTTTTTCCTGTTCAAAAGCTCCTCTTTCTCTCTCTCAATCTCATTTATTCTGGCATCGTAGTCCTCAATGTCTGGAACTGGCAGCTCTCTGTACCCATAAGCCTGAAGTGTTCTGAAGAATTCGTCGCCGTATTCTGCCTTTACAAAGATTGCAACCAACAGCTCTTTCTCGTACTCCTTGATTACAGCGTCAAACTTGTCTGTTATCTTACTCAGTTCATCAACTGGGTTCTCCTTGACGAACCCAACAAAACATCGCAAGTTCTTGTAGCCTTTCAGAAGTCTCGAAGGTATTCCAAGCACCTTTAGGGGTTCAATTATTCTTAGTTCGTCTTCTAGAGATCTGATCTTTTCGTCGATGCTCCTATTCTCCTCGATTTTAGTTCCAATCTGCTCTTGGTACTCTTCAAGCTTTCTGCTGAGCATCTCTTCAATTTCCTTTGACCTGTACTTTCTCTTTGGAGCGATTCTGCCCGGATCAATTTTCAGGTAAGAAATGTAGCTTCTGAGCTGCACCAGAGTACGTGATATAATAGAAGCTTTTTCCAGTGGTTCGCCAATTCTGAAATGCTCTGCCTCTTTTGGATCTTCAATGTGAAGAAGGTTTACTTTGTGCAGGATTTCTGATGCATACTCAAGCCGTTCTTTTGGCCCCACTACTGAAATTTTAACCATCTTTTCCGGCTTAAGCATGTTCCACCATCCCTACAAACTCGTTATAGAGAAAATCCACAGCCTTCATTATGTTGGCCTTTCCCTTTTTCTCGAAGTCCTCTATTTCTCTTGCTCTCTTTTGCCTTATCTCTTCTTTCTCTTTCTCTATCTCTGCTTTTATGTTGTTAAGTATCTCCTCTTTAACTTTTGCCGCTTCTGCTTCGGCACTCTCAATAATTTCTCTTGCTTTCATTTTAGCTTCAAGAATTTTGTTCTTCCTTTCTTCCTCTGCAGCCTTAATAGCCTCTTCAACTTTAATCTCTGTCTGCTTAATTTTTTCAAGAATTTCTGTCCTATCCATGGTAACCACCTTGATCAAACTCTTAACTTTAAAGACAATCGAAAGCCTCAACAAATCGTATTTAAGCTTTGTTATTTTTACACAGGTAGAATTTGTAATTAAAAAAGAAGATTAATTATTTGCTCGCTTTTATTGACCGAAAACCGAATATAATCGAAGAGATAAAAAACGGTATGAAGGTTCTCGTGGTTGATGCAGGAGGCAGGGGAAATGCAATAGCTCACGCTTTTTCAAGAAGTGAGCGGGTTAAAGAAGTTTACGTGGCACCTGGAAATGGAGGTAGTGAGTTTTTCGAAAAGTGTAAAATCGCAAAACTCAATGAGAACATCCCCTCAATCAGGGCAATAGACGAAATAGTGGAGTTTGCAAAAAAATATGAGGTCGATCTCGCCTGCATAGGCCCCGAAGAGCCGCTGAGCCTAGGTTTGGTTGACAGGCTTGAAGAGGAGGGGATTCCAGCAGTAGGGCCGAAGAAGGAGGCAACAATTTTAGAGGCAAGCAAATGCTGGGCAAAGGATTTTTTGAAGAAAATTGGAGTCCCAATTCCAGAGTATGCCAACTTCGATGATCCAGAGGAGGCGAAAGAGTACATAAAAGAGAAGTTTGACAACGGGATTGTTGTTAAGGCTGACGGACTTGCGGCAGGTAAGGGTGTTTACGTCTGCGATTCCGTTGATGAGGCTTTGAAGGCTGTGGACGAGATCATGGTTCAGAAAAAGTTTGGTGAGGCGGGGAACAGGATAGTGATCGAGGAGAGATTGAGGGGTATTGAGGTTGCATTCACTGCAATAACTGACGGGAAAACCGTGAAGCCCTTCGGTCACGCTAGGGACTATAAGAGGGCTTTTGATAGCGACGACATAGAGGGGTTGAGGGACTTTTACATTGGCTTGACAAAGAAGTTCTACACAAGGGATCAGATAGAACAGCTTTTCAAGGAAGGGAAGCTTATCAACCCCAACACTGGCGGAATGGGGGCTGTGAGTCCGCATCCAGACGTAAACGAGGAGATTGAAGAAAAAATAATGGATATGGTTGTGGAGCCAGTAATAAAGAAGTTTAAGGAGATTGAGGGTAAAGTGTTCAAGGGTGTGCTTTATCCTGTCATCATGCTCGTTGAAGAGGGTGGGGAGTTGATTCCAAAGGTTCTTGAGATAAACGTGAGAGATTGCGATCCGGGGGCTGAAGCGAAGCTTCCAAGACTGAAGAGTGACATTGCGGAGATATCGATGGCGGTCGTTGAGGGCAGGCTTGATGAGGTAGATGTAGAGTTCAGCAATGACTGCTGTGTTGCAGTCTGTGCTGTAAGCGGTGCTCTGAAAGGCCGAGAAGGGTTGAAGCCGGGATACCCTTCCGACCACTACACCAGCCAGCCAATAACTGGCTTAGAGGAGGCAATGAAGGAGGCAATCATATATGCCAACGGCATTGCCAAAACCAACGGGTATGTGACAACAGGAGGTAGAGTTCTGACGGTGGTTGGGAGAGGTAAAACTGTTGAGGAAGCAAGGAGTAAAGCTTACTCGGCTATTGAAAAAATCAGCTTTCCGGGAATGAGGTACAGAAAAACCATAGGGCTCGACGTTCCTGAATAGCCTGAATTATACCACCTTTTTTAAATCCTCAATGCTTCCAAGATAAACGACTTCCTCTTCAACTGCGTAAACCTCAATCTTTTTCGCTTTTTGAAGGATGGGGGACAGAAAGTTCTCCTGCAAAACATCACTGCCCCCCATCAGAGGTGAGAAAGCTGGCAGAACAATTTTGCTGGTGTCAGCAACGAGATAGCAGGGAAAAGTGTAAAGCGCGCCCCTCACCCTTATTTTAACAGCAGGATGTTCGTGACCCATAATAATTTTCTCCCCCTCAAATTCTTTGTGGCCGTGAATGACTACGTAGTCCCCAACTTTCACCATCTCCTTTAACTCAATTCCATAATCGGCAAGAATTGCTGCTAGGTAATTGTCATGGTTTCCTCTCACAACTTCAAGCTCAACGTCAACAGATTCTATGAACTCTTTAACGTCTTCCCACTCGTAGGGCAGATTTCTGCTGAACTCGTGTTTCAGATCACCAGCCACTACAATTTTGTCAACATTATATTTTTTGATAATACTTTTTACCCTATCTTTAATTTCCTTCAGCTGCATCCTTGGCACAGCGTAGCCTTTCTCCTGAAGAACGTTTTCAAAGCCAAGATGCAGGTCAGCTATTACAGCTGTATTTCCCACTATCGCTGCTCTCTCCGGCGTGAGCAAAACATCGTTCATCGGTAATGATAAAAGCGTAAAAGTTTAAAATCTATCTGGACACGTAAGCCAACACCTAGCAGAGAGGAATTTAGATGACGCATATACTTATTAGTGGCCCGCCGGGAACGGGCAAATGTAAGTATCTTGAAGACATCTCACGGGAATTTGATAATGTAGTCTGGATTACTACCCTTTCCAGTGCATATTTTGTGAGAAAGAGGCTTAAAAGAGATGATGTTTGGATTATAGACACCTACACCTGGGGAAGGAAAGATTCTGGGGGAAACAGAGATATAGTCGTATCCAACCCCCTCAACCTCAACGAGATAAGTCTGGCTATAGGCAAAGTCCTTGATTCCATGAAAGGAAACTACCTGCTTGTTATGAACTCAGTTTCAGGATTGCTAGTTTACCACACCTACCAGAGAATACTTCACTTCCTGAGGACTTTGCTCGTGAGAGTGGAAAGGGAAAGGTCGAACAGTCTTTTCACACTTGTTAAGGATGCGCACGAAAAGACTGTTGAAGTTTCGATATCAATGTATTTTCCCAACATTTTAGAAACGAGAGAAGACGGTAAAGTTAGAGTTGTAAAGTCTTCAATTCCTCTCGATAAAAATGAGTTTAACGCTGAAGAGGCAAAAGAAATAATTAGAAAGATGCTCCAAGAAAGTGTATGAAAGATGTTTTTTACACAAACGTAAGGGCAGTTACAGATCTGCTAAGTGTATCAGTGTTGTGAGGCAGGCTGATTGACGATGGCAGAGTTCTCGACATAGTTTCCAAGGGAGATGTTGTGGCTGTTAAGGCTCACTTTGGAGATAGGGGACGACAAGAGCGATCAGAAGTGTATTCATAAGGGCGGTCGTTGAGAAAGTAATAGAGGCTGGTGGAAGGCCATTCGTTACCGAAACGACCGGTTTGGGGTTGCTAAGGCCTAGATGCACGGCTGTGGGAAGAATAAATATAGCTGAGGAGAACAGCTACACGCATCAGACTCTCAAAGCTGCACATACAGGCTGGTTTCGGAGGAAGCATAAAGAACGTTGGAGTCGGCTGCGTTGCACATTCTTGCGATTGACAGGGCAAGTGTTGATCTGTACAAGCAGGCTGAAAATCTTAGCGGTGCGCTGCTTAAGGATAAGAAGTTCTGGGACTGGACGGATGCTGAGGGGATGCTCGATTACGTGAAGAACTCGGCTTGGGAACTCAGAACTACAGGCTTGTTGATGTTAGTTAGAGACTGCAATAACGTCCAACCTCTCCACCTTAGCTGGGACTCCTATTTTTTCCGCCAAACTTGGAGTGGTTCTGCCATTGTCTCCGCTCACAAGCTCCTTGATGTAAAGCCCAGCATCAGCCTCAAACTCCACGACCGCAGCCCTGCCAGTGTGGTGAATCAGCCTAGCATCGAAGAGTCTCCGTATCCTCACCTTATCTGACCTCCTGTGAGACACTCTGGTTGGAGTTCTCTGCTTTATCTCTCCCTTTAAGCTTTCAAGAGCTTCAATAAGCTTCTCCTTTTCAACCTCCTCCTCAAAGACAATCTTTGCCCTGTATTTCTTTCTGTGCCTTTCCATTTTTACCTCTTTCACCTTATCTGAATCGACATACTCAAGCCCGCGAACAGCGACCCACCTCTGTGCATTTATTGCCCTCTCAAGCTCTCTCAAATCCACAAATCTTCTCCTCGGCTCGATTACTTCAAGCACAAATGGTCTGCCTGTGCCGAGCATTCTCGCATCCACATCTTCCCTCCCCGCTCCGTGAAGCTTCGCATCCCTCGCCTGGAAAAGTTTTATTGCTGGTGCGGCGATTAAATCTTCAACCGACGAAACGTACCTCTTTCCGGTAAAATTGCACACCTCACAGCCTTTGCCTTTGCAGTAACCGCAAAGCCACCTTGTCTGTGAGATGTGCCTCACCCTCTTGAGATATCTCCCATAGATATACACAGGCTTTATCTGGAGGTCAAATCTGAAAGTTTCGAGGTCAAAAAGGACGTTTATGTGCGGGTTAAGACTCCTCTTCTTCCCACTGCTCTTCTCAATAACCATCGCCAGCTTTGCATTGAACCTCTGCTTTATTTCATATTCAACCCCTTTTAATGAAAGATACTCCTGCAACGCCTTCAAACTCCCCCACACCCTGCTCCCAACGTTGAAAGTCTCGAACTCATAAACGGACATTGCCTTCACAATTTCCTCTGCAAATTCCTCAGCTTTGTCCAAGGCATTGCAGCACGCTTCGCAGTTTTCAGCAATTATCCCTTCACCGATGATGCTGTAGCATTCTCTGCAGAGTTTCACAGAAGAAGTAAGAAAAGGGCTTTAAAACTGCTGTGGCAGTGGTGGCATGAAAGAGGTTATACTTAAACTCTACGACAAGGCCAACGAGAAGGACTGGAAGCCGTGGGATTTGCAGACGGAAATGAGAGAGATCTATGAGAATGTAATAGCGGTGGGGGACGACCTTTCATTCACGGTAAAGCTTGAAAATGACGTTAAGGCGGTGAACCTCGAATCATTTGGGGCAAACAGGATTAAGCTACACCCGTTCAAAACCGCATGGCGATTTGAAAAAGGTTTCATTGCCTACGAGGGGAAATTCTTGAGGATAAGCAGAGAAATTGATAAAAAATTGCTTTCTAAAATCCTCGACGCTATCCTGCCTGAGGACTGAGCATGTTCTGCAGCTTCTGCTGCGTCTCGGCAAATCTCTCTCTCAGCTTCTCCTCCTGCCTTTGCAAGGTTTTTATCCTTATTTCGTAGGTCTCCTTCTTCTCTGTGAGCTCCTTTATCACATTCTCTCTCTTCTCCTTAACCAGCACGTTGCCCACAGCCTTGTAAACGGGTGTGTCATCATCAACCTTCTGAAGCTCCTCTAAGGCCTGCTCAGTATCCCTGAGCAAAGCCTCAACCTGCGCCCTCTGAGTGATTACAGCCTGCAACTGCTGTTGCAACTGCTGAAGCTGCGCAACCAGATTCTGAACTTGCGGGGGAAGTTCACCCATTTTTCAACACCTCTTCGACCTCTACACACATTTTGATTAGTCGCAGCCAAGAGTTTATGGCTGCTCTTAAATCTGAAACATCCTCAGCTTCAATTTCTAATACCAGCTTTTCCCCAGATTGATAAACCTTTGCCCTGCTTATGGCTTCCTTTTCCTCCTGCTTTATGCTTTTAAATATGGCCTCATCAATCCCATCAATTTTGATTTCAGCTCTCACGTCCTAACTATTTTTTTGAGTTTTATAAGGTTTGGGATTTTAACTCACTTCACTATCTTTGAAAACGGCTCTACATTCCACCAATCTATCTCATCCACCGTCCATTTAGGATAGCCGGGATACATGATGTCGTTAATGAAGCTTATCGCCTGCCCCGGATTCTCGTACAACTTCGGGGGATTGTAGTAATAGCTGTTCTTTGCATCGATAATACCTGGAGGGTTGTAGTTGTTCTCCGTCAGCATTGTAGCCTCAACTGCAACCTGTTCGTGGTTGTCTAGTTCAACTATAACCCACGCATGTTGCAGAGACAGCGAAGCTCCAATATACGTGTGAAAGCCCGCGCCTTCGAGATACCATTCGAGGAATGAGGATGATTCGGAGCAGTCAAAGTAATCCCTTTTGTAGGGAGGTAGGGTTATGTTCATCAGAAGTTTTTCAAGAGTCTCTCTGTCATGTCTCTCTACTTTCGGAGCGTAATTTCTGGCAGCATCGTAGTAGCCTTCCGGAAGAAATGCTTCTCCGCTTATATTGTAGTAAAGAGTGTACAGAATGAAAAGAGTGAGTGATGCGAGAAACGGGTATTTAACAGCCCTCAAAATGCCCATAATGGTGTTACAGTTTTATCCTTAAAAATTTATTCCGGCATAATAATGATGAAGTGAGTTAGGCTAATAAACCATAAGCTGCCGAATAAATCGGTTTTAACCTAATCCCAGAACTTCCTCGTTCTTACGTAGTTCCTCTCTGCCTCGATTAAAGCCTTGAAGAAGTCATTTTCTGTTGGGTAAAATCTCGACAGGATTCTCGCCGCAGTATCTGCTCCTATTCCGTATGTTGAAAGGGCGTAAACAGCTCTCTTTCCGTACCCCATAACAAGGTTTGCCAGTTTGAAAAGCTCATTTTTCCTGAAATCCTTAACATCCCTTCTTGAGTTGAATACCGCAATCATTCTCGAACCGCATCTGATGCAGGTGAACCTGTCAAAGCTTCCTACACTCTCAGTGTAGCTGGCCTTGCAGTTGAGGCAGTAAACCCTTACCACTTCCTTCTCAAGCCTCTCCCTGAAGGCCTTAAGGATTGCCTCATTTGACTTCACAGCAAGTATGTCCATTGCCCTCTGCCTTGCAGCGAGGCTGATAGGGCTCAACTCATTGTACACAGAAAGCTCAATTTCTCCGCTTTGGATTTTGTGTATGATTTCCGCAGTCCTCTTAACATCCATCTTCTCAACAAAAATCTCTCTAAGAGCTTCTCTGTAAATTGGTGTGTCTTTCAGCTTCACCACCAAGTTTCTCACATTTATCCTGCTCAGCTCATCCTCCTTAGACAAAAATCCAAACTTTCTGGCTGCGTTTACAACCTTCCACTGCATGAGCTTCGTATCAAAAACCGCCCTCTCAGCCAGAGTTTCAACAGCCTCTGGATTAATGCTCCCAATTATGCTTTCAACCTCCTTAGGCCTTGCCGGATTTAGCTTGATTCTGTAGGGGTCGATTTCAACAGCAAC
The DNA here is from genome assembly GCA_029259455.1 of Archaeoglobi archaeon. Lineage (GTDB taxonomy): Archaea > Halobacteriota > Archaeoglobi > Archaeoglobales > Archaeoglobaceae > Archaeoglobus. The sequence continues at coordinate 23,781 of JAPDIT010000040.1, forward strand.
ACTGCTCCCTCTTCTCGCAGTGAGGAGTAATGCAAGGATTCTGCCGAGAGCCTCGTTCACCTTGTGCCCGAAGCAAGCATTGACCACCACAACATTTTCCGATCCCTCAATGGTCACGTGAGTGTCCGAAGGAACTGCAAAACCCTTCTCAATTTGCTCTTTCAGAGTTTTAACCACCAACTCCACGTCTCCATCCACGCCCAGAGCTTTAACGGCAGACCTTTCTCCTTTCGCCCTGATAATCCCGGCCAACCAGCTTCTTAGCATTCCTACTTCCTGAGCGACCTCAAACGGCACGGGAATTTCCTCTCCAGCCCAGGAGGGAATCTCACCTTCAGCAGAGACAGGCTCAACTCTCACCACGTCATCAACGCTCAGCACCCTCCACAGCTCTCCTTTCATCGCGAAAATCTCTCCACTGAAAGTTGAAAGGAAGCTTTCATCCAGAGAGCCAATCGTTCTTCCTGTAGAGACGTCAACAACCCTGTATCTTTTCTCATCAGGGATCATGGAAATGTTCTCGTAAAAGTATCTCCTCGTGTTTCTTCTCGCCCCGATCTCTCCATCATCGTAGAATATTTTTCCGATGTTGGCAAGAAAACTGCAAACTTCTTCAAATTCTTTGAAGCTCAGATTTCGGTAGGGAGAAGCCCTCCTGATTATTCTGTAGGCCTTCTTAGCATTAATTCTTCCGTATTCGAGGGCTAAGGCGCATATCTGGTTCGCCAGAACATCCAAACTTTTGAAGTGAATCTCGACATCCTCCAGCAAACCCTCTTTAGCCCTTCTCACAATGACTAGCGATTCGAGAACATCGTCAAAGCTTTCCGCAACGATATATCCTCTGGAGACTCTCCCCAACCCATGTCCGCTCCTTCCAACCCTCTGCACGAGCCTTACAGCCTGTCTTGGGCTGTTGTACTGGATGACGAGGTTGACGTGGCCTATGTCTATCCCAAGCTCCATTGAGGAAGTGCAGATTAAGGCATCAAGCTCTCCTCTCGCAAACCTCTCTTCAGCCTCAACTCTTGCCTCCCTCGAAAGGCTTCCGTGATGAACTTCCACATTTATCAGCTTTTTGAGCTTCACACCAAGAGCCTCTGCAGTCTGGCGTGTGTTTACGAAAATCAATGCGGAGCCATGTTTTTTCACAGCCTCTGCGATGAACTTGAGCTCTCCTGCAATCTCCTCATCAACATTCAGCTTTACAACAAGCTCACTGTCCGGTTCAGGCTTCACGACGGAGATTTCGTACTCCTTTTCAGTTTTCCACTCCAGAATCTCTGCATTTACTCCAATAAACCTCGAAACAATCTCAGGCTTGCTGACGGTTGCAGAAAGACCGATCGTCTGGAATTTTGTAATCTCTCTCAACCTCTCAAGAGCTACGCTGAGCTGCACACCCCTCTCGCTGTCGATAAGCTCATGAATTTCGTCAATGACAACATACCTTACATTCTTCAAAGCTTTCCTGAGATTTTTACCCAAAAAGAGAATCTGGAAAGTTTCTGGAGTCGTTATTAAGAGGTGTGGCGGCTTTCTTGACTGCCTCGCCCTCTGTGAGTCCGGAGTATCGCCATGTCTGACATCAACTCTAATGCCCAGAGACTCCGCAATCCCCTTTATTCTTCTCAGCATATCCCTGTTCAAAGCCCTGAGTGGGGTGATGTAGATTGCCACGATTCCGGTATCGCCCGTCTTGAGCATTTTCTCAAATATGGGGATTATCGCGGCCTCCGTCTTCCCGCTGCCGGTAGGGGCAATGATGAGAACGTCTTTGCCGCTCAGAATCTTTTTATGGGCTTCTAACTGCAATTCCGTCAGCTTCTCAATTCCTACCGTTCTCAAGGCCTCTCTGAGTCTGCTGTCAAGCATCGCAAAGGCTATGTAGGCTGGAAGGGGATTAAAGTTTTTCCCTTGAAGTTTTACACTACAAAAACCTTAAAAAATTCTTCAAATAATTGGCTTTAATGGTAAAAATTGATGATGTTGACATAAAAATTCTGAAGGAATTGCAAGAAGATGCGAGAAAGAGCCTGAAAGAAATTTCGGAAAAGGTAGGAGTGGCTGAGGGGACTGTTTACAACAGAATAAACAAAATGAGGAAAATTGGACTGATAAAGAAGTTCATTCCTGTAATCGACTACTCACTGCTCGGATACGACCTCATAGCGATAATAGGCATTACCGCAGAGGGTGGATATCTAACGGAAATTGAAAAGGAGATTGCAAATGAGAAGAACGTCACTGCTGTGTATGATGTCACAGGGGACTACGACATTATAGTGGTGGCGAAGTTCAAAGACAGGGACAGCCTCAACGCCTTCGTAAAAAGAGTGGCGGGGATGAAGAGAGTTCTAAAGACTTACACAATGCTCGTGCTGAACGTCGTCAAGGAGTCGCACCTCATAGATCTCTAAGTTGTGTACTCAGCATTCAGCTTTACATAGTCATATGTGAGGTCGCAACCTATTGCAAATCCTTTGCCAGACCCTTTCTCAAGCTTTATTTTTATGATGAGGTCGTCTGAGTTTTGCATGAGATTTCTTGCCTGCTCTTCTGTCCCCAGAGGTCTTCCTGCATCAACGAGGAAGATTTCTTCCTTACCGTCAGATAAGCTGAGCGTTACTCTTTCGTCAACATTAGCCCCGCTGTAGCCGGCAGCGGCAATTATTCTTCCCCAGTTAGGGTCACAGCCAAATATTGCCGTCTTGACAAGCAGAGAGCTTGCGACTGCTCTCGCAATCAAGTTTGCATCATCATCGCTCATCCCGCCCTCAACACGAACCTCGAAAACCTTGGTAGCACCCTCTCCATCCCTCGCAATCTGCTTTGCTATGCTGTAAAAGACTGAATGTAGCTCCTGCTCGAAAACATCCTTCTCAACTCTCTCCTTGCCAGTTGAAACAAGCAAGACGGTGTCGTTGGTTGAAGTGTCGCCATCAACAGTCAGCCTGTTGAAGGTGCTGTCAACAGCCTTCTTGAGCATTTCGTAAAGCTCTCCACTGTCAAATTTTGCAGAGGTGAATGCAAAGCACAGCATCGTTGCCATGTTTGGAGCAATCATCCCCGCGCCCTTTGCCACCGCAGTTATTCTTCCTTTCTCGGAATGAGCTTTTTTCACGAACCTGTCTGTGGTGACAATAGCCTCCCCAAATCTATGAGCATTCTCAGGAGAATTTCCCAAAGAAGAGTAAACTTCAGGAGCCTTCTTCCTTATCCAGTCCATGTTCAGCTTTCTTCCTATAACCCCAGTCGATGCCACAGCCACTCTCCTCTCATCACACCCCAAAAGCCCCGCAGCAATCCTGCACATCTCCTTGGCATCCTTCAGCCCCTGCTCACCGGTGTAGGCATTGGCATTACCACTGTTGACTATGATGCCCTCCACAACTCCTTCTCTGATGTTCTCCTCACAAACGATAACTGGAGCGGCTCTGATTTTGTTCTGCGTAAAAACACCTGCTATACTCCCCTTTACCTTTACAAGTCCCAGTCCATACTTTCCCTCCTTTATTCCGTTGCAAAAGACTCCGTCGATATCAGTAATTTCCATGCTGCAACTCTGTTCAAGTAAATTAAAATTTTCAGAAAATTTTTAATTTTCACGTTCCGAATTGGACTGATGATCGACGGCCTTCCAACACTGGATGACATATCTTACAAAGGAAAGCACGTTCTGCTGAGGGTTGATATCAACGCACCAATTGTGAATTCAACAATTCTGGATACGAGCAGATTTGAGAGTCACATTCCGACGATTGAAGCTCTTGAAGACTCCAAGCTCGTGCTGATTGCGCATCAGAGCAGGCCCGGAAAAAAGGATTTCACAACTCTTGAAAGCCATGCGTCAACTCTCTCAAAGCTACTCGGAAAAAGAGTCGAATACATAGACGAAATTTTCAGCAGAGGCGTTCTCAGGAAAATAAAGGAGATGGAAGACGGAGATATACTCTTGCTTGAGAACGTGAGGTTTTACTCGGAAGAGCAGTTAAACAGAAGCGCTGAGGAGCATGCTGAATGCCATTTGGTCAAGAAACTAAGCAAAGCCTTTGACATCTTTGTCAACGATGCCTTCTCTGCCTCCCACCGAAGCCACGCATCTCTTGTAGGCTTTGTTCCCGTTCTACCATCCGTTGTGGGAAGGCTGGTGGAGAATGAAGTAACTGCCCTGAGCAAACCTTTAAGGGGGGAAGGGAGAAAAATCTTCGTTCTTGGAGGAGCTAAGATCAAGGATTCCGTGAAGGTGCTTAAAAACGTGCTGAAGAACGGAATAGCGGAGAAAGTCGTTCTGACAGGTGTCGTCGCCAACTACTTCCTCATGCTGAAAGGATTCGATATAGGGGAAGTGAACAGAAAGGTTGTGGAGGACAACAAGGAAGATGTGAAAGACGAGGAAATGAGGGCTATTCTCGAAAAGTATTCCGATAAAATCATCCTCCCCATTGACTTTGGAGTGGAGAAAGACGGTGTGAGGGTTGACACCCCTCTGGATAGATTTGATGGTAAATATAAAATCATGGACGTAGGACTTGAGACGGTCAACATGCTTTCAGAAATCATCCCGCAGCACGATTACGTGGTTTTGAATGGCCCTGCAGGAGTTTTTGAAGATGAACGCTTCTCTCTCGGGACGTATGAAATTCTGAGAGCTGCTACAAAAGCAGGCTACTCCGTAGTTGGCGGAGGACACATAGCCTCTGCAGCCCGCTTATTCGGTCTCTCGGATAAATTCAGCCACGTATCAACTGCAGGAGGGGCATGCATCAGGTTTTTGAGCGGTGAAAAGCTTGTAGCCCTTGAAGTTATCAAAGAATACTGGAAGAGGAAGTGGAGCAAATCTTAATTTTTTAAAATTTCTTAACGATAAAATTTTATAGCTTTTGTTTTACTTAAAGGGATTAATCAGATAGTTGTTTTTAGCAGAAAACGTTAAATATTGTCTAAAATTTTCCAATGAAGAGGTGTGATAAAATGAATTACAGATTACAGGGAAGAATATGAAAAAAAGCTTATCAGTCCTGAAGAGGCGGCAGGGCTTGTAGAGAACGGAATGCACATCGAATTCGTAGTTCTGCTAACACTGCTCTGATTATAGACAAATATCTCGCAAAAAGAAAGGACGAACTTGATTATGTAAAAGTCGGGATGTTCATAGACCTTGCGCACTATGAATTTCTTAAAGCAGATCCAAACGGAGAAGTCTTCGACTGGTCGAGCGGTTTTCTCTACCGCCCAGTAAGGAAAACCAGCAAGGAACTTGGTCCATGCGTTTTTAGGCCAAACCTTTACCATGACGTTCCGAAGATTGTCAGGGAATTCGCGAGGACTACGATCCCATAGATATCGTCTACATCGTCACGACACCCATGGACAAGCACGGTTACTTCAACTTCGGCCTTACCTGCTCGCACATGAAGGCGCTGGCAGAAGTAGCGAAGAAGGTCGTTGTGGTTGTCAAGGAAGACATGCCGTGGATTAACGGAGCTACGACGAATGCATCCACATCTCAGAGGTTGATTACATCGTTGAGGATAGTGAGATGCCGCTCCCCTTCATACCCTTCACCCCACCACCAACCAAAGAAGATGAGATGATTGCCGAAAACATACTCAATGCTGAGACAAAAGATGTAGAAAGCTCATTCAGGATGGCTCAACCATACAGGTGGGAATTGGCGGTCTGCCGGACACAGTTGTCAAGCTGCTTAAGGAGAGCGGCTACAAGAATCTTGGTGTTCATACCGAAATGATGGGCGATGGTACGCTTGAGCTCATTGAGGAGGGTGTGGTTACCAACGATCAGAAGAAGCTTGACAGGGGGAAGAGCGTTTTCACGTTTTGCCTCGGTTCACTGAAGCTATACGAATACCTCCTGCAGACAATACAAAGACATTGGAGAGATTCCCAAACTAAGAAAGCGGGCAGACCCAAAAAGGAACTATCTGAAGAAGAAATAAAAGCCATAGAAGAAGCATACGAAGAATACAGATGTAATGCGATAGTCAAAAAATACTAAAAGAAAGAGAGAGGTTACAATATAAGCAAGAACAAAATCCATGAAGTGTTGAAGATGTTAGGCTATTCTAAGGAAGAAGAGAACAAAAGGAAGAGAAAGAGGTGGATACGCTACGAAAGAAGGCATTCCATAGTTTGTGGCATACAGACTGGCTTTTCTATAATGGAAAGTGGATGATGGCTTATTTAGATGATGCATCCCGTTTAGTAGTTGGTTACGGAGTATTTGACAATGCAACAGCAGAAAATGCCATACGAGTTTTGAGAGAAGCGATGGATAATTATGGCAAACCTGAATCCATACTAACGGATAGAGGATCTAGTTCTATGCTTCAGCAGGAGAGAAGAGAGCAAAAGGGAAATCCAGGTTTGAGAAATTCCTTGAGGAGAATGGTATAAAGCACATCGTCGCAAGAGTAAACCACCCACAAACGAATGGTAAGATCGAGAGATTCTACGGGACTCTTGAAGATAAAGCCAGATACTTTGAAACTCTGGATGAGTTTGTAGAGTGGTATAATTGCAAAGCTGACATGAGTCTCAATCTGGAGGAGTTGGAGACTCCTTATCAAGCATTTCTGAGAAAGCTCCCACCTGAGAGAGTTTTGGGTTACTGCTGGAGGTGGTTCATGGCGGGAATAATTTTAGGAAACTACACATTATCACCATTTTAAAATTCATTTTTTGCTACCCCTCACCATGGCAACTTTTCCGGTTCTTGCGAGCTCCTTAATGCCATACTGTCTCATCAAATCGATGAACGCCGAAACCTTATCCTCATCACCGGTAACTTCGATGATGAAGCTATCCCTCGAAACATCAACTATTCTCGCCCTGAAGATGTTTGTCAATTCAACAATTTCTCCTCTCTTCTCAGGAGGTGCGTGAACCCTTATAAGACAGAGTTCCCTTTCAACCGAGCTCTCAGATATCTCGCTAACCTTGATTGTCTCAATAAGCTTGTTAAGCTGCTTTATCACCTGCTCGACAACCTTGTCGTCCCCTTCAACAACAATCGTCATTCTTGACAGGTCTTCTCTTTCAGTGGTGCCAACACTCAGGCTATCGATGTTGAAACCTCTTCTCCTGAACAGACTCGCGACTCTCGCAAGGACGCCAGGCTTGTTCTCAACCAGAACGGCTATCGTGTGCTTCATACTATCACCTCACTCATCATCAATAATCTCTTTAAGTGAAGCTCCCGGTGGAACCATCGGGAAGACGTTTGCTTGGTAATCAATCCTGAAGTCTATGACCACCGGCGCATCAATTTCTTTTGCTTCCTTGAGGGCATCATCAACCTCTGATGGCTTCTCGACTGTCATTCCTATTGCACCAAATCCTCTAGCTATTGCCTCAAATCCCGTTTTCTCACATCCGATGCAGGTTGCTGAGTACCTTTCCCTGTAGAAGAGCTCCTGCCACTGCCTGACCATTCCCAGATAACCGTTGTTCAGAACCAAAACCTTTACAGGAATCTCGTACTTGACGCATGTCGCCAGCTCCTGAATGTTCATGAAGAAGCTGCCATCTCCAGCAATGTCGATGACAGTTTTTTCGGGAAACGCAACCTGTGCACCCATCGCTGCAGGAAAGCCAAAGCCCATGGTTCCAAGACCGCCGCTCGTGATGAACTGCCTCGGATACTTCACCTTGAAAAACTGGGCAGCCCACATCTGGTTTTGCCCAACTTCTGTTGTGACGATGGCATCAGGCATAATCTCGTATGCCCGCTCAATCACGTACTGCGGCTTGAAACCATCCTTTTTGTACTTCAGCGGATACTTCCTCTTCCACTCATTCACCTTGTCTTCCCACTCCTTTCTCTGCTTGTACTCAACAACTTTCTTCAACTTTGCCAGAACCTTCTTTGCATCTCCGACTATCGGCACATCAACATTGACGTTTTTACCTATTTCTGCAGGGTCAATGTCGATGTGGATTATTTTGGCATTTGGAGCGAACATCGCAACGTTTCCCGTGGTTCTGTCGCTGAACCTGCAGCCGACCGCAATAATCAGGTCACTCTCACTTAGAGCATAATTAGCGTACTTTGTACCATGCATCCCGGCAAATCCCAATGATAGGGGATGAGTTTCAGGAATTGAGCCTTTTCCCATAAGGGTGGTGACAACGAAAGCAGGAATTGTTTCTGCAAGCTCGACGAGCTCTTTTGAAGCGTTTGAAATTATAACACCACCGCCGGCAAGTATAACCGGTCTCTCAGCCTTCATTATCAGTTCAGCCGCTCTTGCTATCTGTTTCGGATGTCCTTCAAGCTTTGGTTTGTATCCCGGAAGGTTGATTTTCTTGGGGTAGTTGAAGTCTATGTCAGCGGTGGTGATGTCCTTGGGCAGGTCAACAAGAACAGGGCCGGGTCTGCCCGTTGAGGCAATATGAAAAGCCTCCTTTATTATACTCAGGACATCTTTCGCATCTGTAACCAGATAGTTGTGCTTGGTCACGGGCATCGTAATTCCTGTTATATCCGCCTCCTGAAACGCATCGTTTCCGATCATGCTCGTTGGAACCTGCCCTGTGAACACAACTATCGGCGAGGAGTCCATGTAGGCTGTTGCTATGCCCGTAACTGTGTTAGTCGCTCCTGGCCCGGAAGTGGTGAATGCAACTCCGACTTTACCGCTCGCCCTCGCATAGCCATCAGCAGCATGTGTTGCACCCTGCTCGTGTCTCGTTGTGATATGCTGAATCCCGGAATCGTAGAGTGCATCGTAGACCTCAATTATCGCTCCTCCCGGTATCCCAAACACGACCTCTATGCCTTCCATCTCCAAGGCCTTGACAATGGCATCAGCAGCACGCATTTAAAACCACCTCAGACCACCCCTAATTACCTTTAGAAAAGAAGTACAAGCCGTACTACAACGAGTTCCTTTCCAGAGAACTTTTTCATCAACTCTTCAGACAACATGCGCTTTAAAAAGTTTTGGTTTTACTTGGCTCCCTCGTGGATATTCGTGCGCTGAAAATTTTTGGCTGAATGTCTGGGATGAGAAGTGTTAATGATAATTAGAATTCATAGCACCCTATTTTTTATAATCTTTATTAGTTAAGAGTTCGTATCAGTTAAAGGCTCATGTTGCCGAGGGGCAAAGAATAGAAAAGAGACATTATATCCTTTTCATCATCCAGAAAGCTTATTTTGCGTGTTACGTAGAGTTGATGGATGGATGCAACTCTGGATTCATTCTTTCCGCTGTTTGAATCCGAGTCTAATGAGGACTTCTGGCGGATCGAGGAGATAAGAAAGTATCATGAGTCTTTAATGGTTGAACTTGAAAGAATTTACAGGATTGCGGAGGCTGCAAGGAAAAAAGGACTTGATCCTGAACCAAGAGTAGAGATTCCGATTGCAAAAAACATGGCAGAGAGGGTTGAAAAGCTGATGGCTCTGCCCGGACTGGCGGAGCATATAATGGAGCTTGAAGAAGAGGGTTTGAGCAGGGAAATCATCTGTTTTAAGGTTGCGGACGAAATTGTGGAGGGTAAGTTTGGAGAGCTTTCGAAGGAGGATGCAATAGACAAGGCTGTCAGGACCGCAGTTGCGATAATGACTGAAGGTGTTGTCGCAGCACCTATTGAGGGTATTGCAAAAGTTAAAATCGACAAGGACGACTTTCTGAGGGTTTACTATGCGGGCCCAATCAGAAGCGCTGGTGGAACTGCTCAGGTCATCTCCGTTCTCGTTGCTGATTACGTAAGGAGGAAGGTCGGAATTGGCAGGTATGTACCAACAGAAAAGGAGATTCTCAGATACTGTGAGGAGATTCCCCTATACAAGAAAGTTGCAAATCTCCAGTATCTCCCGGATGATGAGGAAATCAGGCTCATCGTTTCCAACTGTCCGGTTTGCATAGATGGTGAGCCGACAGAAAGTGTTGAAGTTTCAGGATACAGAAACCTGCCGAGAGTTGAGACTAACAGAGTTAGAGGGGGAATGGCATTAGTCATTGCAGAGGGTATTGCTCTGAAAGCTCCAAAGCTGAAGAAAATTATCGATGAAGTGGGTATAGAGGGGTGGGAGTGGCTCGATTCGTTGATTAAAGGCGGTGGAGGGAGCAGTGGTGGTGAGGAAGAGGAAAAGACTGTAATCAAGCCGAAAGATAAATACCTTTCGGATATCGTTGCCGGAAGGCCTGTTTTGAGCCATCCGTCAAGAAAAGGTGGGTTCAGGCTGCGTTATGGCAGGGCGAGAAACTCAGGATTTGCGACAGTCGGAATAAACCCGGCAACGATGTACCTTCTCGACTTCATTGCAGTTGGAACTCAGCTGAAGCTCGAGAGACCCGGAAAGGCGGGAGGCGTTGTGCCCATCTCCACAATAGAAGGACCCACGGTCAGACTCAGAAACGGGGATGTTGTGAAGATTAACACTTTAAGCGAGGCAAAAGCTCTGAAAAGTGAAGTTGCAGCAATTCTCGACTTGGGAGAGATTCTGATAAACTACGGCGACTTTCTTGAGAACAACCACCCCCTCATTCCTGCATCCTATACTTATGAGTGGTGGATTCAGGAAGCTGAAAAGGCTGGATTGAGGGGTGACTACAGGAAGATAAGTGAAGATGAGGCTTTGAAGTTATGCGACGAGTACCACGTACCGTTGCACCCTGACTACACGTATCTTTGGCACGACATAAGTGTGGAGGATTACAGATACCTGAGAGACTTTGTTTCCGATAATGGGAAGATAGAGGGGAAACATGGAAAGAGTGTCTTAATTCTGCCTTACGATTCGAGAGCAAAAGAGATTCTGGAAAGTTTGCTGGTAGAACACAAGGTGAGAGATTCCTTCATCGTAATCGAAACCTGGAAAGTCTTCACAAGGTGTCTTGGTCTGGATGAGAAGTTATCAAAGGTCTCTACAGTCTCAGGAAAAGATGTTCTAGAAATTGTGAACAGCGTTTCTGGGATAAAGGTGAGACCAAAAGCCCTGTCAAGGATAGGGGCGAGAATGGGGAGGCCTGAGAAGGCCAAGGAAAGGAAAATGAGCCCTCCCCCCCACATTCTCTTCCCGGTTGGCATGGCAGGGGGAAACACCAGAGACATAAAGAATGCCATAAACTACACCAAGGACTACAACGCAAAAAAGGGTGAAATAGAGGTTGAGATTGCGATAAGGAAGTGCAGCCAGTGCGGGAAGGAGACTTTCTGGTTGAGATGCGACGATTGCGGTGGGCTGACCGAGCAGCTTTACTACTGCCCCTCTTGCAGGATGAAGAGTACTTCAAGCGTTTGTGAGAGCTGCGGCAGAGAGTGCAACGGATACACGAGAAGAAAGGTGAACCTCAGAGAGCTCTACGAGAGGGCAATAGCGAACCTTGGCGAGTACGACTCATTCACGACAATAAAGGGAGTAATTGGGATGACATCGAAGATAAAAATGCCCGAAAGGCTTGAAAAGGGGATGCTGAGAGTTAAGCACGGTGTTTTCGTATTCAAAGACGGTACTGCCAGATTTGATGCGACTGACCTTCCAATAACGCACTTCAGGCCGGCTGAAATTGGTGTTAGCGTGGAGAAGCTCAGGGAGCTTGGTTATGAGAGAGACTACAAGGGGGCGGAGCTTAAAAACGAGAACCAGATAGTGGAGCTGAAACCTCAGGATGTTATACTGCCCAAGAGCGGTGCTGAGTACTTGCTTAGAGTTGCAAACTTCATAGACGACCTGCTGGTCAAATTTTACGGAATGGAGCCTTTTTACAATGCGAAAACGATTGATGATTTGATAGGTCATCTGGTGATAGGTCTCGCCCCTCACACCTCTGCCGGCGTGCTCGGAAGGATAATCGGGTTCTCAGACGTTCTCGCTGGCTACGCTCACCCCTACTTCCATGCAGCCAAGAGGAGAAACTGCGACGGTGATGAAGACTGCTTCATGCTTTTGCTCGACGGTCTTCTGAACTTCTCCCGAAAGTTTCTGCCCGACAAGCGTGGAGGGCAGATGGACGCTCCATTAGTCCTGACAGCCATAGTGGATCCAAGGGAGGTTGATAAGGAAGTTCACAACATGGACATCATGGAACGCTATCCACTTGAGTTCTACGAGGCTACAATGAGGTATGCCAGTCCAAAGGAGGTCGAGGACTGCGTGGAGAAGGTAAAGGACAGGCTGAAGGATGAAAGCAGGTTCTGCGGATTGTTCTTTACCCACGACACTGAAAACATTGCCGCAGGGGTGAAGGAGAGCGCATACAAATCTCTGAAAACGATGCAGGACAAAGTTTACAGACAGATGGAACTTGCAAAGATGATTGTAGCTGTTGACGAGCATGATGTGGCTGAGAGGGTTATAAATGTGCACTTCTTGCCAGACATAATCGGAAATCTGAGAGCTTTCTCAAGGCAGGAGTTCAGATGCACGAAGTGCAACACGAAATACCGCAGAATTCCGCTTGTGGGAAAGTGTTTGAAGTGCGGAAACAAGCTAACTTTAACGGTCCACAGCAGCTCCATAATGAAGTACCTAGAACTCTCCAAGTTCCTGTGCGAGAACTTCAACGTGTCCAGCTACACCAGACAGAGACTCATGCTTCTTGAGCAGGAAATAAAATCAATGTTCGAAAACGGTACTGAAAAGCAGGTTTCAATATCCGATTTCGTGTAATATCAATTAAACAACGGATATCGTAAAGTAGATTAGTACTCACACAGTAAATTAGGCAATGAAAGACAGGTTCAGAAACTGCATTTTGGGTCTGGCGGTTGGAGATGCTCTTGGAATGCCGGTAGAAGGTTTGTCACCTGAGAACATCAAGCAGCTTTACGGAGAGGTTAGGGATTTTCTGCCGTCTCCATATGGTGACCTGAAGGCTGGAGAGTGGACTGACGATACGGAGCAGATGATCGTTCTCGCTGAATCAATTCTCGAAACGGTTTACTTCAGCCCGGAAAACTTTGCCGAGAAGCTGAAAAAGTGGTTTGTGAAGACGAGCTGCAAGAGGATTGGGCCGAGCTCAACCAGAGCGATATCGAATTTGATGAGAGGTGTGTACTGGAGCAGGGCCGGGGTTTTCAGCGACACATGTGGTGCGGCAATGAGAGTCGCGCCCATAGGGCTTGTTTACCACTTCAGCCTGAATCTGGTGGAGAGGTATGCGGAGATCTCAGCCAGAGTTACGCACACGGGGACTGCGGCAATCGGCGGGGCTGTGGCTGTGGCAATAGCGATATCCTGCAACGTTCTCGACTTCAGCGATGAGGAAATGCTGGAGGAGGTTTTGAAAAGGGTTGAAGCTTACGACAACCTTCTCACGGAGAAAATAAAATTTGCCTACGAAATCTCCGACAGGGATGTGAGCTATGCTGTCGAAAAGCTTGGAAACAGCATTTTTGCACTTGATGTGGTTCCGATGGCGTTTTACTCGTACTTTTCGGGGAAGGACTTCAAGGAATCGCTGATAAAGGCCGTTAATGCTGGTGGGGATGCTGATTCCATTGCTGCCGTGTGCGGCGCGATTAAGGGCGCGAGGGGCTTCAGCATTCCCGAAAGATGGCTGAAAAAGCTGAAAGACAGGGATTTTCTTGAGGAGCTGGCAATGAAGCTCTATGATCTCCACGTGAAGATAGTCAAGCTAACCTAATCGATTTTGCATTCATCCGGACTTTTATCTTCCCTCAATCTCAAAAATACCGGCGCTCTGAGCTTACCATCCTCCGTGAATTCCAGAAACTCCACCTCGCAGACGTACCTTGGCCTAACCCAGTGCACGTTCTTGGTTTCAATGTCAAAATGCGGTTTTTCAACTTCAATCTCCCTCAGCTTTTTCGAAAACCAAGTCAGGAATTCGGAATCGAAGCCGGTTCCGACATTTCCGATGTGCCTTAATTTTCCGTCCTCGTAAACAGCAAGGACAAGGGAGCCGAAAGTCTCAACCCTCTCACCCTCTCCCTCTATCCAGCCAACTATAACGCAATCTAGGGTGTTTTTCTTCTTTATCTTTTTCCAGAGGTTGCTTCTCTTTCCTATCAAGTACTTTCCATCCTTTTTCTTCGCCACAATTCCCTCAAGCCCCATTTCCACCGCTCTCCTGTAGAGCTCCTCTCCGTTCCCTTCAATCCACTCTGCCATCACAACTCTCCCTCTGTTATGAAGAATTTCCGAAAGTATCCTCTTTCTCTCCATCAGCTCCAAATCCACGACCCAGCCGTCGCAGTAGAGGACGTCAAAAACAATGTAAACTGCAGGAATCGTCTTGCTGAGGATTTCAATCTTGAATTTGCTGTCAACATGCTCCCTCTTCTGCAGCAGCGGAAAGGATGGCTTCCCGCCCCTTATCACAACAATCTCACCATCGAGAATTGCGTTTCTCTCAACCGCATCCAGAACCTTCAGCTCAGGGTAGCGGTAGGTGATGTCAAACAGCCTTCTGTTCTGCAGTCTCAGCCTTTTATTCTCTACATCAACAAAGGCTAAGCACCTTGTCCCGTCCCACTTTACCTCGTAAATGTGGTCATCGCTACTGAATGGTTTTGACCTCACCGCAAGCATCGGTTTGATTTTCTTCTCAAACCAGCTCATTTGACTGCCTCAAGGCTCGCTCTAAGAGCATCTACTAACGACTTGACTTCTTCTACACCCTCACTGACAACAATCTCTCTCCCAGAGAGCTTGGCTTCGATGAGCTGTGTAAGTGCCTCCTTGTATTCATCTCTGAACTCTTCCAGCTTGAGTGGCTTCTTCATCGCAAGAATCAGTTTCTTGGCAAGCTCCAGCTCTTCTTCAGTTATGTCCGCCACAACTCCCCAGCCAGGGAGCTCCAAAGGGCTTCTAACTTCATCAATGTAGTGCAGCTGAGCAAGAACTATTCCCCCATCGTAGGGGCGTAAGGCAACAAGGTTCTCCTTCCCCCGCATGGTCACCTTTCCAATGCCCATGCTGTTGGTCTCCTCCATTGCCTTCTTGAGCAGGTAGTATGCTTTCTCACCGCCCTTGTCGGGCGAGATATAGTAAAAGCTACCATAGTATATCAGCCCAAGCTCAGCGGGGTCAAAAAATTGCCTTATCTCTATACTTTTCGTCGATTTTAGAGGAATCTTTTCGAAGTCTTCATCAGTGAGAATAACGTATTCATTTTTCGATATTTCGTATCCCTTGACGATTTCTCCATCCGAAACCTCTTTTCCGCACTTCTCGCAGACCTTCCTGTATCTGATCCTTCCGCCATCAGCTGAGTGGAGGAGATGGAATTTAATCTCTTTCTGTGTGGTGGCTTTGTAAACCTTCACGGGTATGTTCACGAGGCCAAAGGATATGCTACCTTTCCATGTCGCCCTCATATTATAAGAGTGGACTCGTCGGTAAAAAACGCTTCCCCATCAACATGATAAAATAAGGTGATGGTGTGTACGATTGACGTAATAGCTTTCCACAGAGATGAGATAATGACAAACGGCAAACTTGACCCGATTTTAAAGGAGAAAATTGCGATAAAAGTTTCTACGGTAAATAAGTGCAATCCGTGCTATGTTATAAAAAGAAGCTTGAAATGGCTGGTCATTCTGAGAATGCGGAAGGTGAAAAGGAAAGAGTAGCTTTGCGGTTTGCTGAACTTGCTGCAATGGACAGGGGCAAGGTAAGCGAAGGAGACGAAAAATGGGAGCTTCTATCAAAAATCATTGATAAGCTCGAATCAAGGGAAACCAAGAAAGCTTTAGCAAGGAATGGAATAACGCCAGTAAACAAGGCAATAAAAATGCTTAAGGATTTCTGGCTATGTTCTTTGAATTAGATGTGTCTTATGCAGTTAGCGAGGTAAACAAGCGTTTAGAACTGAGAAAGTTCTTGAGGATAGAGGAAGTTAAACTAAGGGCAGTCTACTCATTCATGGCAGAATTCGAAGCAGACCAATTTATAAACTTTGTATTCTCAATTCTTAACGCTAATTCAAAGAAAAGTCGAAGTAGGCCATCCATTTTAATACTGGATTGACCACATGTGGAACCCTTTTCAGCAGACCGATGTAAAAGCCTGCAGTTAGTTCGGTCCATGCATCTAGAATGCGGTGGATTGACTTAACAGGCAAAAAGGATGGTGGAAGTGTGGTGGAAGCACGAATAGGTGGTTATCCGGTCTGCATCGGATTGGATGTGCACAAAAGGTATTCGTATGTAGCTGTAGTTGACGAGCTGGGAGAAATAGTAGAGGAAAAAAGAATAGAAAACACAAAGGAATCTCTACAAAAATTCGCATCAAAATACAAAGCTAAAGCTGTAATAGAGGCAACATCCAACTACAGGTTCAT
>JAPDIT010000034.1 GCA_029259455.1 Archaeoglobi archaeon
AGTGAATTTGGCAATGATCCTCTTCACCTTCCTTAAATCGAAAGTGTTAAGTATTTCCCTCAACAATTTCCATCTGTAGTCGTTTGGGTCGACTACGAGCGGGATCTGCATGCTTTCACCCGGAGGAAGCTTTTGCCTCCTCCTACATAACCTTTGCGGTTTTATACCGGTTTATTTCCTTTGGAAAGGATTTTGGTTGTGCCTCTTTGTGTGGGAAGAATTTTGAATTGGTTATTTGAAGATTGGACAAGTTAAAGAAGAGATTGGATTGAGGATTGTGTAAGCACCCTATTATAAGTTAGCTTAAGTTGCTATCTGCCTGCTTGCTTATGCATGGAGAGAACGAAGTCTGCAATCCTCTCCACTTCATCTCTCCTGAACCACGTGTAACCCTCAACCTTCTCATCACAAACAACTGCCAGAATTCTTCCCTGCTTGAAGTGCTCAACCTCTTCCGGTTTCTTCACAACAACAATCCTGTCCTTTCCGGCTTTGCTGAACCCCTCTGTAATTACAAGGTCGTAGTCGCTCAAATACCTCTTGTAAATCCAGTCTAGATTGCTTCCCTCCTCCTCACTCACCCTCCTGATGAACGCCAGCTTGACGGGGGAAGTAACAACCACATCCGCACCGCTGTTGTATATCTTCCAAGAGTCCTTCCCTTCTTTGTCAATTTCAAAGTCACCGTGAGCATGCCTTTTTACAACAGCAACCCTTAATCCTTTCTCCTTAAGAATGGGCATCATCCTCGTTATTAGAGTTGTCTTCCCGCTGTCTGAAGTACCGACGATGCTGAGAAGCATAACTTCTGAAATCTCCAAGAGCTTTTAAACTTTTGTTTATCTCAAAAAATTTAAAGCTCTCAGCACTAGCGTTGTGTTATGAAGGTTGTGCTGTCATACTCCGGCGGACTTGACACGACAGTTTGCATTCCTCTGCTAAAGGAGAAGTACGGATTTGACGAGGTAATCACGGTTACAGTTGATATCGGACAGCCTTATGCTGACGTAAAGCAGGCGGAAGAGAGGGGAAAGAAGTACGCGGATAAACACTACACGATTGACGCCAAGAAGGAATTTGTCGATTCCCTTTTCATGCTAATCAAAGCCAACGGTAATTATGAGGGATATATCCTTGGTACAGCTTTGGCGAGGCCTCTAATAGCAGAGAAGGTTGTTGAGATAGCAAAGAAGGAGAATGCTGAAGCGATAGCCCACGGGTGTACGGGGAAGGGAAACGACCAGCTAAGGTTCGAGAACATATTCAGACAGTACGGATTCAGGGTTATAGCTCCCGTAAGGGATCTCAACCTCACAAGAGAGTGGGAGATTGAATACGCGAGACAGCACGGTATTGAGGTGCCTGCGACTAAGGAAAAGCCATACAGCATTGACGAGAACCTCTGGAGCAGGAGCATTGAGGGGGGAAAGCTGGAAGACCCTTCATTTATCCCCCCTGAGGACATTTACGAGTGGACTGCAAGCCCGGAAAAGGCTCCTGATGAGCCGGAGATCATAAAGATTGACTTCGAAAAAGGGGTGCCTGTTGCGATAAATGACGAAAGGATGGATGGCTTTGATCTGATAAAGAAGCTCAACGAAATTGGCGGAAAGCATGGAGTTGGCAGAACCGACATGATAGAGGACAGAGTGCTCGGCCTTAAGGCAAGGGAGAACTACGAGCATCCTGCAGCCACGATCCTCATAACAGCCCACAAAGACCTCGAAAACCTCGTGCTCAGCAGGAGAGAGCTAAAATTCAAGAAATTTGTTGAGGAGGAGTGGGCAGAACTTGTTTACCACGGCCTTGTTAACGATCCACTCTATGACGCGTTAAACGCCTTCATAGACAAAACCCAGGAGAGGGTCACGGGATGGGTTAAAGTCAAACTTTACAAGGGCTCCGCAGTTGTTGTGGCGAGGCACTCACCGTATGCGCTCTACTCAGAAGAGCTAGTATCCTTCGACACGTCCTCCCTCGACCAGCGCCTTGCTGAGGGTTTCGCCGCCTTCCACGGGCTGCAGGGGAGGCTGTACAGGAGGTTATTTCAATAATATTTTTAAATTTTAAAATCAACTTCTAACATGGAATTCATCATAATCTCAGTCGGTAACGAGATTTTGAGCGGTGATATAACCAACACCAATGCCGCTTACATGGCCAAAAAGTTAACTCAGGTAGGACACAGGGTTAAAAAGATAATAACCATTCCCGACGATGTTGATGTGATAGCTGAAGAGGTCAGGAAAGCTTGGAAGGAGGCTGACTTCGTTCTGGTTACCGGTGGGCTCGGAGCGACTCATGATGACGTTACGGCTGAGGGAATTGCGAAGGCGTTCAACAGAAAGCTTGTTGTGAACAAAGAAGTTTACGACTGGCTCAGCAAGCTCAGCTCAAATGAGGAGGCTGTAAGAAAGATATCATCCGTTCCAGAAGGAAGTGAGATTATCTGGAATGATGTCGGTGCCGCTCCGGCATTCATCGTTGAGAACGTTGCTGTTATGCCGGGAGTGCCGGCGGAGATGGAAAATACCTTTGAAAAGATCCTGAGTAAGTTTGAAAAAGGCACGTACCACGAAGAAATTGTAAAGGTCAAGGGTTTTGAGGTTAAAATCGTCGATAAGCTGAACAAGGTTGTGAAGGAGAATCCAGATGTTGACATCGGCTCTTATCCTAAACCGGGCTACGTTATGGTTAAATTTTCCGGAAGTGATGAGGAGAAGGTAAAAAAAGCTGTGAAGCAGTTTGAGGAGTTGCTGAATGATAGCGGGTAAAATCTTCTACAGAGGAGAGTTTGTAGAAGCAGGGATAGAGGTCGAGAACGGCAGGATAAAGAAGATTGGAAAGCTTGTTGAGGGCAAGAAGGTTAAAGGAGTTATACTTCCTGCAGGAATAGATGTTCACGTACATCTTAGAGACTTCGCGGAAAAGGAGAAGGAAACGATTGAAACCGGAACACTATCAGCCCTTCATGGTGGTATCTGTCTGGTGGTTGATCAGCCAAACACCAAACCACTAGTGGAGAACGCTAAAACATACTTCCAGAGGATGGAAAGGGCGAAAAAATCTGCCTACGTGGATTACTCTCTGAACCTTGCCCTGACAAACTCCAATCACGAAAAGCTCGGAGAGATAGTCAGAAAAATTTCGGAGGAGTATTTTATTCCGGCTATTGGGGAAATTTTCATCCAGCACGAGAGTGAGGATTTGCAGATAGACTACGAAACCATTCGGAAAGTACATGAGAAAGTTGGAGGGGTTGTTTTCACAGTGCATGCCGAAGACCCAGCCTACGTGGCAAAGGGCTCACCAAACTTCGTTTTCAGAAGGAGAGAAGCTGAAGTTTTGGCTGTTGAAAAGCTTGTTGAGATCGGCGATTTTCACTTCTGCCATATCTCCACCAAAGATTCTGCCAAGAGAATCCTGAACAGCAATTCCACCTTCGAAGTCACTCCGCACCACATGCTCCTCAGCGTTGACGATTATGGCAGACTCGGAAAGCTTGTAAACGTAAACCCCCCTCTGAGGGAAAAAGAGGACGTGAGATGGCTTTTCAGGAATTTCCACCGGGTTGATACTCTGGCTTCCGACCACGCACCACACACTCTGGAAGACAAGGAGATGGGTGCTTCCGGATTTCCCGGAGTTGAGACGATGTATCCTCTTTTAGTTAACATAGCCTCGAAGGGATACATATCCTTCAAATCTCTGGTCGAGAAAATCGCATCAAACCCGGCTAGAATTTTCGGGTTTAAGGGATACGGGGGAATTGAAGTCGGAAACTTTGCAAATTTTGCAGTGTTTGACCTCAAAAATACTAAAGAGATTAAGGCTGAAGAGCTCCACTCAAAGTGCGGCTGGACTCCGTTTGAAGGATTTGAGGCAATCTTTCCTGAAAAAGTATACCTAAGAGGTGAGGAGGTGCTTGAAGGTGAAGCGAAAGCCGGAAATGTTCTGGAAGTAGGTAATTTCAAAAATGTAAGAAAAAGTTTTTAGTTTACAAATAATGATAACGATAATGGTGAGGCCAAGACTTTTGGTCGTCGATGATGATGATACAATAAGAGAAATAGTGAAAATCATGCTTAAGGATCTCGACATCATTGAAGCAACCAACGGTGAAGAGGCTGTCAGAGCATACAAGATGTTCAAGCCCGACCTCGTTTTAATGGATATCTCAATGCCCGGAACGGATGGCATCGAAGCAACTAAGCAAATACTAAACTTTGACCCAAATGCCAAGATTGTAGGCCTGACAGCGTTTGCAAAAAGCAAAGGGAAAGAAATGCTTGAAAGAGGTGCTTTAGAAGTTTTGGAGAAACCTTTTACGAGAAAAATGCTGAAAGATCTTATAAAAAAGTATGTGACAAAAGGAGTTACCTAAAAAGTTTATCCCAACCTCTTCTTACCTTGAACTCGTGAACAGATTATAGCTGTAATCTTAAAGAATTGTGGCTTTGTGAGAACTTTAAAAACTAAACATGATAAAACAATGTCTCACAAAGGCAGTAATATGTGGGGCTTTATAGAATGTTTTAAAAAACCAAAAAGGTGTGATAGTGCTAATGTAAAAGAAGTCCCAAATAAGGTTGTTATAATTGGAGGAGGAGTTGCCGGACTTGAAGCAGCAATAAATTTCTCCGAGTTTTGCGACCACATTGTGGTGTTTGAGGAGCACGAGGAAATCGGAAGGCCTTTGCAGTGCGCTGAGGGCTGGATACACTTCACCGGTGTTAAGCCATACATCAATGGTAGAAGGGTAAACGAGGTTGATGTTATAATTCTTGACAGGAAGTGTAATCACAAAACGTCATTCAGCATCAAAATTAACGGTAGTGTTGAGATAATTAACAGGCCAAAGACAGAGAAGAAAATGGCGAAGATGGCCGAGGATAGAGGAGTGAGGATATTCACCGGAAGCAAGGTAACTCTGCTCGGACTCGCAAAGCAGTTCTCAGATTATGATTTGATAGTTGACGCTTCCGGTTATCCATCGCAGTGGTGCAGAGAGTTTGGCGGGAAAAAGCCGTATGCACCGGCAGTGCAGGCCATGTGTGAGAAAGATACGGATAAGATAACGATGTTCCTGCATCCAGAACTTGATGGATACTTCTGGATATTTCCAATGGCTGATAGCGGCTCCAAGGTCGGTGTTGTCTCGTTCACAAAACCGAGGGTGCCTTTAAGAAAGCTCCTCGATGAGATGATGAAAATGACCGGACTCTACGATGAGGGTTTTGAGCCGACATCGTATACCGGAGGACTGATCGGCTGCTACAGAAATTCTCCATTCGTGAGAGAGCTAAACGGGATTAAAGTTGCTCTCGTCGGTGACGCTGCTGGGATAGCCGATACATTTGCAGGTGAGGGGATGACGAAGGCAGTAATCTTCTCAAGAGTTCTTGCAAGATGTGCAAGAGAGGGCGGATTCATGATTACGAGAGGGAATACTACAGGGATGATGAGGGGACATTATTTCTTGGTCTCTGTATTTGCATACTTGAGGAAGAACTTTACTTTACTAAACCTGTTTGGGAAGTCCGGCATTCTTGGTGTGGTGAACAGGCTTAGCGTTAACAGAGAGCCAAGAATCGATAACATGAAGAAAAAGTGACTACCAGTAGGAATATGGCTGCCCGTAGACTTAAAACGTTATCATCATACCAAACAATCCATACCCCAAAAAATTTTAACCTCAACTCCAAGCAAGAACCAATGCCAGTTGTCACGCTATACTGGGATGAACTGGAGAAACTTGTCGGTGTTGACCGGAACACAATACTCTCCCGTCTACCGATGCTCGGATGCGATATTGAGAGAGTTGAGGATGATCACGTTGATGTGGAGTTCTTTCCCAATCGCCCCGATCTCTACAGCATAGAAGGGGTTGCGAGAGCCTTAAGGGGCTTTCTGGGTATAGAGAAGGGGCTTAAAAGCTACTCCGCAGTAAAGGGTGACTGGAAGATTACTGTTGAGGAGACCGTGCTTCCCGTAAGGCCTAGAATTGTCGGATGCGTTGTTAAAGGCATTGAAATGACCGACGAAGTCATCAGAAGCCTAATGGAAGTTCAGGAAGACTTGCACTGGACCATAGGAAGGAACAGGAGGAAGATGGCCATCGGTGTTCATGATCTGAGCAAGGTTTACTTCCCTCTCCGCTACACGGCCGTGGATGCCAGCTTCTCTTTCATCCCTCTTGACTTTGACAGGGAGTTGACAGTTGCAGAAATTCTAGAAAAGCATCCAAAGGGCAGAGCGTACTCCTTCATTCTTGAAGGAAAGGACGGGTATCCGATGATTATTGACTCGAAGAATGAGGTCATCTCCTTCCCACCAGTAATAAACGCCGAGAAAACGAGAGTGACTGAGAAAACAAGAGACCTCTTTATTGACGTCACGGGATTTGACGAGAATGTAGATAGAGCAGTAGCGATTCTCGCCTGCATGCTTGCGGACAGAGGGGGAAGAATTGAGAGTGTTGAGGTCATATACCCCGACAGGAAGGAGATTACACCCAATCTGGACGTAAGATTTATGGAACTGGATATCGAAGAGGTCAACTCCCTGCTCGGTTTGGACTTATCTCCTGATGAGATTAAGGATGCCCTCGAAAAGATGAGGTTTTCCTGCGAGATTCTTGATAGTAAGCTGAAGGTTGGAATACCACCTTACAGGGCGGATATCATGCACGAATGGGACATAATAGAGGATGTGGCCATAGGTTACGGTTACGAGAACATAAACCCCGAAATTCCCCCAACGCTCACCTTTGGCAAAACCCATCCCTGGAACGACCTTAGGAGTCTGGCCAAGGAGATAATGATCGGTCTTGGATTTACGGAAGTCATAACGTTCACTTTGACGAACGAGGCTGTGATGTATGAAAAGATGAGGAGAAAGGGAGAACCATGGAAGGATTACGTGCCAGTGATGCATCCCCTCACAACCGAACACACAATTCTAAGAACCTCGCTGCTTCCAAAGCTCCTTGAACTCCTATCCTACAACAAGCACCACGAGATGCCACAGATGGTGTTTGAGGTCGGGGATGTGGTTGTAAATACCGAGAACAAGCTTCATCTTGCCGCCTGCATAACTCACTCAAGAGCGAACTTCTCCGAGATGAGGAGCTACGTTCAGGCGGTGATGAGAGAGCTTGACTTACCCTGGGAGGTTAGAGAGTCGGATGATGAGGCCTTTATAGATGGCAGGAGGGGCGAGATAGTTGTAGATGGTAAGAGCGTTGGAGTTTTCGGAGAAATCCACCCTGAGGTTCTCGAAGCGTTTGAGCTGACCATGCCCGTCTCCGCTTTTGAGCTGGATCTCAGCAGCATATTTGACACGGGAGAGCTGCTATGAAGTACCTCCTGCTAATTCCAGACGGAATG
Source organism: Archaeoglobi archaeon (assembly GCA_029259455.1). Classification (GTDB taxonomy): domain Archaea; phylum Halobacteriota; class Archaeoglobi; order Archaeoglobales; family Archaeoglobaceae; genus Archaeoglobus. Next base: position 7,389 of record JAPDIT010000034.1, read on the forward strand.
GCTGACTGGGAGGTTGAGAGGCTTGACGGCAGAACGCCGCTTGAAGTCGCAGACACCGAGAATATGGACTTCATCGCCAAAGAGGGGGCGTGCGGGATGGCAAAAACAGTTCCAGAGGGCTTTGAACCGGGGAGTGACGTTGCAAACCTCACCATTTTGGGAGTTAACGTGAGAAAATGTTACACAGGCAGGGGCCCGATTGAGGCCTTGGCGAGGGGTGTGAGGGGAGAAATCGTATTTCGCTGCAACCTCGTTAAAGTTGAAAACAGAGTGATGGCCGATTACTCAGGCGGAAGGATTAGCGATGAGGAGGCAAGGAGAGTAATAGAGGAGCTCAACAGGAAAAAGCCCTACGACTTCGTTGGATTCCATGCGGGCAAAAGCTACAGGAATCTGCTTGTTGTCAACAAAAATTTCAAAGAGAGCGTCAAAACTTTCCCGCCGCACGACATCACGGGAAAAGAGATAGACAGATACCTGCCCTCAGGAGGGGAGCTTGCGAGTTTGCTGAGGGAGCTTATGGAGTGGTCTAAGGAGATACTGCCCGAAATCACAGAGAAGGCGAACATGATATGGCCTTGGGGCGGAGGAAGGATGCCATCCTTCCCGAACTTTGAGCAGAGATTCGGTGTCAAAGGAGCGATGATTACTGAAGTTGATCTGCTTGAAGGAATTGCGAGGGGTATGGGCATGGATGTCATTCAGGTTGAGGGCACTACTGGCTACATCGACACCAACTACAGGGGGCTTGTGAGGAAAACTGTGAGGGCAATGGAGGATTACGACTTCGTTGTGCTGCATACGGAGGGGATAGATGAGGTGAGCCACGAAGGGGATGCGGAGCTAAAGGTTAAGGCGATCGAGCTTTACGACAGCAAAATTGTGGGGAAGCTGCTGAACAAAGTTGACCTCGACGAAACGAGAATTATGCTCCTTCCTGACCATCCAACTCCCGTAAAAGTAAAAACCCATGTTGCTGAACCCGTCCCCTTCGCCGTCTATGGCAGAGAGAGGGATGAAGTTAGGTTTTACAACGAGAAAAGCTGCAGAAAAGGAAAGTACCGACTGCTGGACGGTCTCAGGCTGATGGATTTGCTATTAAAAAAATAGGGTTATTCTTTGGCTAAATAATTGTACATCCAGGCCGCAGCTACTGCTCCAACTATTGGCCCGATGACGTAAATCGGGAAGTACTGCCAGAGGTTTATTCCCATCAGCGAGTCGCCCAAATATGGCCCGAAAGTTCTTGCGGGGTTTAGCGAGGAGCCCGTTATGTTGCCGATGGTTATGATGATTCCTCCAACTGTTAGACCGATCACCAACCCAGCGAATCCTGGAGGTGCTCTTTCATCAACCGCAACACCCATTATGACCAGCATCAGCAGGAATGTGCCGATCGCTTCTGCCAGTATGGCCTGCCCATAACTTATTCCCGGAAACGGTGCCGTGGCTCCAAGACCACCAATAGTTGCGGCAGCGGGACCAACACAGGCAAGGAAAAGCAGGCTACCGAGTGCTGCACCAATCAACTGTGCTACGACGTATGGGACAACCTCTTTCCCCGGAAACCTCCCAATGCTCCAGAGAGCAACTGTGACAGCGGGATTTATGTGGGCACCGCTTATCCTTCCAAGAGAGTAAATCACTGCAGCAATTGCAAGTGCGAATGCCATTCCAACAGCCAACCAGTCTCCAAGCCCACCGAGAGCACCGATGCCTATGTTAAACTCATTCGGCTTGTCAGCACCATTCGCTATCATCAGCGTTATAACAGCCGCACCGGGACCGAAGAAGACCAGAATGAAGGTTCCCAACACCTCAGCAGTGAAGCGTTTTGCAAGAGTCATTTTTCACTCCTCCTGATAGGCTTCATGACAGATAACACAGAGAATCCTCGGCACCGTCTTTTTCATCTTCCTTGCCGGGAGTGGATAGTCTCCCTTCCAGAGCGGAACCTCCTCCCTGACAAGGTGCTCCATGCAAACGCCCATGCCACAAACTATGCAGATAGCAACAGCATCTGTGTCCTTACCCTGCTCCTTGCAGATGTAGCACTTCATAATACCACCTAAAAATAAAAGAGAAAATTAAACAGCCTCTCTCCACTGGCAGTACGCATGTCTGAAGTCGACAAGTGCAGCAGTGGCACAGTCCTTACAGACTCTTGCCGGTGAGGCTGGAGTCTCCTTGTGCAATGCGATTATGTTCGTCATCATCGTTGCCGTTACCGGCTCGCTTGTAAGCAGACACGGATAGTCTGCGAGCCTCATAAGTGCAGAGAATCTGACGCTGATTGCACATCCGGGATATGCGTAGCGCTGCGGGTTCATCAGTACCTCATTTTCATGTACCGGATCAAGATTAACCTCAAACTCGCCGACTTTTGGAACAAGCTTCATTTCAGCACCGTTCCTGCTTCTCCTCGCCTTGTCGATGTACTTCCACCCTCTGTATATCATGTCCATGAAGTCGTGGTTGTGCAGCTCCGCTGCTCCACCCCTCGTTGGGTATAGCTGCACGTAGTTGTGGAACCTCTTGGTCAGCAGGTCAACAATCATCGGGGCGTTAAAGCCGTCAAGCTCGAGGATGTACTCAACTGCAACGGCTCCCGAGCCGGTTGCAACGCTGAGAGGCTGGTATTCGTTCTTGAACTTGTCAAAATTTGCGTTCAATGTTGTGTCCATCACCGCACTCGTTGCCTCTATAACCGCCATCACAACGTCATCCTTGCACATGTTGAACGTTGACTGAGCTATGTGGTGGGCTGCATCTCCGACACAGTATGCCGGGACGGTCACAATATTCCCGTAGTGTACACCATCATCCATGGCCTCCTTCACGGCCCCCTTCATGCGGTTCTTATATTCTGACATGTATTTTCTCACGTCGAAGCTCTGGTGGCCATGCTCATCCATCAGCTTAGCCTGAGCCTCCGTCGGCTGGTCGTAGACGAGCTTTATCATTTCGATTTCCTTCTTTATCGCATCGCTCAGCGTTGCTCCTTTTTCTATCTCATTGGCGAAAACCTCGCCGAAGCCGTATGATGTGTTCATTCCCCAGGACTTTGACGCAAGAATTGCCTGAGCGTGATCCTTGGGAATGTCAACCGTCTTGAGTATCCTGTTTACGATGTTGCTCGTGCTTCCCGGTATCAGGGCGAAATCAACAACACATGTAGGCCCGTAAAAGCCACCATATCTCCTTACAACCTCACGGCCAATAAGAGCCTCGGCTTTCTCAATGCCCTCAATGAACTTTTCAACACTCTTTCTGAAGCTCTCATCCTCCTCATACAGAATCTCCAAAATTGCTGGAGTCTGGTAGTGCTCCACAAACGGGTCGTCCTCAGGTCTTACAGTCTTGGTCAGACCTCTGAGAATCTCGTAGTGCGCATTGACCGAGTTAACGTGCAGCCTTATGACTGCCTTGTTCTGGTTTCCAACGGCTTTCATCTGGTTTACCGCATCCACATAGGGCTTTACATCGTCAATGACGAGCTCTTTTCCTCTCTTCTCCTTAATCACGTTCACATCCGCCCACTGGGCGGCCATGGCTTCCTTCACCATTTTCTCAACTACTTCATCTACCATGAAGTATAATGGTCATAATCGACCATCATCCTTTTGGCGAACATGTAATTAGAGGAAAAGCAAACATGTCCCAAAAATAGATGAGAAATATTAGGGAAAATTCGCGGATATGTCTATCGACTCATTACCTGATGACGATAAGCTCACAACAACTCTATTGACTTTTCAAGCTCCTTTTCCTGAATGTAGCGCTCAACAAGCTTAGAAATCGCAATTTTCAAGTGCTTATGGGCAGTACTCTTTGCAACTCCCAGAGCCATGGCGATGTCGTTTATAGTCACTTCCCTCCTTTCGGAGAAGTATCCGAGGTCGTATGCAATTTTCAAAGCTCTTCTCTGCGCCTCGGTCAATCCAGTCCTCCCCTCTCCGATGCTCTTTATTTCGATTACCTTCCACTGGCCAACGTTGTTCAGATTGGCATACGCCTTTGGAAGGTAACTCGTGCTCGGAACAATAATTTCGTAAATCTTGCTTCCACCCTCAACGATTATTGGAGTCTTTATAAAACAGTAGGAGTTCTCAAAAGCTTTAATGCCAGTAGTGTCACTCACAACAGCAATAAAGCTCGCCTCAATTGGCGTCTTCTCAAGAACCTGAATGAACTTGGTGTTGGGATGTCTTTCAACCTCCCTTATATATTCTGTAACATACTCAGCATCAGATGTCTTGACCAGAAACAGAGCATCTTCATCATTCAGAAGAATGTACGAAATTATTTCTGCCCTTACCGGACATTTTTTGGTTGTAACTGCAAGAGAACAGCGATGCTGGTCCACCCTGACTTTGAGAAGATACATATATATTGTGATTTTTTCTGCTCATAAACCTTTTCCCAAAAAAGTTTAAATAACGCCAAATTCTGCTTGATTCATGGCAAGGTTCCCCGAAGCGGAGGCAAGGCTGTTCAACGTTAAAATCTGCATGAGATGCAACGCAAGGAATCCTATGAAGGCCAAAGTCTGCAGGAAGTGCGGCTACAAGGGTCTGAGACCTAAATCGAAGGAGAGGAAAGGCAGGTAACCTATTTTTCAACTTTTCTCAAAAACCTCGTCATGTTCTTCCAGTGGCCTCCCATCCAGTAGAGCTTTTTGCACTTCTCGCAGTACCACAGATCCATTTTCAGCATGTCTTCTGAGAGCTTTTCCCTCAAAATGACCTCAACCGCCTCATCTCTGCTCGGCTTTCTCAGCGGGGTGTTGCAGAGGCTGCACCTGTCCATTACGATCTGGAACTTCACACCTCTCTGCATTAACTCCTGCATCTGCCCCTCTACAGAGTCCGACTTTATCAGAATCGCCTTTCTGCCATCCTTAACGCTTTTTCTGTAAAGCTCCTTGTCTTTGGTGAGCAAAATTCTGTCCCTGAAGTTTTTCAGCATAAAGTCGTCCTCTTCACCCTCAACTTCCATATCAGCTATGCTTACTGTGTCATAACCTGAGATTCTAAGCCATCTGGTCAACTTTCCAAGCATTCTGTCGGTCAGAAACTTCATTTCCACCATACTGGGTCTTTTCTCTTCATCAAAACCGCATATATTTTCCTAGCAACTTCTGTTTCCAGCTCAACATTTTCTGCAAACTTTATCGCATATTTTGACTGCTCCTCATACTCCACAGCCTGAAAGGCAAGCTCAAGTTTGTCTGCATCCCTCACGTATACTTCAACATCGGAAAAATCGGGCTGGAACTCCATCCAGGAAAGCTGATCCTTCTTTGCCTTCTCCTCATCGCAACTCACGTAACGCTGAGCTATCTTGTGCAAGTCCATTGTCCTCGTCTCGTGTAAATCATGGAAAAGAGTGGCGGTTGCTGCCTTGCATGCCTTTTCAAAACTTTCACCGCTTTTGATTGCGAGAACAAACGCTATTATCGCCGTCCTGAAGCTGTGATCCGCCACGCTTTCTGGAAGTCTGATCCCAAGCTTAAGCCATCCAGACCGAGGGGTTAACTTCAGCGAACCGACCTCGTGAATGAACTTCACAACATCATCCATAGAGTTAATAATGCACGCTGTCAATAAGTTTTATGAAAAGGTGGAGGTTTCTCGGAATCGATGACAGCTTTGACGACAAAAAATGCTGCGTTGTGGGGTGTGTGACATGCGATGGTTACGTGGAGGGGTTCATGTATGCCGAGATAGAGATAGACGGACTTGATGCAACGGAAAAGCTCATTGGTATGGTGAAGAGGTCGAAATTCAGAAAACAGATAAAGTGCATTTTTCTTCCAGGAATCACTTTTGGTGGATTCAATCTTGTTGATATTCAGCAGGTTTACAAGGAAACGGAAATCCCCGTTGTTGTTGTAATGCGCAGAAGGCCTGACATGGAAGAATTCGATTCAGCTATGAGGAATGTTGAGAACTACGAGATAAGAAAAAGAATTGTTGAGAGGGCGGGTGAAATTTACAAGGCCGGAAATCTCTACATTCAGATGGCTGGTGTGGGTTTTGATGAGGCAAAGGAGCTTGTTAAAGCGGCAACGGTTAAGGGAAACATGCCCGAACCCGTTCGGATAGCACATCTGGCAGCATCTGCAATCATACACGGAGAGTCGCGAGGGAAAGCATGAAGATTTATATAGTAAAATAACCATTTATACTATGCAGCCAATGGAAATCGCAAAACTGTTAACAAGTCAGGCTGCTGTTCTGACCTCACTTGCTGTTATTGGCATTATCCTCTGCTTTATTGGCTACAGAATCTTCAGAGTTTATTCCGCAATTATAGGATTTCTCATTGGCGAGTTTGTGGGTATCTACATTACCATGAACTATTACGAGAACGCTTTTGTGGCCATTCTCGCATCTGCTTTTGTAGGTGCAGTGCTCTTCGCCCTTGTCGATAAGCTTGGACTTATCGTTACGGGGGCGGCTTTTGGCTACTTTGTAGGCATTTACCTCCTCCCTGAATACCAGGTCTACGCATTTGTGCTTGCCGCACTATTTGCGCTGATAAACCTCTTTGTCGAGAAGCCTATGACGGTGCTTGTAACATCTGTTATAGGAGCTTCATCGATCATCCTTGCCGTGCACATGGGCACAACGGGAGCACATATTCACGATGTTCTCAGCGACCCGAGAGGTGCGGTTGATATGGTGTTCTCAAATGCATACTTCAGCCTACTCTGGTTCGCTTTAGTTCTTACGGGAATAATTACACAGTATGCCGCCTACAAGGAGTAACCTTTTTTGCCTTCTTTCTTTACCAAATTCCGTGATCGAAATAGACGGTAGCTTCGGGGAAGGAGGAGGGCAGATACTGAGAACGGCTGTTGCGCTTTCATGTGTAACTGGAAAGGCTGTGAGGATTAAAAACATCAGAGCAAACCGCCCAAAGCCCGGACTGGCGGCGCAGCATTTGAAGGGTATTGAGGCTGCCAAAATTATCAGCAATGCGGATGTAGAGGGGCTAAGACTCGGCTCCACTGAGGTTGTATTCAGGCCAAGAAGTGTGAGGGGTGGGGAGTTCAGAATCGACATAGGAACCGCTGGGAGCATCACACTTATCTTTCAGACAGTTCTACTACCACTTCTCTTCGCAGACAGGGAAAGCAGGCTTACGGTTAGTGGTGGAACTGATGTTGCCTGGGCTCCGCCGGTGGACTACTTCAAAAACGTGACTTTGAGAGCTTTGAGGGAGATGAATGTTGATTGTGAGCTTCAGGTTGTGAAAAGGGGTTACTATCCCAGAGGCGGTGGGATTGTCAGGCTGGAGGTAAGGCCGACTGAGATGAGAGGTGTGATTTTTGAAAGGCTTGATGAGATGGTTAGAGGTATAAGCCACTGCCAGAATCTCCCAGAGCATGTTGCAGTAAGGCAGGCAAATTCGGCCAGAGAATACTTGGGGGATAGGGGAATAAATGCTGAGATAAAGACAGAAGTTCTGAAGGGTTTATCGACGGGGAGCGGGATAGTTCTGTGGAGCGGATATAAGGGAGGCAGTGCTCTGGGTGAAAAAGGCAAAAGGGCAGAGATTGTTGGTCTGGAGGCTGCGGAGAACATCTACAGAGAACTGATGTCAGATGCCACATTCGATGCACATCTCGCTGACCAAGTGATGCCGTTTGCAGCGATGGCTAAAGGTAGCACGGAGTACACAACCAGCGAGGTCACGATGCATCAAAAGAGCAACGCGTACGTGATAAACTCCTTCCTTGGAGAGGTTGTTAGGTTCGAAGAGAATAAAGTAAGAATTAAATGAATCCTTTTTCTTTCCAGAACTCGTAATCGGCCTTCATGAGGTTTCCGTAGTTCTTTATAAGGGTTAAAAGCTGCTTTTGAAGCTCGAAATCCTCCTCAGTTGGCTCTGCTCTGTATTTTTTCTCATACGCTTCAGCAATGTTCTTACCGAGCAAAGATGCCTTTTCCAGATCCTCCTGCCCCACTTCGCCCGGAATCACACCGAAGCCCACTGCATAACCTACCGGCACTATTCCCCACGCCTTGAGCACTCTGTTAAGGTATCTTGCAACCTCCTCTGGCTTGCCGACTCCGGCATAGACGACTATGCTTCCCCCATACTTGCCGTGAAGTGTCGGTCTGTGGCCGTATGCAAGCATTCTGTCGATGAAGGTCTTCATCTGTGCCGTTACGTTGAGATAATAAACAGGAGAAGCTAAGATTACAGCATCACTCTCCTCAACAAGCTTCTTCAGCTCAACCATGTCGTCTTTCTGCACGCAATCCTCCTTCGCAAGGCATGTGCCGCATCCAATGCAGTAGTTAATCCTCTTCGAGGGCAGATGCACTCTCTCCGTCTCAAATCCCCTTTCTTCGAGCTCCTCTAACGCAGCATCGAGCATCTTCGACGTGTTGCCATACTTTCTCGGTGAGCCGAGAATACCAACAGCCTTCATCACACCACCCTATCCGAGTTCCCCGGCCAAACCCCTCAGCCCGACCCTCACCCTCTTCGACTTCTCAAGGACTTCGGCAAAATCCGAGTTTTCCATTATATATATTTCGGTTTCCGGAATACTTATACTCGAAAGCATGTCAAATGCCTTTTCTCCCCTCTCCATGAACAGCTCTATCACCTCCGCCTCGCTCATGGCAGTGGAGCTGATTATCGCGACATCAGCATGTTTCAGAGCGTACTCATTTCCGTTGAAAGCTATTGCCACACCTCCCATACTCCTAGCAACTTCAAACATCTTGTAGTCGGATATGCTGTCCCCCACAACAACGGGAAAGTCGATGCCCACCGACTCACAGTAATTCCTCACAATCTCCGCCTTCTCCCCAGCTCCAACAGCTTTAACCGATTCAACGATTTCTTTAACATCTTGGCGGGAGAAAAGTCTGTCAAGCTCTCTGAAAAGCTCTTCTCCGCTCAGCGAGGCTATGACGTCAATCATTTCCAGAAGCTCCTTCTTCAGGTTTTCTGAAAGGCTTATGCTGTCAAAATCCACCTCGGTGCCGTGCAAATCCCCTTTAACGCCAATCATGTCCGCAGTTTTTCTCAGATACTGCGTGTAGGAAGTGGAAATTACAACAGGCTTCCACCTCTCTTGCAGCCTCGCCATCGCCTTCTCCGCATCCGGAACAAACCTTGCCGAAAGTTCAGCGATTCTCTCGACATCCCTGTTTTTTATCTCTGCTGCAGCGAGGAACGGTGTGAGGAGCTTCAGAGTGTATCCCGCCTCGTATCCCTCCTTTTTAACCTCATACGCCAGATAATCGTCATACTCACTGAGATTGCTGAAGAACCTCGCATTGTTGAAAACTGCCATGCAGAGTTCGAGGGCGAAGTCCGTGAGTATCCAGGGCCCTTCCCAGTCCGTGAAGAACATGGTCTTTGTTCTTTTCTCCAAAAGAAAACTTTTATGCTTTCAAAACTTCGTCCCGTAAATTTCCTCGATCAGTTCAAGAAGCCTCCTTTTTGCCCTCTCACTTATTCTGACCTCCTTCCGTTTAGGGCATATTGGGTCTGCGATAATATCTTCACCGTCAAAAACAGCGGGATAGAGTCTGCATCCCTTCGGGCGGTGTTCGTAGATTCTGCACCTGTTCTGGGAGTCGAGGAAGAAGCATTTTCCGTTTACGTTTCTCAGCCTTACGATTTTACCATCTCTTACCGTGAAATCCCTTCTTGAATACCCCAGAGCCTCTATTCTGGCGATATCGTCTTTAGTGAGTGGCATTTCAGTCTCGATGCAGCACTTCCCGCAAAAGGAGTTGCCGTCAAGGCAATTCACAGATACTTCTTCAGAATCTTCGCTATTCCTGTTGAGTACTGAATCGCCCTCTTTTCCCTCCATGCTATCCCCCTTGGCAGGTAATTCTCAGCTATTCTTCTCAGGATGTACTTCCTTATAACCCTTCCATCCTCCCTCCTCACCTTGTACTCTGGAGGTATCTTCAGGGCCGCATCAATAATATCCCAGCTCAGATAGGGCGTCACCAGCCGCATCCCACTTTTGTAGGCTAGCTTGCTGTCCCGGACGAGGTTTGAATCTCCTATGGACTTCAGGTCTCTTATGAGAGCATCTTCGAGCTCGTATTTGTCCATCGTCTCGTACCTCTTGTAGCCGCCAAAAAGCTCGTCAGCACCCTGCCCGAAAACTATCTCCGTAAAGCCGAGGGTTCTTGCGAACTGCATCGTAAGGTAAACGGGAACAGCAATTGAAAGCTGAAGGAAATCGTCAGTCTCAATTGCTTTTACAACGGTCTGGACTGCGTCCCTTATCTCATCCTCTCCAACCTTCAGTATCTCAATCTCCTTTCCGAGCATCTTTGCAGCTTCCCTGAGCCATTCCTCCTCGGTTTTGCTTGCAGTCACAGAGACAAGAGGAAGGTCGTAGAGGGCTGCGAGCAAGGATGAGTCAACCCCTCCAGAGAAAGCTATACACCCAACTCTCGCTTTGTAGCTTTTCAGGGAGCTTATAATTTTCTCTGCCATTTCATCAACATCAGCCTGTCCAACTTTAAAAACATCCTCGAAGGCGTACTTCTTTCTCTCCAGAATCTCCCCCGTATAATCTATCTTGAGCACCTCTCCCGGCATCACCTCGTAAACCTCTCCGTCGATGTAGGATTTGAAGGAAGAAATGCTCATGTCGCTGCCGTAGTACAGCGGTTTTCCGCCAATAACATCACGGGAGAGAAATATGTGGGAAGGGCGGAACGCAACGACTGAGTAAAAAGACCTCAGCTTTAAAGGCATCTCGTCAGCATACTTCAAGTTCGGAACTTCTTCCGAGTCGAAGAAGATATTACCTACCTGCCTTGAGGGATACCTTGCACTCGCGTAGATTCTGCTTGCCCTTCTGCCAGCCCCATCATCAAAATCCGCGAAGGCGTAGATGGACACAGACAGTGTAGTTGCACTCTGCTTATACTTTTATCCTTAATTTACACCTTCACCTCCATCCACCTAACTATCAGGGTGACATTTTTGTTGGTGAAGTTCATCGAACCGCTGGCAGACTGCATGGCTTCATCCCAGTAATCCTGAAAGATGGAGTCGTTGACGTAGATGTAGCCCGTGCAGTTTTCGTACTCCCATCTCTCCATACTCATCGCTATGTCAACGATCGCACTTCCACTTCCAGAAATTCCTCTCTCCTCCTTAAGGCAGTCAATTGTTAGCGTGAGTGAGTCATCGCTGTGGTTCAGCTCTATCTGTGGTTCTGACAGAACAATCCTTGTTCCTGCCTGCTCCACCACGATACCCCCTTCCGAGAAGATGAGGGTCCTGTTTGGAATTGCTCTACCAAGCATACTGAGCTTTACTGAGGATATATTGCACTGTAAGTTGAAGTTGACATTCCCCCCATCGCATGCTGCATTAACCTCAACAGTTCCGCTGCTCTCAGCCTTAAGCGATGTGGCAGCAACAAAGCCGAAGGGTGTTTGCTCCCCGAGCCGCAACCTCAATCTGCCGGAATTGGGGTAGAATTCGGCAATCTTGAGGAAGCTGTCCTCAGCTTCCGCATATCTCTGCATTTCAGAGCTTTTAACGTAGCATGGTATGAAGTTTGAAATGGCCAGTGGCAATGCCACCGCCAGCACTGCAAGAACGATGGTCATGGCCACAACCGATGAGACGGCATCAGACGAAGATCTTGCAAACAATCTGATCATGGTAGATCACTGAAATTCTGCTGACAGATGAGTTTATCTGCAGCCTCTCTCCAAACTCCCACAAATCATCACCATTTCCGAAAAGCCTCCCCGAAGTTTCGCAGTCAAGCGTTGTGTCATCAAACCTGCACACCTCATCGTCCAGCATCAGCTTTACCTCGGCAAGATTTAAGGGCTCTCCACCAACGTGGGTTATATTCACACTCCCGTTCTCACTCACCGCAAGCATATCAACGTATGCGGTGTCCTGCACATTCGGAATCAAGCTCGCTATGTTTGACGACAGTACTCCGGCCAGCACAACAACGATCACGAGCAGAAGCATCTCACCAATGATCTCCGATGCTGCCTTGGAGTCCGCTTTAAAGTCCACGCCACCCACCCCCAATGACAGCCTCAAAGAGGATGATCGTTGACATCATGAAAATGCAGACGTGCTTCAGCCCGCTCAGCACATGCCCTCTCTCAAGCTGCCCGGCAAGTATGCCGGAAAAAACTGCCAGCATGATGGATATCCTGTACATCATCTCCGAAGAGCTGTGCAGGTTTAGCGGGACGCTGAACTTTGAGAAGGTGGCGAGGAAAGATGAGTGGAGAGAGTATCCGACGTAGAGGAAGGTGAAGAAGGAGACGTAAATTACAACAAGGTAGGCAAATCCCGTGACAAACCTGTCACTCTTCAGCTTCAGCCCGTGTTCGAAGTCCTCTATGGAGATCAGCAGCACGTCTCTAAGCTCCTCCGTCACCTGGCTCGCCTCGATTATCAGCGAGATCACCCTCCTTATGCTGGAAACGCCAACTCGGTTTATGAACTCGATCAGGGCCTCAATTACTGTGGCGCCCCACTCTATGTCCGCATCGAGTATCTTCAGCTCCCTCTTCAGAACTCCGATCTTGGAATCCTTTATAACGTCGATAACGCTCTGGAGGGTCATTCCCACATCCTTCAGACTGAGCATCTGTCTCAGCAGATCGGGGATCTCCTTCTCAACCCTTCTCACATACCAGGCACGGTATTCGAAGGCGAAAAGCAGTGGAATGCAGAAGGCTGTAATTGTCAGGGCCATGATGGTTTCGGGGAAGACAAGCCGAAGCTTTCTGACCATCAGCAGCGTGAGAACAGAAGCGATGGCGCTGAAGTAAAGGGAGTTGTAGTAGTTCTGCTTTACTGCGGAGAATGGAGCTACAAGGAGATCGGACAGCCTCCTTTCCTCCTTTATCTCCCTGATCTCGGTGTTTCTCAGCAGGAGATCGGGAGAGTAGTGAAATCTTCTCCTCTCGATCCTCGTAAGGCTCAGATCCTCCTTTATGTTCATGAGGTCTATGACGTAGATCAGAGACACTGCCCCAACCGGAAGGAAGACGTACATGGTGTAGTACAGCTCAGGGCCGGCAGGCTTTCCGACCATGCTCATGGACGAGATCATGATGATCAGAAATATCGGGAGGGCAACAAAGACGACAACAAAAACTTCCGCAAGAATTTCGAGGGTCTTCAGGTGTATCTCCATCCTGTTGTTCGCCCTCTCCCTGAACTGCATGGACTTTGAGGAGAAGAACTCCCGCAGACTTCCGCCCGTCTCGAATGTGATCACGAGCCCCTCTAACAGCTCCTTGAGGTTCTCCGATGGAGTCTCCAGTGCGAGTCTGCTCATCGCCTCAACCACGCTCATTCCGAGCAGCTCGACATCTCTCACAATGAAGCTGAGCTCCTCCGACACCTCCCCGTAAAGCTCCTTCTCCATTACAACCTTCTTTACTATCTCGTAGAGTGGCATGGACTCGCTCATCGACTGCATGTATGTTAAAGCGTGGGGTAGCTTGAGGTCGATCTGCGTTTTTCTGCCCCTCATCTTGCTGAAAGGATACATCAGCGAGAAAACGTAGCCGAGGGCGAAGAAGGAAGGGATAAGGATTAAAGGTTGGAGAGGTGTGAAGAAATGCAGGATGTAGCCGGCAGCCGCAAAGGCTGCAGAGCAGAGCAAAACGTAGTTTGAGTACTCTTCTGGAGAGTATCTGAGCATGGCCCCCCTCAGAACCTTCCTCATCTCTTCCCTGCTTATCGGAAGGATGTACAGCCTCATCTTCGCAGCCTTCTGTAGAACTCCCTTCTGTACCCGTCTATTTCCTTCAGAAGCTCGTGCATGCCCACAGGTCTTCTGCTGACGAGGTTTTTCAGAAACTCGGCCCTGTTCAGCATCTCCTCCTCCATCTCCTCTCCGCTCAATCCATACTTCAGCCCTACCCTATCAAGGACGCTGGACTCACCCCTGTACTCAAGCCTGTCCTCCTCAGCTTTCCGCTCGAACACAGCCCTGTAGTCCAGCTCTCCCCTCCTCGTCACCCAGATCTCGTGCAGCTCTGAAAGCCTTCTAACAGCCCTCCCCTTCACGTACTCCACGTTCAGCACCGCAACCAGATCGAGGGGAACGAACATTGCAATGGGGACGTTTATCGGATCGTGGGTCAGCCTGTTTATTGCCGACTCCAAGTCGCCAGCATGGAAGGTGGAGTAAACCGCATGTCCGGTGTTCATCGCCTGAAACAGCGTTGCAGCTTCCCTTCCCCTTATCTCTCCCACGATTATGTACTCCGGCCTCTGCCTCAACGCAGCCTTCAGCAAATCGAACATCTCCACCTTGCCCCTTCCGTGCACCTCCCTTGTAACCATGGGCAACCAGTTCTGGTGGGGTAGCTGAATCTCCCTTGTATCCTCAAGGGAGACGATCTTGGAGTGGGCTGGTATGAAGAAGGAAACAGCGTTCATCATCGTCGTCTTTCCGCATGCGGTGCCTCCGATTATTATCATGTTCCTGCCGTTCTCAACAGCAATCCAGAGAAAGGCCATCGCCTCAGCGCTGACAGTGTTCCATGCGATGAGGTCGAGGGGTGTTATTGGCTCAGCGCTGAACATCCTGATCGTGAAGGATGATCCCCTCGTGCTCACAACGTTCCTGTAGGTTATCTGCACTCTTGCACCCGCTGGAAGTGTTGCATCAACCAGCGGCCTTTCCAGAGACACCTGCGAGTTTGCCTTCTGGGAGAGCTTCAGAACGAAGCGGTCAAGCTCCTCCTGGGAGTAGGTTATGTTCGTCGGAATGCTGCCGTAGGCCTTGTGATAGACGAAGACCGGAAGGTTGTAGCCGTTGCAGGAGATGTCCTCGATGAAGGGATCTCTGAGCAGGGGATCGATCCTCTCGTAGCCAATGAAGCTGTTTCTCAGGTGGTACCAGATTTTCCCGGCTGATGTGGCATCAAGCCCTGCCCCGATGTCCTCAAGAACCTCAACGAACTTCTCAAAGAGGAAAGCCTCTTTGTTCTCAAGAGCCAGATCTTCGAGAAACAGCCTGTCCCTCAGGGTGGCATGTATTTTCTGGATGAGGATGAACTCCTCTCCCGTCAGCTTGGGCTGCAGCACGTTGTAAACGGTATCTTCGCTTATCGCAGCCATCGCAAATGGTTTTTCGAGCCAGTACCACTCCAAAGCATTGTCAAAATCGAACTCGAAAAACTGGGTGTAGTCTGCCTCCATTATTTCATCGTAAAGCTCGTGCCCGGACTTCTCTCTTCTTTTTCTCGTTTTAAAGATTCTTTTTATCATCTCTTCCCGTCATCCCTCCGCCTATCACCTGTCTCTCCGCCCTCCTGAGCTCGATAACCCTCCTCCACACCTCCAAGCTCTGCATGACCACCGCATTCTCACCAAAATCGCTGATATTTTCAACAAGCTTCTTGAACCTTTCAAAGTTCATTTCGTAAATTCTCGCAAAGTTTCTGTCAATCTCATCCAGCTCCTCGGGCTTCAAACCCTCAAGGGGTTCGTAAAACTCGCAACCGCCCTCCTTAAAGCATTCCCACTCCAGACATCTGACAAAGTGCCTGCAGTTCTGGCAGGACATGCCACCACCCTCAATCAACCACGGTCACGGCCTTGGCAATGGGCTTGTTTCCACCTCTCTCATACATCTCAACAACGACCTTGACGCCCCTTTCAGGACTCCATGTTGTGTTTGCCCAGTCGACCTTCACGGCCTCTCCGGTTTCAAGAATGTCATCGCCGTTTCCGATCTCGCTGTAGGCATCCGGAATACCATCTTTATCGGTGTCATTCAGACTGACGGACGTGGTGTTGAGGGTTTCGGGATCGTATATCGTGATCTTGAAGGCGGAGAGGGATATTGGATCTCCACCCTCATGGCGGACAACAAAAAAGTCGGTGTTTGCCTTTGCCGATATGACAATCTGCCAGGGCCTGTCTTCGGTTGTCACGAGTGAGCCGCTGTAGGATGAGACGACAGCGGCAAGTATTACCGTTATCACAAGCATCAGCATTACCCCGATCACCGGTGAGACGGCTCTGGTGTTCAAGTTCTTCACCTGAGTTCGGTTAGTTGTATGATAAATAAAAAATTTTGATTAAGGTCTGACGACAGTTGTGGTTTTGGCGATTGGCTTGTCACCGCCCTTCTCGTAGATCTCGACTGTTACCTTCTCACCGGGGTTGGGTGCCATGAGACCCCACGCACTGGTGGCAAAAGCGTCGTTCCAGTTTATCTTGAACGATTCGCCTGTCTCAATGACCCCGTTGCCATTGCCAATTTCGGTAACCTTGCTCATATCTACTTTGTAGCTCATGTCCGCGTACGTTCCTTCGGGAATGAACGTTCTGACCTCGATCGATCCGAGGTATATGGGATCACCGCTCTCGTGGTGGACTATTATTGAGTCTCCAGACTTGGCTTCGGCGGAGATCGAAAGCTGAGGTGCCTTGCTCTCATCGCTCGGCAGGCTTCCGGCAAAGCTGCTCACCACAGCAGCGAGTATCACTGTCGCCACGAGCATCAGCATTACACCAATTACGGGTGAAACACCCCTCTCATCTCTGCTAAACCTCATTTACATCACCTCCTCACTGCACGACAACATCCTTGCTGAAGATCTTTGCATTCGTTGTCAGGTCGATCAGCTCCACCGTTACAACGTCTCCGGGCTTGAGATACGTTGCGTTGGCGATTATCGGCGTCCTCTGGTTCTGCCACAACCCAGTTCCCGTATACAAGTTGATCTGTGCCTTTATGACGTCACCCTTCTGAATCACGTAGTTTCCGAACCAGAGTTCCGTTTCCTTGCCGCTTGCGTCAGCAGGGAAGTCTCCCGGAACGACCAGATACGGCACGTGATACAGCGTCGTTGCACTGTTGCCGTCATCATATTCGGTGTTGACATCCGCATACTTCGTGCATCTGGCTGTCAGACTGAGATCGACACGCGTTTCATTACCATCTGTAGTACTTACTGGTATTGAAGACAACGTCCAGTTAGCACCAGTGTCTCCGCTATCAATGGTGTAGTTCACGGTAACATCATAGGTATCATCAGCCGTGACTGTGGTGTTCCACCAGAAGCTTGTGGCGGGATTTGTTTCCGTATGACTAGCTACAACGCCACTTTCGTTAGTAAGCCAGAGCCTGACCTCCGTAATGTTGCATGTTCCGACATCGCTCAGATCTACTAAAACGTTTATGGCATCATCAGTCCCACCTGTGACGTTCTCGTATCTACCAGTCCACTTGTCGTAGTAGATAACCGCATTATCGCTCAGCGGGACAGCCGTTGTCTCCTGAATTTCCCACTTGCCGGTGCTTTCGTTGTACCACTTCGTAACGAGCTTAACACTGTCCGTATCAACGGGGTCACCGCCCAAGTGCTTCATGACGAACTCTGGAGTCCCCATTGAACCCATACTCCTGATCTCAACAGCGAAGCTCGCCTGCGGTGCCTTCTTCTGAGTTCCTGCCATCCCCCCAGCAAAACTGCTCACTACCGCAGCCAGCACCACCGTCACCACCAGCATCAGCATCACGCCGACGACTGGTGAGACGGCCCTCCCATCTTCCAGCCATCCCTTCATCTTCCACCTCCTCCACAAATTCTGATATAAAGTCAAGTGTATTTGATATTTAACCTTTTCCATTTTTTCTTACTTGAAGTAAAGTTAATTTGACATGAATTGAAATGACAGTGATTCTTTGAGAAAGATTGTGGAGGTTTATGAGGGTGCAAAGCTGGAGGGGGTCTCAGAATATCTGAGCCCCTCGAATCTCCAAACAAAGTTGGAGCCGATAAGTACGCTAAGTAGGTATCGCAGATAAACCATACCGAACTGTCTGACCGGGTAACCTTTTTATCTTTAGGGGAGAAATTAGTTTGATGAACGAGGCCATCGAACTTCTCAGAGAGATTAAGCTCAAGCTTGAGGAGATGGATAGAAGGCTGAGGAGAATCGAAGAAGAACTTTTTGACGAGCTTGGTGAGGAGGAGCTGAAAGAGCTTGAAGAGGATCTTAAAGCCTACAAAGAGGGAAAACTGGAGCTGATTGATCTTGAAGAAGTCGAAAAAAGACTTGTTCAAAGTTAAACTCACTAGAAAAGCTGAGAAATTCCTCGAACGTTTGTCGGAAAAGGATAGAAAGCGAATACTGAATGCCCTACGCAAATTGGATGACCCCATCACAGCCGGTGCGGAGAAGGTTGAAGGGACGGAGTTCCACAAAATCAGGGTTGGCAAAATTAGGATCGTGTTCTACATCGACTGGGACAATAAAATCGTAGCCGTTTTTAGAATCGACAAACGAGAAAGAATTTACGACCGTCTATAACTCTCTCAGCTCTGAACGGTATCGAGTGGGCGGAGAAGTTTAAGAAAAATGCAGCTTCTGATAAAGGCAAAGCTCCTGGATTTGAAAGGGTACTTTGAGAGAACGCACAGTCTAAGGAAGCTTTTATCAGAGCTGAGGGACATTGAGGGTGTGGGGGGAGTTCCTCAAAAACCACAGGGTCGTTTTGAGGAACCTAGAGAGAGCCGCGGGTAAAGTATTTCCAGAACTTCGTGGAATATGCCAGGGAAATTAAGAGGGTACTGACAGGCATGCTTGGTGATTACAGGGTATACGTTTTTGGCTCGGTAGTCAGAAATGACCACTCTCCGGGACTGAGCGATATGGACATCGCCATAGTTTCCGATGAGCTCGAAAACGGGAAAAAGAAGCTTGAGGTTTACGACCTGCTGTTTGAGAGGTTTTTGAAGGTGGAAGTTCTACCTGGACTTTATCGGCAGCGAGTACGTGGAGATCTGATTTCAGCCCTGAAATTACTAATAAAAAAATTACACTTATAGAATTTCAAAATTATGAAAAAAATTTATTTTATTTTTTCTGGAAGTATCTTTATGAGACTGGCACTGGTGGTTGGCATTGCTGTTGTCATCCTCTGCCTGATGGATGTTCTGACCACTGAATACGTTATAACCAGTGGAATCGGATACGAGAGCAACGAGATATTGGCTCCAGTTCTTGGTTTCCCCATTTACATCCTGAAACTCGCTCTTCCAGCGCTCACCGTTCTTGCGATTGCGAGGGTGGATATGGATGCACGCCTCAAATTTGCCAGCTATTCCACGCTTATCGCCTTCTACACCCTGGTTGTTGTCAACAACATCCTTGTCATCGTTCATAATGTGGATCTCGACCTGAACCTTGGAAGGCTGTTTGTGTTATTCGCAGCGATCTTCGCTGCAAACATGGTGGGGTCGGCGATCATTAATCCTCAGAAAATGTAAAATCATTCGAGAAACTCCTTGATAGCCCTCTTCAGCTTCTCCGCCACAACTTTTCCATCAACCTTCCCCCTGAACTCCTTCATCACCAGACCCATCAGCGGCTTGAAGGCAGCCTCACCTCTTTCAGAAATCAAATCGGCCTTTTCCTCAACCAGCCTAGCGATGAAGCTGTCGATGTCCTCAGCCGCACCGATCCTCTCCTTGAGCTCCTCTGCAGTGTGGTTGGGATTCTGAGAAAGCAGCTTTAGAGCCTCCTCTGCCCCTTCCTTGGCGATGTCACCATTGAGAATCATATCTAGCACAAGCCTGTAATGCCTTTCCTCAAGTTTCTCGATATCAACACCTTCCTTTCTGAGCATTGCCGGGGCAAGGTGCAGCACTCTTGCAACAACAGTTGGCTGCAGCTTTTCCGAGTACTCTTCAAAAATCCGGTAATGGGGGGAGTCCGCAATCTCCCAAGCGAGGTCTTTCGGCAGCAGCCTTTCGTACCTCTTCGCCCTGTCCTCTATCAGCTCGGGAATTTCAACACTCAGCATTTCTTCCGTTACAACAACAGGGGGGACATCAGTTTCAGGATACATCCTCGCAGCTCCAGGTAACGGACGGAGATATGATGTCGTGCCATCTTCATTGGCCTTTCTCGTCTCCTCTGGAACTCCAATCAGGCAGTACTTAGCCCTCTCGATTATCCTTCTCAACGCCCTCTCAACCCTCACAGCATTTCCCGCAGCAATCACGACCGCATCGTTGCTTTCTGCACCAACAAAATCCTTCAGCCTGCTTACTTCCTCCTCACTAATGCCGTAAGCCGGAAGCTCGTCCGTGTGGAAAATGCCACCAAGACCGTAAGTTTTTGCGATGTCCGCGAATTCAGTTCCAAGCCTTCTGCCAGGCTGGATTTCCCTGCCAACGATGCCCGCAAAGCCTTTAAGAAGTATGGCCTTCACCGTCCTGTTCCTTATTATCCTTGATTTTGTATTTTCGAATATTTTTGTAACGTCAAAGATTTCCTCTGCAACCTCTGCCCCCCTTTCTTTAAGCTCTTCCCTTATTTTGAGAAGGTTAACCTGCCTCAGCACCTCATACTCAACAATCTTATCCAGAATATCTAACTCTTGGACACCTTTAATTTCAACTCTCGCCCCATCCCTTATGCTGATGTTTACATCCTGCCTTATGGTTCCCAGACCTCTCTTAACCTTCCCTGTGGATCTGAGAATCATTCCGAGCCTTGCCGCCACCTTTTTGGCCATCTCAGGAGAGTCGATGTCAGGCTCAGTACCTATTTCGACGAGGGGTATTCCGAGCCTGTCTAAAGAGTAGACAGCATACCCCTCCCCTTCCTCAACCTTTCTGCATGCCTCCTCTTCCAGACAGAGAGTAGAAATACCAACTCTTCTCCCATCAACCTCCAGAAAGCCGCCGAATGCCACCAGGGCAGTCCTCTGAAAGCCTGTGGTGTTGCTCCCATCAATGACGATCTTCCTCATCACGTGTACCTCATCAAAAACCTCCATGTTCAGAATCTTTGCCACCTGAATTGCTATCAGCAACGCTTCTCTGTTTAACTCTCTTGGCGGTTCTTCATCAGCTTCAACGAGGCAGGTAGTATCATAATACTTGTAAATGAACCTTCTGCTCCTCTCAACCTCTTCCTTCGCGGCTCTATCTTCCTCCCCAATTTCACTCTTCTTCAGCCTTAGATACCTGAAAAATTCGAAATTCGACTCCTCAACCTCCCTCGTTACAGTGGGGCAGAAGCAGAAGAGCTTGTGCTTTGTGTCGAGCTGCTGGTGAATCTCTATTCCTACCTTGAGTCCCAAGTCCTTGTAATCCATCATCTCACCTTGAGCGATATCTTTCGAAGATAGTTCTCACTTCTGACATCAACCACGTAAGCTTCGGGGGCGATTGTGGGGAGGTGGTAGCCGGTAAACACTCTCAAAACCTCTCCAGCCTGAATGCTGCAGGTTAAAGCGTACGAAATGGGATCCCTCTTTACCTCCGGATACTCAACCTCCCAGAACTTCACTCCATCGGGCAAAAAAGTGGTTATTATATCGGGAATGAAAGGTGCACCCATCTTTTCCGCAATCTCCGCCACAACCTCGATGTTTTTATGTGCGACAACCACATCAATGCCTCTCAGAAGTTTCCTAAGTTCAGACTCGCTTTCGGGGTATAAGTAAGAGATAACACACGAATCTGATGACATCGGATGCACTACATCGTAGTTGTTCGCCTCCAATGGGTCGATGGTGCAGTCAAGTCTGGAGTCAACTGGGGAGACGTAGTCTGAAATATATCTTATGCAGCCCACACCGCTCCTCCAGAGTATTTCCATCAGCATTCTGCTTCCTACAACTGCCACGCTGAACTTTCGCAGATACTCTATTTTTTCCTCCTCGGCCATTCCATGCCAGAAGATGTGCTTCATCAGACTTCTTCGAACCTTTCTTTCAGTTTTTCGAGCACTTTCGGTAATGTTGTGTACTCCATATCCTCATTCGGCAATCTGTGTGGCTCGAAAGGTCCGTGACGGCGCATGTATTCAGCAATCTCCATTGCCTTCTGCCTCGTGTAGTCGAAGGCTGGGTCGTCAAACATGTCAACAGGCCCTACAATCTTTCCATTGGCAAGCTGAAATCCAGCAGCTATGCAGCGTGGTGGGCCATCAAATCTCGTGCACTTTGAGTATCTGAAAGGCACGGGCATAATGGGCCCGTTATGACTGCCCCTCATCCACCCGCTTACGAGGTGGGGAAAGGCGAAGGCCTCAAGAACCTCACCCACTGCTGGCAGTCCACTCTGAGCCCTAACCAAAGCCACAGGATCATCCTTGCCCACGTACTCTCCAGCAACCTCGTAGAGCTTTTCTGTGCTGATTACCGCAACAGGCTCGTCAGCTGGAAGCTTCCCACCCTCCTTTGGGAAGATTCTCTTAATCACAAACCTGCTCTTACCACCGATAAGGGCGAGAATGTCGTACATCTCCTCTGGAGTTCTCATGAAAACCCTTTTGCTCTCCCTGATGTCCCATATTTCGAAAACGAAGCCACGGTGCATTGAGGGGTCGATAACGAGCCCTGCTGTATTGAAGGGATCGGCAAATATCCTGAATATGGGCAAGTTGAAGGCTCCGGGTTCGGTTTTATCCATCATAAATGCTACAACCGGCTCGGCTCCTCTCTCAGTAAACTCCATCTCTGCCACTCCCGGCCCTAGTCCCCTTACGTTGCCAGAAAATGCATCTTTCAGCAAATCCTGCCCTGCACCGTAAAGCTTTAACTGCTTGGCAATTCCAGCGGCCTTTTCAAAGGTCTCCCAGGCGAGCCTGTGAATTTCCTCGTTATCAACACCCTTCTCGTGGGTCATTAGCAGTTCGAGGTCGTCACCAGCGTTGAATACTCTGAAATCAATAATTAGACCAGAATCAACCGCGTTTTTCAAATTCTCCTCAGCCGCCTTTTTCAGCTCATCAGGGACTGTCGTGTGCCCCGCCACGCTACCAACATCCGCTTTTATCAGAGAAACGGTTATTTTACTCATGATAGGATGATGATGCGTAAACAATTTAAACTTTAAGGTTCATGGTAGAAAGACGTGATGACCATGGAGCGTGTGCCCACTGGGATACCGGGGTTTGATGAACTTTGCAGTGGTGGACTGTTAAGGGACAGGAGTTATCTCGTCTCCGGTCCATCCGGTTCTGGTAAAACCATTTTTGCCATGCAGTATTTGGTTAATGGTATTGAGAAATACAACGAGCCAGGGATATTTGTTGCAACAGAAGAGAGGCCCCAGCACCTCAGAGAGCACTTTCTGACGTTTGGCTGGGACCTTGAGAAGTATGAAGACGAGAACATGCTTGCTATCGTTGATGCCACCTCCACAAAGATAGGTTTGCCATCAGACGAAAGGTATATTGACGTCAGACCTTTTGACACTCGCTCTCTACTCGACCAGATCATCACAATTCAGGATGAGATTGGTGCGAGAAGGGCGGTTGTTGATTCAACGACATCTATAGGCTTTACGATATCCGACCCAGCCAAGTTCAGGGTGGAACTCCTGAAAATCTCCACGACCATGGAGATTCTCGGCCTCACTTCAATACTGACCTGTGAGGTTGTTGAAGGTGAAGGGGACAGGATGAGCAGGTTTGGAGTCGAAAACTTTGTGGTTGAAGGGACAATAGTTCTTTACTACACGAGAATGGAGAACACAAGAGTCAGAAGCATTGAAATCTACAAGATGAGAGGAACGAACCACAGCAGCAAAATCCACCCGTTCGAAATTACGGAGAACGGAATTATAGTATACTCAAAGGAGGAAGTGTTCGCCTAACGGAAACTCCTAACAACAAAATTTTTCAGGTTTAACGGGTCGGAGAAGTGGAAAAGATTTGCGTTTCCACTCAGTTTGGCCATATTCTTGCATAGTTCGAGAAATCTCCCCTCCTTACCGAACATTATTATCTGCAGCCTCGCATCAACATTCCGCATCTTCTCAGCTTCTTTCAACGCACACCTCCAAGGGGTTAAGTAGGGGTTGTAGCTCGATGTGGGCTCTCCGTCTGAAATCAGAAACACGACACCTGTACCTGAGCTTTTCTTCAATATTTTTCTTGCTTTTCTCAAAGCGAGACCGATGTCAGTCCTCCCCCTCGCTTCAAGATTCAGTATTTCACCCTCCTTTAGCTCGCGAGTTCTGTGATTGAAAGCTATCACCCTCAACTCGTCATTGCTTCCAGCCCTCCTTATCGCCTTTCTTAGGCAGAGGGCAGCTTCAATTGCTCCAATAATTTTTCTACCTCTCATAGAATCGCTCACATCTATCAGCATTACATAAACACATTTTTCAGTGTGTTTCGGCTGTCTTGCCACCATTTCGTTCTCATTAAGCTCTATCTCACCCCTCATCGCGGACTTCAGCAAGCTCTCAGCAAGGTCGATATTGTCGTAGTTGTGAGTGTAGGGGTCGTATTCAACCACTTTTTCACTTGAAAAGATTGACTGGCCAAACTTCTCCGTTTCATGCTCCCCGTAGCTTCTTTTGTCAAGATTTTGAAGGCTAAGCGACAGAACCTTCTCAGCCAGAATGCTTTCGGCTTTGGCAGTGTAGTTAACTATCTTTCTGTGGAACCTCGTCTCAACCTTCTCCACATATCCCAGTTCCTGCAGTTCATCAACAACCTCATCAAAGAAGTTGTCAACAATCTGGCTCATATTGAGATCTTCCCTGCTGATATCGCCGCGCTTAATCATCTCCTTGAGTTCTTCCCATGCCCTCTGCTTTGCCTCCTTGAGCTCTCTGTTTCTCTCCATCCAGTAGTTACTCATGAACCCGAAGGTTTTCATGAGGTCGTTGAAAGCTGAAGAGTACATTTCGAAGTCCTTCGCCATGTCGGGATTCAGATATTTCTTGATGAGTTCTGTAACGTCAAAATCTCCGGTGTCTCTGTAGTAGGGGTTGAAAAGAGAATAAAGCAGGTCGTCAGCTATCTTCTCCAAACCACTCCCACTTTTCTGGCAGAGTGAGCATTTGGGCTTATCTGTCGTAGGCAAGGTAGGCATAAACTCCTTCTCCCCGCCTCTCTAACAAACCGGTACATCTTGCAATAGCCTCTAGGGTGATTTCTAGGGCGGAGTTTACCTCCTCCTTTCTTCTGCAGATGGACGATACAAAAGCCCAGAGATTTCTGCAATCCTCAAAACCATTTGAAGAGCAAACATTAATTTCTTCAATTTCAGCCAGCTCTTCCATCATACCGCCGAATATGCTTCTCGGTATTGCAGCATAAATCTCTCCGCAGACAGTGTCGATCGCATCATTTACAACTTCTCTCACAACCTCATCCTTGCTCAGCTCATCCTCATAGTCAACCTCAAACCTGCTTTTCAGAGCAAGACTTAGATTTGCAAAGTCCTTACCATAATCAGCAAACATTACGGCCTTTCTTCCATTTCTAATTGCTGATGCTGCCACATGGTCAAAGGCCTTTATCGTCGCTCTGCAGCTCGGTTCGACTTCAATTCTTGTAGAATATCTGCAATTAGTGCTCCTCATACATCTTATAGCGGAGGCGATAATCTTCAGGTGCCACTCAGGAATTATAGAGCCATCGAGCGCCATGTTTTTGAGGCCAATCGCTATCTCCTCCTCTATTGTTTCGGGCGGCCCGATGTCTATCTGCTCCATTCTGTCGAGGAGGGGCTCTTTAATGTCTGAAACGCCCTTGTAGTTCGCAGGATTTGTTGATGCGATAACGAGAGTATCTATTTTCATGGGGACTATGTCTCCTTCAGGCGTGGTAATCTGCTTCTCTTCAAGAAGCTCGTGGAGAAGAGTTTGAAGGGCTGAAGGTATGGAGCCAAGTTCGTCGAAGTATGCGATACCTCTGTGGGCTTTCAGCACCCTTCCCGGGGTAAATACTTCAGGATGGTCGAGTTCGTAACCTTCCTTTATTTTCTGAAGACTTATCCCACCAATAAGCTGTCTTGTCGTCATCATCGGATCTCCGGCAATCCTTATCCATTTCTTGGGAATGAAAACGAGCTCTACCTCATCCTCCTCAAGCAGCTTCTTCTTGCATGAAAAGCAGGTGGGTTGTGTAGGGTCGTCATGGATTCTGCATCCCTTGATTGCAAGTATCTTGTCCGGCAAAAGCTTCGAAATTGCCTTTGCAAACGTCGTCTTTCCGTAGCCCTTCTTGCCTTTAAAAAGGATGTTTGATCCACTCATTAAAGCCGTCTTGACCATCTCCTTCTCCTTCTCTTTTCCGATGATCTCTTCAAACGGGTCAATACCTCTTTTCTCGAAATCGAGGAGCTTCTCCCTAACGTATTCCGAAACGCTCTTCGAATGGTAACTGATAAATTCATCATCCCAGATGTCCACCTCTTCTCCATCAAGGATGAATCTTGGAGCACTCCCCCTTTTTATTTTAACATCTTCGAATATGTAGTCCATGTCGGATATTTGATCAGGGTTTATATTTCATTTTTGGTCTAAGTAAGGCTTAACTGTAGTATCCCGAAATAACCTTACACTCCAACAAGATTACCACGTGAGGAAGCTAACGAACAAGGACATCTGAGAATGGTAAAGCAGGCTTAAAGGAGAACCGGCAACAAAGATGGCGGAGTTCTTTCAG
>JAPDIT010000053.1 GCA_029259455.1 Archaeoglobi archaeon
TACTTTATTTCTCTCGAAGATGTTGAATCTCAGCATCTCAATCAGGTCATTTTCTGCTATATCCGCCGTCACCATAAAGTGAATAGATGCTGCCCAATATATTTATACTATTCTATGCTTATTCGGATACATCCCAGTACTTCTCTCAAAGGAAACCATTGCAGTGTAAAGCATTACTGCTGTTAGCACCAGAAGGATTAGCAGGCTTTGGTGAAGTGGAAAAATCCCGCTCGCTCCAGTAAGCAGAACTCTTGATGCTTCAACGGCGTAAGTGAGCGGATTGACGAGTGCGAGTACTTTCATCCATGAAGGCATGAAAGAAATGGGATAAATTGCTCCGCTGAGGAAATCAATGGAAGCATCACGAGAGCCATCATCATCTGAAAGCCCTCCATGCTTCTCATTCTTGCTGCAATGCTCACTCCGAAGCTGGAGAAGGCGACAGCAAGAAGAAATCCAACCAAGAGCCAGAATCACACCGAAAATGTCGATTTTGGCAATGAACAGAGTAAGGGAGAGTATAATGGCACCCTGAAGTGTTGCTACTGCTGAATCACCAAAAATTCTGCCAGCTATCGTTTCCTTTCTCGATGCAGGGGCGACAAGCACTTCTTTCAAAAATCCGAATTCCCTGTCCCAAATGACGCTGATCCCACTCACAAAGCTCTGGTTGAAGACGGTCATGGCGAATATACCGGGGGAGAGGTAGGTGAGGTAGTCAACCCCACCGAAAATGCTTGTATCTCTAAAAGCGCGGCTCCATCCGATGCCGAAGAAAGTCAGCCAGACAAGAGGGTTTATAATCATCCCTGCAACTCTTGATCTGGCCCTCAAAAACCGTTTTACCTGCCTGTAAACCATGATTTCAAACGCCCTCATGCTACCGCCTTATCCTTGCCCTGGTAATCCCCTTCATCAGATTTCCACCCTCACCCCTAATCTCTCTCCCGGTGAGGTGAAGGAAAACATCGTTGAGAGTGGGTCTGTGATATGCGATCTCTAAAATTTTAATGCCCTTCCTTTCTGCGGCCTCAAAAATTTTGGGAATGGCCTCACTTGCATTTGAAACATCAATTCTGATTCTGCCGTCTGGCAAAACAACACAATTGCCCAAATCAGTTTCAAAGCACTCAGCCCCATTTTCAGCCTTCAGATAAACCACGTCACTCCCCACAAGCTTTTTGAGCTCTTCAACAGTTCCATCTGCAATAATCCTGCCGTGGTCGATTATCGCAACTCTGTCTGCAAGCCTTTCCGCCTCCTCCATATAGTGAGTTGTAAGGAAAATCGTCATTTCCTGCTCTCCTTCATCGCCTCAATGTAACTCCACACGTGGGCTCTTGTTTGAGGGTCTAGGCCAAGTGTAGGCTCGTCCAGAAATAGCACTTCGGGATGATGCAGCAGAGACCTCGCTATTTCCAGCCTCCTCTGCATCCCCCCACTGAAGTATTTGACAAGCTTGTTTCGAAACTCCCACAGTTCCACAAACTTCAAAAGCTCCTCAACTTTCTCCTTCAGCTCTCTGCCTTTCAAACCATAAACCCCACCGTGAACGAGCATGTTCTCGTAAGCTGTAAGGTCTCTGTCCACGCTCGGATCCTGAAAAACTATGCCAATCCTTTTTCTCACCTCCTTGGCATCTTTCACAACATCGTAGCCCGCAACAATTGCCTTTCCTGAAGTGGGCTTGAGAAGTGTCGTGAGAATATGAACAGTCGTTGTCTTTCCAGCCCCGTTTGGGCCGAGAAAGGCGAAAATCTCACCTTTTTTCACCTTGAAGCTGACACCTTTAACCGCCTCGAAATCCCCAAATTTCTTTACGAGATTCTCAACTTCGATGGCATACATTCTCCCCCCTCACCACACCGACAAATATATCTGTCTCTTCTGCATTTGCTTGTATCTGCGGAGCACGAAAAAGATTTAAATCTTCACCCTTCCACATAGTTGAGGGCTCGTAGCTCAGCCAGGCAGAGCGACGGGCTTTTAACCCGTCGGTCGCGGGTTCAAATCCCGTCGAGCCCGTATTTAAAAATCGGGAGGATCAAAATGAAGTTCAAACTGCAGGACCATATGTTCGTTCCAAAGCATGAAGTTTTGAGTAAAGAGGAAGCAGAAGAGCTTTTAAAAATACTGGGAATTGGAAAAGAGCAGCTTCCAAAAATTAGGGCGGACGATCCAATAGCCAAGGAGATTGGAGCCAAACCTGGGGATATTGTGAAGATAACAAGGAAAAGCTTAACTGCAGGAGAGAGTGTTTTTTACAGATTGGTTGTATGATGGAGTGTGAAGGTGAGATAGCATGCTCGACACTCGCGTTTTGGCTAGGGCATACTTTACTCATGAAAGATTGGTGAAGCACCAGATCGACTCATTCAACAGGTTCATAGATGAGGGTTTGCAGAATGTGATTGACGAGCAGGGGGTTATTGAGCTCGATATACCGGATACTTACGTTGAGCTGGGGAGAATTAGGGTCGGTACACCCATGATAAAGGAGGCAGAGGGGACAACAATGCCTCTGCTACCAGCAGACGCAAGGCTGAGAAACCTTAACTACGCTGCACCAATCTATCTCGAATGCACTGTTTATGATGAGGGAAAACCCCTCGAAACGGAGTATGTGCAGATTGGAATGCTTCCTGTGATGGTGAAGTCCAAAATCTGCAATCTCAATCCTGCTTTCATCGACTCTGTGCTTGAGAGGGTAAGGAAAGTGGATAACCTTCAGGATCTCAGCTATGAAGAGAAGCTCTGCATCGCCGGTGAAGATCCCTACGATCCGGGTGGATATTTCATAATTAACGGAACGGAAAGAGCACTCGTAACGCTGGAAGATTTATCACCGAACAAGATTCTGCTTGAAAGGGAAGAGAAGTACGGAGAAATGGTTGAGCTTGCAAAGTGCTTCTCTCAGAGGGCAGGCTACAGAGCTCTTATCGTGGTTGAGAGGGGAAGGAACAACATACTTGAAGTAACCTTCCCGCAACTTCCCAAACCAATCAAGTTCGTCACGCTGATGAGAGCTCTTGGCGTTGAGACTGATCAGGAAATCGTTGAGATGGTGAGCACGAATCCCGAAATAATGAAGTACATGCTTCAGAACATCGAGGAGGCTGATGTAGGTAGTCAGGAGGAGGCTATAGAATACATAGGAAGGAGGGTAGCTCCGGGCCAGAGCAGAGAATACAGGTATCAGAGGGCTGAGCAGGTTCTCGACCAGTACTTCCTGCCACATCTCGGGACGGATAAGGAATCAAGGAGAGCAAAGGCCTTCTTCCTTGCAAGAATGGCAGAAGCAGTTTTCGAGCTTTATCTGGGTTATAAAAGGGAGGACGATAAAGACCACTACGCCAACAAGAGATTAAAGCTCGCTGGAGACCTCATGGAGGAGATATTCAGAGTTGCGTTTCTGAGGCTAATCAAGGACGTGAAATATCAGCTTGAAAGGGCGAAAATCAGGGGAAGGCCGCTTAAGATGTCAACAGCTGTGAGGAGCGACGTTTTAACTGACAGGCTCATGCATCCGATGGCCACAGGAAACTGGGTTGGTGGAAGGACTGGTGTATCACAGCTAATCGACAGGCACAACTACATTTCCGTTCTCTCTCACCTCAGAAGAGTTGTTTCACCACTTTCAAGGTCTCAGCCCCATTTCGAGGCGAGAGATTTACATCCCACACAGTGGGGCAGAATATGTCCGAGTGAAACTCCTGAAGGCCCGAACTGTGGCCTTGTTAAGAACTTTGCCGAGTATGCTGAAGTTAGTGTTGGTACAGACGAGGAGGAAATTAAGAAGGTCGTTTTCAAGCTTGGTGTTGAGCCGATAAGAGGTGAGTGAATGAGGAAGTGTAGGGTTTACATTAACGGTGCTCTTGTGGGATTTCACGATAATGGAGAGGAGCTTGCAAACAAAATTCGTGAGATGAGGAGAAGGGGCAAAATCTCGAATCAGGTTAACGTCGTTTACTATCCTGACTCAAATGAGGTGAGAATAAACACCGACGCCGGAAGGGCGAGGAGACCTCTGATTATTGTGAAAGATGGAAAATCACTCGTGACACCTGAGCACATTGAGAAGATTAAGAAAGGGGAGATGACGATAGACGACCTCGTCAGGCAGGGGTTGATTGAGTATCTCGATGCTGAGGAGGAGGAAAATGCATACGTAGCCGTTTACGAACATGAACTCACACCCGAACACACTCACCTTGAGCTTGATCCCTCACTCATCGTTGGAATCTGCACTGGCAGCATTCCCTATGCAGAACACAATGCCTCTCCAAGAAACACGATGGGTGCGGCAATGATAAAGCAAAGTCTTGGCATTCCCTACTCCAACCTTGCGTGGAGGACAGATACAAGAGGTCACCTTCTGCAGCACCCTCAGGTTCCGATTGTTACAACAGACACGCAGGTTGAGATAAAATTCGATGAGAGGCCGGCAGGTCAGAACTTTGTTGTTGCGGTGCTCAGCTATGAAGGCTACAACATTGAGGATGCCCTTATAATGAACAAGGGGAGTGTTGATAGAGGTCTTGGAAGGAGCTTCTTCTACAGGACCTATGAGTCGGAGGAAATGAGATATCCCGGAGGGCAGGAGGACAAGTTCGAAATACCGGGTGCAGATATTTCAGGCTTCAGGGGTGCTGAAGCTTACGCACATCTTGATGAAGACGGCCTTATATTCCCCGAAACGGAAGTGGGGCCTGATGATGTGCTCATAGGTAGAACATCACCACCGAGATTCCTTGAAGAACCAACTGAGCTTGGAATATCTCCGCAGAAGAGAAGAGAAACTTCTGTGACGATGAGGAGCAACGAAAAAGGTGTTGTTGATGCCGTTTTCTTAGTGCAATCTGAAGGTGGATCGAAGCTTGCAAAGGTAAGGGTTAGAGATTTGAGAATTCCCGAGCTTGGTGATAAGTTTGCTTCAAGGCACGGGCAGAAAGGGGTTGTAGGTCTGCTTGTACCTGAAGAAGACATGCCCTTCACCGAATCTGGAATCGTTCCCGATTTGATAATAAACCCCCATGCCATCCCCTCAAGAATGACAGTTGGACACGTTTTAGAGATGATCGGAGGAAAGGTTGGTTGTTTAGAAGGAAGAAGAATTGACGGCACAGTCTTCCACGGTGAAAAGGAGGAAGATTTGAGAGAGACTCTTAAAAAGTACGGATTCAGTCACACAGGCAAAGAAGTCATGTATGATGGAATTACCGGCAGAAGGTACCTTGTAGATATCTTTGTGGGGGTCATTTACTATCAGAAACTCTACCACATGGTTTCGAGCAAGATTCACGCGAGAAGCCGTGGGCCAGTGCAAGTTCTCACTAGGCAGCCAACGGAGGGGAGAGCAAGAAAAGGCGGTCTCAGATTTGGAGAGATGGAAAGGGATGTTCTCATCGGCCATGGTGCTGCTTTGCTGCTTAAGGACAGGTTGCTTGAGGAGTCAGACAAGGTTGAGGTTTGGGTTTGCGGAAACTGCGGGCATTTAGCCACCTACGATTACAGGAGAAACACTGCCTACTGCCACGTTTGCGATGACGAGAGCAACATACATAAAGTGGAGATGAGCTATGCCTTCAAGCTTCTTCTTGATGAGTTAAAATCAATGATGATCGCTCCAAGAATAATTCTCGGAGATAAGGCGTGAGGTGAAGTGAAATGGTCCCAAAAAGGATTTCTGCAATCAGATTTGAGGTTCTTTCTCCTCAAGAGATAAGGAAAATGAGCGTTGTGAAGATTATCACTCCCGAGACGTATGACGATGACGGCTTTCCGATCGATGGAGGGTTGATGGACACCAGACTTGGCGTAATAGATCCGGGTCTGAGATGCAAGACCTGCGGAGGTAAGGCTGGAGAATGTCCGGGACACTTCGGCCACATTGAGCTTGCAGCACCAGTAATACATGTCGGTTATGCAAAGATGATTGCAAGACTGCTGAACGGAACATGTCATGAGTGCGGCAGAATTCTGCTTAAAGACGAGAGGAGGGATAAGTTCATAGCCGAAATTGAGAGGAGAAAGGAGCTAAATCAAAGCTACGAAGAGGTTGTTAAAGAGGTTTTCAGGCTAACAAAAGCTGCGAAGAAATGCCCACACTGCGGTGCAGAGCAGATTGAAGTCAAATTCGACAAACCAACGTTTTTCTACCTTGGAGAGCACAGGCTAACTCCAAAGGACGTTAGGGAGTGGCTGGAGAAGATTCCCGATGAAGACCTGCCAGCATTTGGTCTCAACCCGAAGGCAACCCGTCCCGAGTGGTTCGTTCTTACAGTTCTCCCGGTTCCCCCGGTTACAGTAAGGCCATCAATCATCCTCGAAACGGGGCAGAGGAGCGAGGACGATCTGACACACAAGCTTGTCGACATAATCAGAATCAACCAGAGGTTCATGGAGAATAAAGAAGCTGGTGCACCGCAGCAGATACTTGAAGACCTCTGGGAGCTTTTGCAGTATCACGTTACGACATACATTGACAATGAAGTGAGTGGTATCCCTCCAGCAAGGCATCGCAGTGGAAGGCCACTAAAAACCTTAGCTCAGCGTTTGAAGGGTAAGGAGGGAAGATTCAGAGGTTCGCTTTCGGGAAAGCGTGTTAACTTCTCAGCAAGAACTGTAATCAGTCCAGATCCATGTCTCAGCATCAGTGAGGTTGGTGTTCCGGTAGAGATTGCCCAGGAGCTTACCGTTCCAATTTACGTAACACCCCAGAACATTGAGATGGCGAGGGAACTCGTATTAAGAATTGAGCATCCAAGGGCAAACTACGTAGTTAGGCCAGATGGAAGGAGAATCAGGGTTATTGAGTCTAACAAAGAGGAACTTGCCGAAAAGCTTGAACCGGGATGGATTGTTGAGAGGCAGTTGATGGATGGGGACATTGTCTTGTTCAACAGGCAACCTTCACTGCACAGAATGAGCATCATGGCCCACTACGTGAGAGTTCTCCCTTACAAGACTTTCAGGCTTAACCCTGCAGTCTGTCCACCATACAACGCTGACTTCGATGGGGATGAAATGAATCTACACGTCCCGCAGAGCCTTGAGGCGCAGGCAGAGGCAAAGATTCTGATGGCAGTTCAGGAGCACATCCTTTCCCCAAGATTTGGAGGGCCGATCATCGGTGGAATTCACGACCACATCAGTGGTCTTTACCTGCTCACGAGAGGTGAGAAGAAGTTTACGAGAGAGGAGGCGATGGAGCTTCTGAGAAGTTTGGATATATCTGAAATCCCCGTACAGGATGAATACACTGGAAAGGAAATTTTCAGCTTCATTCTTCCAGACATAACACTTGAGTTTAAGGCAGAGATCTGTCAGGGCTGTGAGGAGTGTAAAGGAGCAGAATGTGAGTATGATGCTTATGTAATCATAGAAAACGGGAAGCTGCTAAAAGGTACGATTGATGAGAAGGCCGTTGGAGCGTTTAAAGGAATAATAATAGATGAAATCGCGAGGAAATATGGGAAGGAGAGGGCCAGGAAGTTCATAGATGACATGACACACCTCGCAATCAGAACGATCAGCAAGCTTGGTTTTACCATAGGAATTGACGATGAGGACATCCCACCGGAGGCTGTGGAGCAGATTAAGGAGGTGCTCAAGGAAGCTGAGAAAGAAGTTGACAAATTGATAGAAGCCTACAGGAGAGGAGACTTGGAGCCAATGCCAGGAAGAAGTATTGAAGAAACTCTCGAAATGAGGATAATGCAGACTCTCGGCAGAGCGAGAGACAAGGCAGGAAAGATAGCCCAGAGACACCTCGGTATGGAGAACGCTGCAGTTATCATGGCTGTGAGCGGAGCGAGAGGTTCGATGCTCAACCTCACCCAGATGGCCGCCTGTATTGGTCAGCAGTCGGTTAGAGGAGAGAGGATAAGCAGAGGTTACACCTACACCAACAGAACTCTGAGCCACTTTAAGCCAGGCGATCTTGGAGCTGAGGCAAGAGGATTTGTCAAAAACAGCTACAAGAAGGGATTATCGCCTGTCGAATTCTTCTTCCACGCAGCAGGTGGGAGAGAGGGTTTGGTTGATACTGCCGTCAGAACCTCTCAGTCGGGATACCTTCAGAGGAGAATGATCAATGCTCTGCAGGATCTGAAAGTTGAGTATGACGGAACGGTGAGGGAGCAGACATCAGGGGCTTTGGTGCAGTTCAGATATGGCGAAGATGGAGTTGATCCGATGAGGAGCTTCAGAGGGGAACCCGTTGACGTCAGGAGAATTATAAGGGAAATAGCCAGGGAGGTGAAAAAATGAGCAAAGTGAATTACGACTCATTGTTGAAAGATTACCCTTTTCCTCCAGCCGTTAAAGAGGAGATAAAGGCGGAACTTGAAAGGCACGGTTTGAAAAAAACCGAAGCAAAGAAGGTTATTGAGAAATGCTTTCAGACCTATCTTGCAAACCTTATGGAACCCGGTGAGGCTGCTGGAATAGTTGCAGCCCAGTCGATAGGAGAGCCTGGCACTCAGATGACGATGAGAACTTTTCACTACGCTGGTGTTGCTGAGATAAATGTCACTCTCGGTCTTCCGAGACTGATAGAAATCCTTGACGTGAGGAAGAACCCATCAACGCCAATGATGACAATCAGACTCCTTCCTGAATATGCAAAGGACAGGGAAAAGGCCAGAGAGGTTGCCAATAGAATCGAAGCAACCTACGTCAAGGACGTTGCAGATATTGAGGTGGATATAAGGAGGTTCACGATACTAGTCAGACCTGATAAGAAATCATTGGAGAGAAAGGGACTCACAGTTGAAGATTTGAAGAAAAAGATTGAAAAAGCCCTTAAGGTGGAAGTGGAGGAGACGAATGAGGGGCTTGTAATCCAGATTACCGAACCTTCGTACAAGGCTCTCATGGCTGCCTTCGAGAAGCTTAAGGATACGGTTGTGATGGGGTTCAAGGAGATCAAGAGGGTGATCATAAGGAAAGAGGATGATGAGTATGTGTTATATACTGAGGGCTCCAATTTGAAGAAAATAATGAAGGTAAAGGGTGTAGACTTCACCCGAACGACCACAAACAACATATACGAGATATATGAGGTGCTTGGAATAGAGGCGGCAAGAAATGCGATAATAAAGGAGGCCCTCGACACCCTTGAGGAGCAGGGCCTGGAGGTTGATGTAAGGCATATAATGCTGGTGGCAGATGTTATGACTGCAGACGGGGAGTTGAGGCAGATCGGAAGGCATGGTGTTGCTGGCGAGAAGCAAAGCATTTTGGCGAGGGCTGCCTTCGAAATGACGGTCAACAACCTGCTTGAAGCTGCTATCAGAGGTGAAGAAGACCATTTGAAGGGAATAACTGAAAACATAATTGTGGGGCAGCCCATAAAGCTCGGAACTGGAGATGTTGAACTTGTTTTGAAAATGGGGGGTAAGAAATGACAGAAGTTGAGACGATAATAAGGACTGTGTTGAAAAGCGGAGGGTACAGGCTTGGTAGTAAGAGCACTCTGAAATCACTGCAGAGAGGAGAGGCGAAGGCAGTCATTGTGGCATCTAACTGCCCAGAAGAGGTGCTTGAGAAGATAAAAAGCTACGATGTCAAGATACTTGTTTACGATGGAACGAACATGGAACTGGGAGCACTCTGCGGAAAACCATTCAGCGTTGCCGCCATGGCCATAACGGAAGAAATCTAATCCTTTTGGGGGGTTCGGCATGAGCGTTAAACTGTCGGCAGATGGCATCAGATATCTAACCCTTTTTGAAAATCTTACGGGGGCGAGCGTCAAGGACTGCTTGGTCTACGACGATAGGGTGGTTTTCGTTGTAAGAAGGGGACACATGGGCATTGCAATAGGCAAAGGTGGCATTAACGTCGAAAGGGCGAGAGAGTTAATAGGGAAGCGAATTGAAATCATTGAGCATTCAGAAGACCCGGCGGAGTTTATTGCCAATATTTTTAAACCCATTAAGGTCAACGTCAAATTAATGGAGAAAGAGGGTGCGAAAATAGCAGTAGTTAGTGTAAGTCCAGATTTAAAAGGAATAGTGATTGGAAAAGGTGGTAAAAACATTAATAAAGCCAAAGAACTGGCTAAGAGGCATCACGATATTGAGGATGTAATAGTAAGGTGATGAAATATGGGTAGAGGATTATTCGCAGCAAGAAAGCTCATGGAAAACAGGAAGAAGTTCAGGTGGAGTGACAGGAGATTCGTCAGAAGAGTCCTTGGTCTTGCTGCCAAAGCTGATCCGCTTGAAGGAGCACCGATGGCGAGAGGAATAGTTCTGGAGAAGATAGGAATTGAGGCCAGACAGCCCAACTCTGCCATTAGAAAGGCTGTCAGGGTTCAGCTAATTAAGAACGGCAGGCAGATTACGGCCTTCTGTCCCGGGGACGGAGCGATAAACTTCATCGACGAGCACGATGAAGTGATTGTCGAGAAAATCGGAGGAAGGATGGGGAGGAGCATGGGTGACATTCCTGGAGTGAGATACAAAGTAGTCAAGGTGAATGACACCAGTCTCAAGGAGCTTGTAAGGGGCAGAAAGGAGAAGAGGCTGAGGTGAAGGTATGAAATACGGTTTTACAAAGGAGGAACTTCTGGTTTTCGGCAAATACGATCCGAGTGAAGTACAAATTAACGACCCGGCACTGGAGAGCTACATCTGTCTTGAGCCGAAGTACGTCCCGCACAACCACGGAAGGCATGCAAATATTCCATTTGCTAAGCAAAAGGTTTTCATCGTTGAAAGACTGATTAACAAGGTAATGAGAAAAGGTCACAATACTGGAAAGAAGATTCTCGCCTACAACATCGTTAAAGAGGCCTTTGAAATTATTGAGAAAAAGACAAAGAAGAACCCTATTCAAGTTCTTGTTGATGCGATTATCAATGCGGGGCCGAGGGAGGAGGTTGTAAGGCTTAAGTATGGAGGCATAGCCGTTCCCAAGGCTGTTGACACCTCAAGCTCAAGGAGAGTTGATGTCGCTCTCAGAAACATCGCTGAGGGGGCGAGAAGAGCGGCATTTAAATCAAAGAGAAATATAGCCCAGTGTCTGGCGGATGAGATTATCGCTGCTGCAAATAATGAAAGCAGGAGCTATGCTATTGCCAAGAAGGAAGAAGTTGAGAGAGTGGCTAAGTCAGCGAGGTGATTTCAGTGGCGAGAGCAAAGAAAGTTGACAAGATTAAAGAGTTAATGTGGAAACCGGAGTTCATAAGGAACATAGGGATTGTTGCCCACATCGATCACGGTAAAACGACTCTGAGTGACAATCTTCTCGCAGGAGCGGGAATGATCAGCGAGGAACTTGCAGGGCAGCAGCTTTATCTTGATTTCGACGAGCAGGAGCAGGAGAGAGGGATTACAATCAACGCAGCAAACGTTTCGATGGTTCACGAGTATGAGGGAGAAGACTACCTCATCAACCTGATAGACACTCCAGGACACGTGGACTTTGGAGGAGACGTGACGAGAGCGATGAGAGCTGTTGATGGTGTCATTGTGGTCGTTGACGCTGTTGAAGGAGTGATGCCCCAGACCGAGACCGTTTTGAGACAGGCGTTGAAGGAGAACGTTAAGCCAGTCTTATTCGTCAACAAGGTAGACAGGCTCATAAAGGAGCTTGAACTCACACCACAGCAGATGCAGGAGAGGCTGGTAAAAGTCATTACTGAAGTCAACAAGCTCATAAAAGCGATGAAGCCAGACAAGTACTCAGAGTGGAGGATAGATGTTGCCAATGGAAGCGCAGCGTTCGGTTCTGCACTTTACAACTGGGCTGTAAGCGTGCCATCACAGAAGAAGACAGGTATCGGTTTTAAGGAGGTTTACGAACACCTTAAGGAGGGTAAGGTTAAGGAGCTGGCAAAGAAGAGTCCTCTTTATCAGGTCGTCCTAGATATGGTTATAAGGCATCTGCCGTCACCAATACAGGCTCAGAAGGAGAGAATAGCCGTAATCTGGAAGGGAGATATCAACAGCGAAGTGGGAAATGCGATGGTAAACTGCGACCCGAATGGGCCAGTTGCGTTAATGATCACCAAAATCGTTGTTGAGCCTCAGGCGGGTGAGATTGCCGTCGGGAGACTTTACAGCGGAACCATAAGACCGGGTATGGAGCTTTACATAGTCGACAGAAAGGCGAAGAACAGAATCCAGACAGTTGGCCTTTATATGGGGCCAAGAAGAGTTGAAGTCGAGGAAATTCCTGCGGGTAACATTGTTGCAGTTGTAGGACTTAAGGACGCTGTTGCGGGTTCAACGTGCACTACAGTTGAGGATCTGACACCTTTCGAGAGCATAAAGCACTACAGCGAGCCCGTTGTGACGATGGCAATCGAGGCCAAAAACCCAAGGGATCTGCCGAAACTTATTGAGGTGCTGAGGAAGCTCGCGAAAGAGGATCCAACACTTCAGGTAACTCTGAACGAGGAAACTGGAGAGCATCTAATAAGCGGAATGGGTGAGTTGCATCTGGAGGTTAAGGTTGAGAAAATCAGGAGAGACTACAAGCTTGATGTAATTACCTCTCCGCCGATTGTTGTGTTCAGAGAGACCGTCACTGATACTTCACCTGTTGTTGAGGGCAAATCACCGAACAAGCACAACAGGTTCTACATCGTCGTTGAACCTCTACCAGAAAAGGTAATCCAGCTATTTAAAGAGGGCGTAGTTGACATGAAAATGGACAAGAAAGAAAGGAGGAGAATTTTACAGGAAGCTGGGCTCACAAGCGAGGAAGCTGCGGGAGCTGAAGAGTACTATGAAGGAAACCTCTTCTGTGACGTCACGAAGGGTATCCAGTACCTCAACGAGACTATGGAGCTGATCCTTGAGGGGTTCAGGGAGGCTATGAGGGCTGGGCCGATTGCAAGAGAACCGTGCATGGGAATAAAGGTGAAGCTTGTCGACTGTAAGCTGCACGAGGATGCTGTGCACAGAGGACCAGCACAGGTAATTCCAGCGGTAAGGTCAGCAATTTTTGCAGCGATGCTGCAGGCAAAGCCAGCACTGCTTGAACCGTACCAGAAGATATTCATCACAGTCCCGCAGGACATGCTTGGAAACGTTACGAGGGAGATTCAGGGCAGGAGAGGACAGATACTCGAAATGAAAACAGAAGGTGACATGGTAACGATAATCGCAAAAGCCCCAGTTAAGGAGATGTTTGGGTTTGCTGGAGCAATAAGAGGTGCAACTTCCGGAAAGGCAATCTGGAGCACCGAGCATGCGGGATTTGAACTCGTCCCGCAGAACCTTTTCGAGGAATTCGTGATGGAAGTGAGAAAAAGGAAGGGCCTGAAGCTTGAAATGCCAAAGCCTGAAGACTTTGTCGGGCTATAATTTTATCTTTTACCATGCAAGAGCTCGAACCTGTTGATAGATTCACCTTTGCGTGTTATCCTGGAATAAAGTGTTTTAACGAATGCTGTAAAAATCTGAACCTTGCCCTAACACCCTACGATGTCCTAAGGATGGCAAGAGGGCTGGGGATTACAACAACAGAATTTCTGGAAAAATATACTTCAAGACACGTGGGCATCGCGACAGGACTGCCAGTTGTTGTGTTAAAGATGGTGGATGGAAGGTGTCCATTCGTAACTGACAGGGGTTGCAGCATCTATGCTTACCGCCCCACTCCGTGCAGACTCTACCCGCTTGCAAGGGTTAGGACTGGGGAAGAGGTGCACTATTATCTGCTGAAGGAGGACTTCTGTCTCGGACATGAAGAAGAAAGGGAGTGGAGTCCTGAAGAGTGGGTTGAAGACCAGAAAGCGATGGATTACAACAGTATGAACGACCTCTTTTTCGAGCTGATTTCGGCGAAAAACAGGTCGGGAAAGATGCTGAATGAAGAAGAAATTGAAGAAATCTACAGATGCTGCTTCGATATTGACAGCTTCAAGCTTGAGGTGGGGTTGAAGGATGATGTTGAGGCGCTGAAAGAGGGGATAAGGTACTCGATAGAAATCGTTTCCTCACTTTAAAAAAGGTTAAATAGTTTCTACTTTTATCGCTTCTATGAAACTGCTGGCAATAAATGGAAGTCCGAACAAGAGAAACACTCTCTTTTTGCTTGAAGTGATTGCGGAAGAGGTTAGGAAACTCGGTCATGAGGCGGAGATAATCCACCTGAAGGATTACGAGATTAGAGAGTGCAAGGGCTGTGACGCCTGTCTCAAAGGAGAGTGCAGCCAGAAAGACGACATCTACAAGGTTCTTGAGAAAATGCAGGAAGCGGATGCGATTGTTATAGGTGTTCCGACCTACTTCGGAAATGTACCGGGAATTGTGAAAAACTTAATCGACAGAAGCAGAATGGCGAGGATGGGAAACTACAAGCTGAGAAACAGAGTTTTTGCCCCAGTGTTAACCTCTGGTCTAAGGCACGGAGGGGCTGAGTATGCAGCGATGAGCCTCATTGTTTACGCACTCGGTCAGGCAATGCTTCCAGTCTCAATAGCTGAGAACCCCATAACCACCGGAAGTTTCCCTGTAGGTGTGATTCAGGGAGATGCAGGATGGAGAAGCGTAAAGAAGGATGAAATTGCAATTAACTCTGCGAAAGCTCTAGCGAAGAGAATTGTAGAGGTTGCTGAAGCCACAAAGAGTTTGAGGGGTTAATTCTAAACAACCCAGTCTTTCAACTCTATTTTTCTACCCCTGATTTTCGCAAACACGACTCTCAGAAGTGATAGAAGGCAAATTATCGTCCAGAGAGGGGAGTAAATGAAGTAATAGATAGGCAGGACTTTCAG
The DNA here is from genome assembly GCA_029259455.1 of Archaeoglobi archaeon. Classification (GTDB taxonomy): domain Archaea; phylum Halobacteriota; class Archaeoglobi; order Archaeoglobales; family Archaeoglobaceae; genus Archaeoglobus. The sequence goes on from JAPDIT010000053.1 coordinate 14,738, forward strand.
GTCTATCCTGTAGTCAAGCGATTTGGATGCGAAAAGAATTATAACTGACCAAGCAGTGAAAGATGCAAGTCCTGCAATCAAATTTCTCAGGTTCTCAATCTCGTAAAAGGCCAGTATCGTTACCGAAGCGATTTTTGGTGAAAGCAGGGCTAAGAAAGGTAGTATTAGGTAAAGAAGTTTTGTGATGTGGCTTTCCGTGAAAAGCAATGACACCATCAAACCGAAAATTGCCGGGTAGAAAAGCACCAGATACGGCACCCACAAACGGGGTCGCAGGAGGATTGCGGAGATGTTTTCAACGAAAACCTCCGCTCCACCGATACTCCACCTCTCCCTCTGCCTGAACCACTCCCCAATGGTTTTTGGGGGTGCTGTGAAGGCCTTTCCGCACACTGCAAACCTGTATCCTTTCAACGCAGCCCTCACACCAAGTTCTGTGTCCTCGTTCACCTTACCTCTGAATCCACCCAATTCCTCAAAAACTCGCTTTTTTATCAAAAAAGCCGCACCGTTGACTCCGAGGCACGAGCCAAACTTTGATGCCAGCTTGGCACACATCGCCATAACAAGGTAGTCCACAGCAACAAGTTTCTCAAGCAGCCCTTTTCCCCTGACCTCCTTTACGACCTCAACAACATCCGCCCCGTCTAGACCGGAAAGGTTGCTGATCACCGTGTCCGAATCCAGGAAAAGCAGAAACTCACCATTGGCCATTCTCGCAGCGTCATTCAAAGCTCTCCATTTTCCCCTCCTCTTTTCGCTTACCGTAGCCCTGATATTGTACTTTCTCACCACCTCCATAACTTCCTCGTCTGGCTCGTCAGCAGCGAGAATTATATCAAAACCTTCCTTTTTCAGCCGTCTGACGTTCTTTTCAAGAAGCTCAGCATTTTTGTACACCGGAATCACTGCTGTTTTCACAAGGAGTCAACATCGCCTCGCTACAAAAAGGTTATAGGAATGGCTAAGTTTTTAAATTCCTCAGGCCTAATTTTTACAGGTGTGGAGAATGATCAAGATTATGGTCGTTGATGATGAAGTTGCCATGAGAGAAATCCTCAAAATAATGCTTAAAGATTACAGGGTGATTGAAGCTTCAAATGGGAGGGAAGCTGTTGAGCTATACAAGAAAGAAAAGCCCCACGTCGTGCTGATGGACATCATGATGCCTCTTATGAATGGTATTGAGGCCACGTCTGAAATCAAGAAAATTGACCCTGAGGCAAAAATAATTGCCATTACAGCTTACGCAAGTTCTAAAGGAGAGAAGGTCTTGGATGCTGGAGCTGATCACATCCTTAAGAAACCGTTTACGAGGAGGGAAGTTGTTGAGCTTATAAACAGTATTCTAAACTCGACCTGATGGTGTTGCAATAACTATATATAAGGCCGAACAGGAATTTTTACTGGATGTCATCCGACATTAAAGGAGGTATGGTAACAATGAAAGCTAATGACACTACGAAATACTTAATTCATGCTGAAATAGAAGCAGAAGGTGTTGTCGAGCGTCCTGACGTAGTGGGGGCTATATTTGGTCAAACAGAGGGGTTGCTGGGTGGAGACTTGGATCTGAGAGAGCTGCAGAAGACGGGCAGAATAGGAAGAATTGAGGTGAAGATAGAGAGCAAGGGAGGAAGAAGCGCTGGGGAAATAAAGGTACCATCGAGCCTCGATAAGGTCGAGACTGCCATACTCGCTGCCGCGCTTGAAACGATTGAGCGAGTTGGACCATGCTCTGCAAGGATTAAAGTGCTTAAAATCGAAGATGTGAGGGCAAGCAAGAGAAAGAAAATAGTGGAGAGGGCAATGGATATCCTCAGGGAGCACTTTGAAGAACCAGAAATTGAATCGGAGAGAATAGTTGAAATTGTAAGGCAGGCGATAAGGGCTGACGAGATTGTTGAGTACGGAGAGGAAAAGCTTCCGGCAGGCCCGGCGATTGATGAATCAGATGCGATAATCGTTGTTGAAGGGAGGGCTGACGTGCTGAACTTGCTGAGGCATGGAATCAAGAACGTGATTGCAGTGGAGGGAACGAACATTCCAAAAACTATCGTAGAACTGAGCAAGAAAAAGACTGTTACGGCATTTCTCGATGGAGACAGGGGTGGAGACCTCATTCTGAAAGAGTTGCTGCAGGTTGCTGAGGTTGACTACGTAGCAAGAGCGCCAGAAGGAAAGGAGGTTGAGGAGTTGACTCAGAAGGAGATACTGAAGTCCCTCAGAAACAAGGTGCCGGTTGAGCAGCTTCACGTACTGAAAAAGGAGGTAAGAGAGGGCAGGGAGAAGGAGAAAACGGTAGAAAAACCAAAGGAGGGCATTTCTGACGTCCTCAGGAAGCACACGGAGTCTGTGAAGGGCAGGCTGGCTGCAAGAGTTCTTGACAGGAACTTGAACCTCATAAAGGAGGTTCCTGTAAGAGATCTCGTAAAGATTTTGAAAACGAACAATATGAAGGGCAGCGCAATAGTGTTTGATGGAATTATAACGCAGAGGCTTATTGACCTTGCAGCGAAAAAGGAGTTTGATTACATTGTCGGAGTCAGACTTGGAAGCGTTGTTAAAGTTCCCACATCACTCAGAGTCATCACTTTCGATCAACTTTAATTTTTTAACTTCTACAGCTTTGAGTATTAAATCTGCAACTCCTTCTGCATCAAAGCTTCCCGAATTTATTATTAAATCGTAAATCGTCCAGTTGTCTATGTCAATGCTGTAGAATTTCCAGTATCGCCTCTTTTCGAGCTCTTCTCTCAACTTCGTTTCCTGCCTTACAGCTGCTAAATCTTTTCCCTCTCTCTTCGCTATCCTCGAATACCTTATTTCAGGATCGGCAAAAATCCAGACTTTGAGGTCAGCGTTTTTAACGAACCAGCCTGAGAGTCTACCCTCCACTACGACGTCTTTCTCCTTCTCCGCCATCTCTTTTTGAGTCTGGTCTATGAGATTGTCAATCTCCGGGTTCTCCTCTGCGTACCGACTGAATTCTTCAACCGTCATCCCTTTTTTTGCTGCCAACTGTCTGAAAACATCTCCGGCAGAAATGAGCTTTAACCCAAGCTTTTGAGCAACAATTTTTGCAACAGTCGTTGTACCACTTCCAGGAGGTCCAGAAATGGTTATTTTCATATCAAACACCGACCTTCAAGATCTTTTTTATGACCTGACCAAAGGTTATCGAGCAGAGCAGATACCAGAAAAGCCACCAGGGGAAAATCAGAACCGGCGTAACGACGTGAATCTGACCTAAAAACGGTGAGTTTACGGTATACAGGTCTGGATTAAGGGTTTTCAAAAAAGTTTCGGGAAGCTTTGTAGTAAGGTTACCGTAGTTTGTTGTTCCGGTTATAAGCTCATAGCTTGCTGATGCTTTCTCCCAGAGCCAGGCAAAAATTGGTATAGTAACGACAAAGGTGTAGAACATAGGCTTGAACTGCATCGACATCATTTCACTCTGAAGCTGCTGAATTTCCTGCTTTTTTTCTTCAAGCTGCTTCAGCTTGAACTGGTTTTTCTGCTTCGTAGCTTCCATGTACTCCTTTTGGTACTCCCTCATAATCTCCTGCAGTTCTTTCAGTCTTCTGTGGTTTATGGTGTACTTCTGAATGAGGTTAGAATACATGCCGGTGAGAATGGACATTATCAGGATAACGATGTGGAATGGATATGAAGAGAAAGGAAACATTACCGACTCTACAATCAGTCCAAGTTCAAGGCGAAAGTCCCTGCTGAATATTATTCCAACAAAAAGGAGGGCTCCAAGTATCATTATGAACCTTGAAATCACGCGCTTCATACTTCTTCACCGAGCATCCTTCTGATGAGCGGGTGCATTTCGGTAAGCCGCTCTTTCGCCAAGTCTTCGTAGAATCTGTATGCGATGCTGACTGCCAGCAGCAATCCTGTACCGCTCACATTTCCAATTGTCCCGAGCATGTTCGCGATGAGTGTCAGGATGCCGATTATTGCTCCGCCAAGAACTGTAACCTTTGGGATGTATCTTGAGAGAACTCTCTCAAGGACTTGAGGGGACTTCCTGAATCCCGGGACCTGCATTCCCGACTTGGCTATCTGAGATGCGACGGTTCTTGCGTCCATTCCGCTTGTCTCGACCCAGAACCAGGCAAAGAGTATGCCACCCGCAATAAGTATTGTGGCATCAACGATGAGGTGCAGAATTATCATCCAGTCTGGAATCGATGCAAATGCAGCCCCTTGAGATTTGAACAGCGCTGGCACCCAGTCGTATGGACTTCTTATTGGCTGCAGGAAGAACATCAACCCGCTGACAGCTTTGCCATTAACAAATTCACCGAAAATTGTTATCCCCCTTGCGTGCAAAATCTGACCAAAAGCTACGATGTTCGCCTGCAAAGCTCTGACGAAGATCATGGGCAAAACGCTGGCGTAAATGAGCTTTATTGGAAATCTACCCCTCGCACCTCTCGCCATTGCATGGGCGAGCGGGATTTCAACTCTCGTCCCCTCAAAGAATACAACGAGTAGGATTATTATAGCAGTGGTTATCAAAGCCAGAATTCCTCCTTGGATGAACAGGAATGCAAGACCGCTTCCGGTGAAAAGCTGATCGAGCGGGTAGTTCTGAACTATCCATATCCACCTTGGTATAATTCCTGCCGGTATCTTTGAGTTCGGCGGGATGACCCAGTTGAAAAGTCCTACAACGATGGATTGAGCTATTCCAGCCAGGATGAAGAGCGAGACACCACTCCCAATACCCCACTTGGAAACAACCTCATCCATATAAACGATAAGAACTCCACCTATGAAGAGCTGGATGAATATCAGGAAAGATATTAAGCCGGGTGGAACGCCAAGCTGGGCTGCGAGGTTTAAGTCTGGCTTTAAAAGTCCTCCGGCAACTTGAGGAAGAGCCTCAGCGGCTATCATCACAAATACGAGGAAGCGCTGGAAGTCCTGATATGCAGCCCTATCTTCGGGATTGGCTAAATCAAGACGTATTATTCCCGCTCCGACGAGAAGCTGAAGTATGATTGAGGCTGTAACGATTGGCCCTATACCTAGGGCTATAATAGAGCCCGTAGCACCAGCAAAAAGAGCTCTGTATGCAGCAAAAATATCTATGGATTCTGGCGACAGTCCAAAAACGGGAACGTTTGAGAGGATGAAGTACAGGAGAAGTATGGCCACAGTCCAAGCAAATTTCTCTCTGAAGTGGACATGACCCTTTGGTCTCTCAACACTGGGAATACGTTCAAAATAAGGTTGTAGGGCTCTTATCATTGAGTCCAATTCGACCAACCCCTTTACTCGGCAATCACCTTACCGTCGGCAGCTTCAATCTTCTCCACAGCTTTAGGTGTGGCCTCAAAAACTCTAACCTCGATTTTCCTCGTAACTTTTCCGCTACCAAGGAGCTTGGAGTATCCGAGTTCAGTCAGGTCAATTTTGTAGACATCCCCATCCTTTTCTGCCAGACCGAGACTCGCAAGTCTGTCGATGATTTCATCAAGTTCACCGGCATTTAGCTCGGGCCTTGAGTAAAGGAAGCGGTAGGTGTAGTCGTCGAGCCTTCCTTCTTTTTTGAGCCACCTGAGAGTCTCTCTTACTGCCTGAGCGTTAGGATACTCTTTTGTGAGTACCTTAGGCCTAGTAAACCCATGCTTGCCAAACTGGTACTCCCCCTTCTTTGCGAGTTTGATGAATTTGAGGTACTTGTGCTTGTGAACACCTGCATTACCAGCTCCTCCTCTGCTGCCCCTTCCCCTTCTCTTCTTGTGGCTTCCCCAGCCGAATGTTCTTGATCCACGGAACTTCTTAACTTTCTTCTTTGGCATAGACTCACCTCATCTTGTAAAGCAATTTGTTTATGTCTTCACCATGGTAACCCAAATTGCCTCTCGGATAGTGCCATTTAATGTTTTTTATCCCCTTTCTCGGTGGGTGCAACCTGAACACTGGCTTCAAGTCCGGCAAGTCCTTGAGGCTTGCCTTCCCCTCGACAACGGCTTTTGCGAAGTCCTCAATAGTCTCGTAACCAGTTTTTTCCTTTACGTACTCATCCGTCAGCTTCCTGTCTCCAGTAAGCCTTCCTCTCAACCTAAGAAGCAGTGCAAGAGTCTCTGCGTTGATCTCGCCAAACGCAACGTAATCCTTAACAACCTGGAGCATTCCTCTGTAGGAAGGTGTGTCTGGAACAACAACGCAGTGGTATTTCCTGTGTAACCTGAGCATTTTCAGCGTTTCCTTTATCTTGCGATGCACATCAACTGTCCCCCTCATCCTAACAACTGCAAACATCTTCGATCACCTCTTTATGTACATTGTCTTCTTCAAAGCTTCATAGGTCGCCTTTGCAAAGTTTACGGTCGTCTTGGTCTGCCCCTTGGTAAAGCTCCAGACATCCTTGACTCCAGCAAGCTCTATAACCCTCTTTGCCACGTCTCCAGCCACAATTCCGAGACCCTTTGGTCCTGGAATCAGTGTAACCCTGACACTTCCACTTGTTCCGGTCACTTTAAATGGAAGTGAGTGGTCTCCACCGCACCCGCACTCCCATGAGCCGCAGCCTCTCTGAACCTTGAAGATGTTGAGCTTAGCGTTGTTGATAGCCTTCTGAATTGCCGGAGCAACTTGAGAAGCTTTTCCTGTTCCAACTCCAACGTAACCGTTTCTGTTGCCGACCACAGCGGTAACTCTGAACTTCGTCCTCCTTCCGCTGTCGGTCATCCTCTGAACCATGGTAATCTCCAGAACGTCATCCTCCAAATCTGGAAGGAGCACATCAACTATTTCGGGCTCCTTGAGAGGAAGGTTGCTCGCAAGGGCCTCATCCATGGTCTTTATTTTTCCGTCCGCAACCAGTCTCCCGAGTTTTGTTCTTGGCACCCAGTCCTCGGTCACGATATCACCATCAGCTTCTCCTTAACTTCATCAACGTGAGCAGGAAGATCTGAGGGCTTCAATCCTCTCTTCTCATATTCACCAAACATTTCGGGTTTCATTTCATAGTAAGCTGCGATGTGCTCACCTCTAACTCTTGAATCATCCGGAAGAACTTCTTCGCTGTGGGGAATCTTAAGTCCCCCTTCAACAGCACCTCTCAACACCGCAAAAACCCTTGACCCCCTCGTTGGCGTGTGGAGGCCGATGTCCAGAACAGCCTCATTGACTCCCTTCTGAAGAGCTTTCTTGGCAATTAGGATGCCCGTGAGGAAGGCCGCAGGCGTGTTGTTCAAATCACCCTTCCAGCCATAATCTCTCAGCATCGTTGAATCGACCCCCACCACCACTTTGTCCCCCTCAGGAGCGTATTCTACAATCTGGGCAATAACTCTCCTGTTGGTGATTCTAACCACTAACCTCGGCTTCCTTGAAAGGAGGAGCTTTAACCTCTTCCTGTAATTCGTCTTACCTTCCCTTCTTCTTCTTAGGGGAACCTTGTATCTCGGACCTCTTGCCAATTTCATCACCTCTTCATCTGCTCAACATAACTCTTAAGATGAGCAACGCTCCTGAATTCTCCACCCTTAGCCTTTCTGTAGAGTAGTCTGTACGTTGCTCTGTCAATAACACCCTCGGCTTTCATCTGCCTCAGCACCTTTCTTAGAGCCCTTATTCTGAGAATCCACATTCTCTTCCTTGCCATTCTTGCCCCCTTGGCCCCCTTTCTGCTACCGTGACCTCTTCTTCTCCCTTTCTTCTTCTGAAGCTTCTTTTTGTTTATTCTCGCCCTGCTAACACCATTTATGGGTTTTCTCTTTATAACACCCTGCTCGATCAGTTCCCTTATATCCTGCTTCGTAGCTGCTGTTGCGATATCTTCCAGTGCTGTAGGATCGAACCATACCCTGTTCTCTCCGCACTTCAGTACAGATGCCGCAAGTCTGCGCTGCAATCTCAAATCCATAGCCATCACCCTGCAGGGTTGAGAACTTTAATTCCCAGTTCCTTTGCTTTATCCTCAATCGCTAACCTCTTCTTCATTCCAACACATGAGGCGATCCTTACCGCCTGCCTTTCTTTGTCAATTTTGTCCAAGTCTGCAGGATTATAGACAAGAACCTCCTCATAACCGCTCGGATGCAAACCTCTCACCGCTTTTGGAGAGCCGAATCCAACGTTTACCGGAATTCTGCCACTCCACTTACCGCCATATCTTCTTCTCAGCTTGTTGAACAGACCTCTCGGCCTTCTCCAGCTTTTGTTTCTCAGCCTTAACTTCTTGTTCCAGCAGTACCTTCTGAACTCTGGCTTTCTTGCTTTCTGTCTTCTCCTAACCTTAAGAAGTCTTTTCTGCTCCATCATGATCACCTCAGGGCTTCTTGACGATGTAGATCCCGTCCTGGAAAACACGCGGGTCCCTTCTCTTAATTTTCGTCGCCTGTTCGAGGTTTGCTGCAGTTTGACCGCACTCCTCTATGTCTACTCCTCTCACGTAAATGTCCTGACCTCTCACTTCAACCTGTGCCCTTCCGACTATCTTTGCCCTTCTTGGATGTTTCTCACCAATGAAGTTCTCAATTACGACCTCATTACCCTCAACCCTGACCTTGATCGGGAAGTGAGCATAAACAACTTTCAAATGGTACTCGAAACCGTCTTTAACGCCAGTTATGAGGTTTTCAATGTGTCCTGCAAAGGTTCCAACAATCGCCTTGTGTTTTTTCTTTGGAGAGGTTGTGTAAACTCTCACTTTTCCGTCTTCAGCCTCAATGAAAACTCCTCTGTACTTCAGATATTTCGTGTTCTCCCCCTTTGGCCCAACGGCCTTCAATATGTATCCTCTAAAGCTATCGCCCTCTATGGTTATCTGTACATCCTCTGGCACCTCAACAACTCTTTCCTCGTAAACCTCAGTAGACGTAAGCAAGGAGAACACCCCCTAGTCTCATTTTTCTCGCATCTTTCTGGGACATAACACCTTTTGTAGTTGAGACTATCAGAATTCCGAAATCTCTTGCGGGGAGGTATCTTTTCTCGTACATCTCGTATTCTGTAACTGACGACGAGAATCTCGGCCTGATAGCTCCGCAATCGTTGATGTTTCCTGAAAGCTCAACAATGAACTTACCTCCTCTATGGTTTTCAACGTACTCAAAGCCTTTTATGTATCCGTAATCTTTCATGACTTTAAGCACGTTACCGATGAGCTTCGAAGCGGGCTTTATTTCACACTTCTTTTTACCGACCATTTCAGCGTTCTTTATTGCTATCATTGCATTAGACAGCGTATCGACGCTCATAACCATCACCAGTACTTTTTAAACCCGAGTTCAGCAGCAACTTCTCTAAAGCACTGTCTGCAGAGGTATAGACCGTACCTTCTGATCAATCCTCTCCTCCTTCCACATCTCCTGCACTCATTTGCTCCTCTACCAAAAACCTTCGTTCTCTCTTTCTTCATTCTACAATCACCCCCAGAGACTCAAGCCAGCGGATTGTATCATCTTTAGTCACTCTGTGTGATGATGCGATCTTCGACTTTTTTCTCCTTCTTCTCGCAACTCTGTAACCTCTTCTTTTGAGAGATACACATATGTCCATGCCGAAAATGCCGATATCAGGGTCGTAATCAACTCCCGGCAGGTCAATATGCTCGGCGATACCAAATGCAAAGTAACCATCGCCAATCGACTTTCTGCTCAATCTGTTCTCTTTTACCGTGAGCGCATCCTTAAGGAACTTAAGCGCCTTCTCACCGCGCAGAGTAACTTTAACTCCAATCGCTTCACCTTTTCTAATCCCAAAGTTTTTGATCGTCATTTTAGCATAAGTTATTGCGGGTCTCTGACCTACAAGTTCCTCTAAAAGGCTGTAGGCTTTTTTGTGCCTCTCTCCGCTCTCTCCAACGCCGATGTTGATGACAACTTTATCCAGCACAACCTCTTTCATTGGGTTCTCCTTCATCTCTTTCCCTTTCCTTTCAACTTCGACTGCCTGCATTACTTACACCCCCAGGTCAATCACGGGCTTGCTGCTGTCCTTCTTACCCACCACGAACACGTAATCTTCAATCGTCGTAATGTCCCTCTCTTCACCCTCTACCGTCACTAAGTTGGGAGCTGAGCTTCTCACTATCTTGTACTCCTTGAGTCTGCCGATTTCTCCGGCGTGAGTCCCACCTGTAATCATCACGAGAGCACCCTCTTCAAACTTCAGGTGGTCAACGACCTCCTTTTCGGGGATCCTTAGAAGAATGCTATCTTTAGTCTTGTACTCGTTACTGCCAAGGATGTTTGTGCCATCGAAAAGGTTGAGCTGAACTTTTCCGCCCCTCACAAGAGTCTTGTTGGTTATCTTGTAAAGCTTGAGGTTCGCATCTTCAACCTCCTTGGGAACGTATCTTCCCTTCTCGTCAAAGAGAATTCTGTAACTTTTTTCTAACTTCGGAATCGTAATGACGTCGAAAAGACCTACAGGGAATTTGTAGTCCTTCCTCACAATTCCATCAACGAGAATCTCGCCGGATGAGATTATCCTTCTCGCCTCTCTCCCAGTATCGGCCAGCTCAAGGAAGTCTCTAACAAGTACAAGCAGTGGGATCGCCTCTTTGTTGTGTGGGCCAGGTGATGGCTTTACAATCCATTTTGAAACCTTTCTCGGTATTTTGTATGTTTTTGGAGCCGAAAGTCTCTTCTGATGCAACTCAATCACCTCTCAAGTATTTTCTTTCTGACCTCGTCAATTTCACCGAGGTCTATGATCATGACATTTGACGGATGAATTGGGACGGCAACTTCAGTCCCATCGGACTTCGTAACCGTGGCACCGTCAACCGTAATCTTACACCTCTTCATGTCAACCTCAAGCACCCTTCCCTCGTGGCCTGCAAACTGTCCGCGCATAATTCTAACCTTGTCTCCCTTTCTGACCCTTATCGCCCTTTTCCCGTATTTCTTTCTGAGGTCTTTTGAAAGTGTGGCGTGAAGAAGTCTGTGTCTCTCATGAAGCTTTGACGTCTTGTAAAGCCATCTTCTCTGCTTCCTCGGTTGCTTTGACTTTGGAACAGCCATTTTTATCACCTCACACTATAACGGATGCGATTGTACCTATCTTCGCGAAGCGCTCCGCAGCCTCTCTTGCGACAGCCCCTCTGATTTCAGAACCTCTCGGTTCTCCTCTATCATTTGTTATAACTGCCGCATTGTCTTCGAACTTCACTCTCGTCCCATCCGGGCGGCGGTACTCCTTTCTCTGCCTGATAATAACCGCATAATGCACCTGCTTCCTGATTTCGGGAGTGCCTTTCTTAACCGTGACAACAACTATGTCCCCAACACCAGCTGCGGGATATCTTCTCCTCACACCCTTGTAGCCCTTAACCGCTATAATCTCAAGTTCTCTCGCACCAGTGTTGTCTGCACAAACAAGCCTCGCTCCTGTTGGCAAAGCCCTTGGAATGTTAGCTCTTACTGCCTTCATTGCCTACCACCTCCAAAATAACGAAGCTTTTAGTCTTGCTAATCGGTCTGCACTCGCCAATCGTAACTATATCTCCCGGTTTTGCTCTGATGCATTCGGGATTATGAGCGTGAAGCTTGGATCTCTTCTTCATGTACCTCTCAAACTTTGGAACGTATCTGATAAGCTCTCTTTCAATCACTGCAGTTTTTCCGTAGGTCTTAACCACCTTACCGCGAAGCAACTGCCCCCTCACCGAAAGCGTTCCGTGAAACGGACAGTTTTTATCCTCACATTCCCTTTCAGGAGGTTTCACGTCAATACCAATATCCCTCATATCCACACACCTTTGGCTCTTTTAAGCAGCATCAACCCCCTCTTTATCCTATCCTCCGGTCTGAAATTTATCAGGTCACCCTTTATCCTCATGATTTTACACTTATACCACACTCTGAAGGTTCTATCACTCTTCGCCACGACTTTTAAACCTTTTTCAGTCATTATTTTGAGCGTGTTTTGTGTCTCATCAACCACTTCTCCCTTTATCCCTACTTCATTTTCATTTGGGCTCTCAACAACTTCCACCATCAGGCCAATCCAGTCCCTCGCTATCACTTCTACACCCTGTAGCCTTCCTCGCATAATGCTGTCTTCAACCTTGCGATATCCTTTCTGATGAGGTTAATTCTCCCCGGGTTTTCCACTGCACCGCCGCTCCTCACGATAGTTCTGAGCTTGAGAAGTTCAAGCTCCAGTTCCCTCAGCTTCTTGAGCTTCTCCTCCCTGCTCATCTCCCTTATCTCCCTCATCTTCACCGCCTTCACCCCTCAGCTGCTCCACATCAACATCCTTAACCTCAAACTCATCGGGCAAGGTTACATCGGGCGGGATTATCCTCACGCTAACTCCAAGGACTCCCAGCTTTTTGATAGCTATGTCAAAGCCCTTCTGAACCATACTCTCAGCGGGATCTCCGGTGTGAACAATTGTGCCCGCAACGAACTTCTCAGTTCTCGCCCTCTCGCTAACGAGCTTTCCGCTAATCTCAATCTCGCAGCCCTTTGCACCAGCCTCTATGATTCTGTAGAGGAACCTGTAGCCAGCTCTTCTGAAGTACCAACCCCTCTCTAAAGCTCTTGCAAGCAGTGAAGCCATTAGCTGGGCGTTAAATTCTGGTTTTTCAACCTCATCAACGCTGACCTGTGGATTCTCGATGCCAAACTCCTTCAGCTTTTCCGTCAAAGCTTTGATTCTTCTTCCACCCTTTCCAATAACCAGTCCTGGCCTCTCAACGAACAGCGTAACTTGAGTACCGAGGGGGGTTCGCAGTATGTCCATCCCTCCGAAACCTGCGCTCCTCACTTCATCCTTGATCCACTCCTTGACCATCAGCTTTTTCAGCCTGTCCTGAACGAACTTTCTCTCTACGGCCATTACCTCACCTCTGCTACAAGCTCTACTGTTGTAAGCTGCTGAAATCTCGGCGTTGCCCTACCGAATGCTCTCGGCATGTACCTCTTAATTACTCTGCCCTTCTGAGCCTGAGCGTGCACTATAACAAGACTCTCCATATCCAGACCCTTGTATTCTGCGTTTGCCCTGAGATTTTTGAGAACCTTCAGAACGTATTTCGCAGCCTTCTGTGGATACCTTCCTGCATACCACTTCTCTAAACCTCTTTTGTGCGCTACCTTCTTCTTGTACTTTTTGAATGGTATTGGCCTTTTCATCTCAATTACATCCTCCAGAAGTCTCATCGCCTCCTCTACCCTCTTTCCCCTGATTTCTCTGCATATTTCGACAGCATGCTTGAAGCTGATTGGCATCTCGTAGCCCATCGCTTTAGCAGCTCTCGTTTCATCCTCAGGCTTGTAAGCGTAGTTCACTCTCGCCATAAGCCATCACTTCAGCGGCACGTACTTGCTGCTCCTCGTAGCACCAACACCTGGACCGCTGTGCTTCTCGAAGCGTCTGGTTAGAGCAAACTCTCCCAGCCTGTGGCCGATCATCTCCGGCTTTATCTCCACTCTAACGAACTCCTTGCCGTTGTGCACAAACACAACCTTTCCAACCATCTCAGGCAGCACAACCATATCTCTGCAGTGTGTCCTCGCCATTCCTTTCTTTCTGAGCTTTCTCAGGAGCTTTTCTTCCTGCTCGGTGAAGCCTCTCTTTATCTTCCTCCTTTCCCTTGCCGGAAGAAGCTTTGCAAGCTCGTCAAGTGGTATTTTTTGAAGTTCTTCAAGCGTGTAACCGCGATACTTGAAGTCTCTCGGTCTGACAACCTTACTCTTTAACGCCACATTATCACCTCCTCACGCCCGTCCTGCGGGCTGCAATACTTCCAACCTTCCTTCCTGGAGGAGCGTTACGGCTAACAGTCTTTGGCCTACCAACATGCTGGTGCTTACCTCCACCGAAGGGGTGATCCACGGCATTCATCGCAACTCCTCTCACCCTCGGCCACTTTGCAGCCTTGCTCTTCATCTTATGGTACTTCTTACCAGCCTTAACGAAGGGCTTGTCTGTCCTGCCTCCACCTGCCACAACACCAATCATCGCCCTGCAGTTCGGATGGAACCACTTCTGCTTTCCAGAAGGCATCTGAACGAGAACCTTATCAGCCTCTCTTGAAACAACAAATCCGAACGTTCCGCTTGCCCTGATAAACTTCCCACCATCACCGGGCTGAGCTTCGATGTTGCAAACCGGAGTTCCCTCGGGAATGTTTTTCAGATAAGTCGTGTTCCCGGATGCAATCTCAACCTGATCGCCAGCGTAAATAACATCACCAGTCCCAAGACCTTCAACTGCAAGAATGTAAGTCTCAGAACCATCGGGGAGTTTAACCAGAGCAACAGGACCGTTTCTTGCAGAATCGTGCTGAATGTCAATAACTCTAGCCTGAATTACCTCGTCCTTAAACCTCAGAAGCTTTGCGTCAGTCTTATACTTATGAGAGGGGGCCCTGTACGTTGGGGTTCCTTTTCCTCTATTCTGGGAGATTATTCTTTTGCCCATACATCACCACCTCAGAACACTCCGAGTTTGGAAAGAATTTCCTCTGCCGAATAATCGGGCTTAAGCTTGATGTAGGCCTTCTTCTCACCTTTAGGGGTTATCAGCGTGTTCACCCTTTCCACTTCAACGTCGAACAGCTTCTCAATTTCTTTCTTGATTTGTTCTTTTCTCGCTCTTGTATCCACTATTGCCGTCAGAACGTTCTTCTCAAGCTCTGCAACGCTTTTCTCCGTAACAAGGAAGCATTTGATCAGCATAACCACTCACCCAGATACTCAACCGCTGATTTCGTCCAGACAGTCAGCCTCCCCGGGTGGCAGCCGGGAGCGAGAAGTTCTACATTCAAGTCCTTAACTACAACAGTGTCAACACCCGGCAGGTTCTTCGCAGCTTTTATAACTCCGTTATCTTTACTAACGACGAGCAGAACGCTCTTCTTTTTGACGTATCTTCTTCCTCTCATCTTGCCTTTGCCAGCTCTGTATCTCTTTCTCTCCTTTGCTCTCTCAACATCAGCGTAAACACCAATCGCCTTGAAAACCTCCGCAACGTCCTTCGTTCTGTTTACCGACTCGATGTCATCGGTCACAATTTTTGGCAAATCTCCGTCAAACAGGTGGTTTCTCTGCTTCACGATCTCCTCGTTGGCCGTTGCAGCGATTGCTGATCTAAGAGCTTTCCTCATTTCTTTCTTGTTAATCTTCTCTGCCCACTTCCTCTCAGGCTTTGGTGGATGAGCTCTTCTCCCTCCAACAGCCTGAGGAACAACTACTGCCCTTCTGCCGAGCTTCCATCTCGGAACTCTTGCATATCCATGTCCCGGTCCCCAGTTCTCCCATGAGTAGTCAACACCACTCAGCGGGTTCGGCCCGTAGGGCTGCCTGCGGTGAGATTGAATAGCCAGCACAGCTCTCTTAATTATATCCGGTCTGAACTCCTCTGAAAAAACCTTAGGAAGTTCTATCTCCTCTGTTACTTCTCCCTTCAGGCTCAAGACCTTTGCCCTCATACTCATCTCCCCTGCTTGGATGTTGTGCTTACGTAAACAATACTCACACCGTCAAACTCCGCCTTTGGTGGCCTGATTGCATCTCTCATTCTTATCAACCTCTTAACCGGCCCCGGAACCGAGCCAGTTATGAGGACATACTGAGTTCTGATTACTCCGTAGTGTAGGAATCCACCATTTGGAGTAATCTCTTCTCCGTTCTCCCCAATCTTGATTAGCCTCTTGTTGTACTCGGTTCTCTGGTGGAACCCCATCTGCCCTGCCTGCGGAACTGTCCACCTCACGCGGTGGGGATTCCAAGGACCTAGAGTTCCAACTCTTCTGTGCTTGCTGCTTCTCGCATGCTTTGCATCCAGCGTAATCACACCCCACCTCTTAACCGGCCCCTGGAATCCCTTGCCTTTCGTCACCGCTATTACATCAATAATCGCACCTTCCTCAAAAACCTCAGAAACTTTTATTTCGCCACCGAGCTTGGATATTGCGTAATCGAGAGCCTCTTCAACATTTCCTCCAATTTTGTGCTCCATAACATCAGGAACCTTCTTCGGGACTCCCGTGATGAGGTAGGGCTGCGTGTAGGTTACAACCCTCACCTCTGAGGCGTTCTCAACTTTCTTGAGCTTATCCACATCGGGCTCCTTTCTGGGAAGATTCAGCCTCCTGTTGAGAAAATCATCCAGATTGTTGCTCCAGACCTCTGCTGCAATCTGCATTCCATACTGCGTTTTCTTGTAAACCCTCACCGCTGCAACTTTCATCGGTGGCGTCTCTATTACTGTAACAGGAACCACGATCTCCTCACCGTAGGTGGGAGAGTTCTTTCTGTCATCTATCATCACCACGTGTGTCATCCCTGCCTTGTAGCCCGCAAATCCCTGCATCCTCACCGTATCGCACTCTGGCCACGACCTGATTCTTGGAACGATACTCTTCGCCCTTTTTCTTGGAGAAAACCCTAAAGAACCCCTTCTCGGTCTGTGATACTTCATTTCAAACCACCCCAGTGGTCTGCAAAATTAACAAGTGAAAGAGTGGCGAAGATAGCTTCCTCTAACCTCACAGTTTTCGTTCCCTGATTCGGCACCACATTCCAGCACTCTGCCTCCATCTTGATCCCCAACCTTTTCGCAATTTCGAACACGCCCTCTTCCGGATTTCCGAACACGAGCGTGACGTCACGTCTTAACGCTGGTGGCTTCACAACCTCACACTTTCGTGAGGTTACCACCAGATTTTCTCTCCTTACGAGCTCCTCCAGCCGGAGCTTTTTCACTCTGTAACCCCAATACTTTTGGGGCTTTGCCTCTTCAACCCGCAACGGCGTCTTCGAACAGATCCTGACGGTCACGCGGGCGCCCTTTTCAGCATCACTTTTCAGGGGCGCCAGGGCGTCGATGCCGATATCCACCCATCGCGTCCCGTCAGGGGCAACGTGTCTTACAACGCCCTCCCTCATTTCACCGACTTTTAAATGTTTCGACGTGTGAGAGGGAATGGCGAGAGGTGGGAGCAAACCAGCGTACCTCAATGATTTTTTGAGAGGAAAAAGCTGTTTCCTCAGGTACTGTGGTGTTTCGAGGTATTCGAGTATTTCGGCAATGAAGTCGGACTCATCAAGTATTGGGTCATAATATATTAGTATTTCATCTACTCTGAAAACTGCCGCAGCTCTCGCTATCAGTCCCACCTTGTATGTTTTAATCTTCTCATCCCTCTCGTTTATTAGAGATGAAGAGGGTATCGCTATCGAGAGCATTGAGCTAACTACAAACAGGCGGTTGATAAAGGTATTTTAAGTTTGCGTACAGAACCAACTGTGATATCCCGAAATAATTTCACTCTTCAAACAACCACCCTGCTATACTCAAAACCCCTTTCAGCAGGCAACTTCCTCAAAAAAGCCTGATAGGGAGTCTCCAGTTCATCAAAGTTCAGGCTCATGTGTGGCATAATTATACCAGTGAACAAACTCCTCTAAAGAATCAAACAAATGGAGCTTCTGCTCCATCAAACCAAAGAACCTCTCAATCTTCGTTTGTTTGTGGATGGTTTATTCTGGCAAGGATGTGCCTTACTCCATTCTCTTTCAGGAATTCTTTAAACTTGTGTTTAGCCTTCTCTCCTGATTTAGCAGCAACGAACTGTTCAGGATCAGTAAGGATTTCATTGGAACTCCGTACTCAGCGGTTTTCTGTGGTGGCTGAGTCAAATACTCCGTAACAGGTTATGAAGCGGGAAGCATCATCCATGAATGCGATTATCCATTCGCCGTTGAGCCTTTTCCAGTCTCCCTGCCATAGAGACATTGAATGCTCTCTTTCGTAGCGAACCCGCTTCCTTCTTGTTCACACCCTCCTCCACCAGATTGTGTTTTAACAGGACTATAGATGGTGTTGTGAGGGATATGGATGCCGTAGTCCCCTTTCTATCAGCTTTTCTAGTGGGACTTAGTTTGTACCTCTGCTAGACTTCCAAGACAATTCTTTCCGTTTTCTGTTTTGGTCTTCTTCCCGGCTGTTTCAGTCTGGTATTTCGCCACTTGGTGTTACTCTCATCACTGCTGTTATTTCCTTTACCAGAGTACCCTTGTTTAGTTGTTTGATTATCCATCTGATTTTGTTAGTTAGCTTTCTCGCAAGAGTTGGGTTTAGGTTTGAAATAATTTTGACAACATGTTGGAATTTTCAGCAGACCGAGCCTGCAGTTAGTAGTATCCCTGCGCTAAAAGCGCGGAATTTTGACTTAACAGGCGAAAAGGATGGTGGTAGTGTGTTAGAAGCACGAATAGGTGAGTATCCGGTCTGCATTGGAATAGATGTTCACAAAAAGTACTCGTATGTGGCTATAGTTGACGAAACGGGAGAAATAGTAGAAGAGAT
>JAPDIT010000079.1 GCA_029259455.1 Archaeoglobi archaeon
TCAGTTGCAGAAAACTTCGGACTGAAGTTCATAAGGGCTGTGAGCAGAAGAGGTCTGGCCGTTAAGATCGTCCTGGGTCTGTTGGCTTTCAACTTCTATCAGCTGATGGGGTGATGGGAACTATGGTTAACAAATTTTTTGCTGTGCTACAAAACTTTTTCTACTTATTTCGATTAAAATTTAATTATTAAATCTTAAGGAAGTTCTCAAAATCATTTCAAGTAAGAATTGCTACTCTTGCAACCTGAAAAGGGAAACTGAGAGAACGGTTCCCATGACTTATCCAAAAATCTAAGCCCGAGGCAGCGAGTTGTGAGGTTTTGAAGGACATTGCGAGACCTGAAAAACTTATTAAATTTCAACCCTCTAAAATTTTATGGAGTATGAGGAAATTCTCAACATCGTCGGTTCTGCCCCGTGGTACAGGCTGATTGGCATGACTCCAAAGTTGGTTGGAGATAGAGTCGTTGTCGAGATGGAAATTGACAAAGACAAGCACATTCAGGCTCTCGGCGCAACTCATGGAGGAGCGATTGCCAGTGTCCTCGATTCTGCCATCGGTCTCAACATCAACAAAGAGATAGCTATGACTGGCAAGACTGCCGTAACAGCACAGCTAAACATCCACTACATTCGACCAGTTACAGAAGGAAAGATCGTGGGTGTGGGAATGCCGGTGCATATTGGCTCCAAAGTAACGGTTGGTTACGGAGAGGTTAGAACGGAGGACGGGGAGCTCGTTGCAACGGGAACGGCAACTTTCTACATAATCGACAGGAAGTTCAGGGATTGAGCAATTCTTCCTTTACTTTCTTTAAGTATTCCACAACCCCGTCCACAGCCTCCGCAAGAATCTTTGAGTTATCGTACTTTTCGACAATTTTCTTCAGCCTCTCCTTTTCCCAGTCCCTCATCTCTTCAGCAATCTCAACCATTTTCGGGAAGGCTCTGACGATGTTGTCAACAATCGTGACATCAGCCATTCTAGCGGTTCTGGAGAGAGGGTTCAAATCTACTGCTATCACCTTCTTTCCATGTTTCTTCAGAATCTCACACCTGTCCCCATCCTCCAATGGCACGAGGACAACATCGGCGATATATATTCCCCTGCTGTCAACTATTCTTCTCGCCGATTCAAGGCCTTCAAGCTCGGCGTCGCCTGCGGCAAGCACTTCAATCCCATACCTCTCAAGGTAGTTCTTGATTTTCCCGACCCTCTCAGGGGTGTGGTGAAAAACATTGATTTCCACTTTTGCATTTACGAGTTCTGCGAGCCTCTTTGTTTCTTCTGGAACCAGAACTGCCGTGTTACCATTTACGGAGATAACTGGATGCTTTGCAAGGAGCATTAACGCCACCGCAGCTCTTTCAGCCTTCAAAGCGAAGTTTCTGGTAGTTTCGCCGAGGATGTAGTCAAAAGCCTCCCCTCTGCCGTGAGCTATTAGTCCCTGCATTGCAGTAACCCCTAATTGTACTCCTTCAACCAGCTTTTCTCTCATTACCAATGATTCGTACCTGGGATGGCTCTTTGGAATCTTTTTCATCACCCCACCTCAAGGAAGTCTGCGAGCTCTTTCAGGGATTCAAAAACGTAATCTGCGTGATGGATAAAAGACTTTGCCATCTCCTTGTTTCTCTCTGTCAATATCAGAGCCGTTTTTGTTCCAGCAGCTTTCCCCGAAAGAAGGTCGAATAGAAAATCTCCAACCATCAGAGCCCTTGAAGGTCTGACATCGAACATCCTCAACGCCAGAATGAGTGGTTCTGGAGAGGGCTTAGGTTTTGCATCTTCTCTCCCAAAGATAAAGTCGAAATTGAAGCCTAGCCTTTCGGCCACTATCTCAGCACTCTTTCTGCTGTTTCTCGTAATCACACCTTTTATGACATCAAGCCCGTTAACAAGCTCTACAGCGTAGTAAGCAGGTCTCGCTTCCATCGCACATCTTAACTCGTAGCTCTCAAGAATTCTGAACATTTTCTGTCTTCTCTGTACATCGCTCTCTTCCATTATCGACTCCAGAATGAACCTCTTCTCAATTCCAAGTCTTCTCCTTATCTCGTCGAAGGGTATGTTGAGCTCGATAAGCGTGCCGTCTAAATCAAAGGCAATAAGTTCAAATTTTGAGGAGTTCTCTGAACTTTCTGGCCTCCTTAGCTGGATTTCCTGATTCATAAATACCCCTCCCAACTATAATTCCATCGGCATACTTTACAGCCTCCACACTGCCCTTCTGGGCACCTATTCCGGGACAGAGAATTTCCATGTTGCCTGCGACTCTCCTTATCTCCTTCAACCTCCCAATTCTTGTAGAAGGAGCTATAAGACCTTTACATCCGACTTCTCTGGCCTTCTCAACGATTTTTAACGAAACAGCACTCATGAACTCCTCCCCTCCGGGACTGCTGAGTTCTGTCACAACGTAAACCTTTCCTCCGTATTCTCCGGCAACTCTGCAGACCTCCTTAAGCGTATCGCTGCCAACGAAGCCGTGTGCGATCACCGACTCAGCTGAATTCTCAAAGGCAATTTTCGCTATCAGGGAACTCGTGTACGGAATGTCGGCGATCTTGAAATCCGCTATAACGGGTTTAATTTTGGAGAGCTTTTTTATCACACCTATACCAGCTGAGAGAACAAGGGGGTAGTTGACCTTTATTCTGTCAACATATTCCTCAACGCTTCTTGCTATTTCAAAGGCTTCTTCTTCATTGAGAACGTCAAGGGCCAGTATTAGCTGTTTCATCGAGGAATGTTGAATGTGGGTAAAAATTACTTTTCCTTCCAAAAGCAATCCGGAGCAACAACTTTATACCGTTGTGCACGACCATGCATAATGGTTAGGGAAAAGGGTTTCTGGAAAAGGGAGAGGGTTGGTGGGGCCCTCAACAGTTTGCTTGGAAAGATTAAGGTGCTTGGTACTGAATATGTTAACGTTTACAACCTCAACGGCCGTGTTTTGGCCGAAGATATTGTTGCAGGCTTTGACATTCCGCGATTTGACAGGGCGGCGATGGATGGTTACGCTGTAAGGGCTGAGGACACGTTTGGCGCCTCCATCAACAACCCAATCATGCTCGAGCTTGCTGGCAGTGTGGAGATTGGAGAGACGCCTGAGGTAAAGGTGGGTCAAGGGAAAGCTGTGAAGATAATGACTGGAGCGATGATGCCCGAAGGAGCCAACGCGGTCGTCATGCTTGAGCACACAAGGGTGAATGGCGACTTCATTGAAGTCTTGAAGGCTGTGACACCAATGAAAAACGTTTCAAGAAGAGGAGAGGATATAAAAGAGGGCGAGGTTGTCCTGAGAAGGGGAGAGATTCTCCAGCCTCAGGATGCTGGGGTTATTGCATCTCTGGGGATTGAGAGAGTCAGGGTTTACCGGAAACCGAGAGTGGCTGTCATCACTACCGGAAATGAACTTGTAGAGATTGGTGAAGCAGTTGAGGGAGCGAAAATATACAACTCCAACAATCCGATGATATGCAACGCCCTCCTTGAGTTTGGATTTGAAGCGATTTCAATGGGGATAGCGAGAGATTCAACTGAAGATATACGGGATAAAGTCAGTAAAGCGCTAAGGTTTGATGCGGTTGTGATAACAGGAGGAACTTCTGTCGGCTCCAAGGACCTCGTTCCTGAAGTTATTGAAGAGATGGGAGAGGTTGTATTTCACGGCGTTTCAATGAAGCCCGGGATGCCAACTGCAGCCGGTGTTGTTGATGGAAAGCCTGTTTTCATGCTCCCGGGCTCTCCGGCAGCAGCTTTACTTGGATTTTACACCTTCGCTGTTCCAGCTCTCTACAGGATGATGAACGTGAAAATTGTTGCAAGGAAGTGGAGCAGACAGAGAGGAATCCTGCAGGGAAGAATTCCGTCAGAGATTGGTGTGAGAGGAAACGTGAGAGTTTTCTGGGAAGACGGGAAGGTTTACCCGATAAGGATCTCGGGTTCGGGAGTTCTCAGCTCTTTCGTAAGAGCGAATGCCTTGCTTGTCGTGCCCGAGGAGAGGGAGGGCTACGAGGAGGGTGAGGAGGTAGAGGTTACGCTTTTGAGGGATGTAACAGAGGTGTTCGAATGAGGAAGGTTTTCAGAGATGTTGTAACAATTGACGAAGCCCGAAATCTGCTTTTCAACCACTTCACCCCAAAAAGAGCCGTTGAGACCGTTCCGCTTCACCTCGCTGTGGGGAGAGTCCTGGCAAAGGATGTTTACGCTCTCACCGACGTCCCACCTTTCGACAGAGCAACAATGGACGGCTACGCTGTCAGGGCTGAAGACACATTCACTGCCGAGGAAGACAACCCAGTTATTTTGAAAGTCACAGGAGTGATTGAGGCTGGAAAAAAACCAGAAATTGAGGTTAATAGAGGAGAGGCTGCTGAAATAGCCACAGGAGCCATGATGCCGAAGGGTGCAAACGCTGTGGTAATGGTAGAGTACACAAGGAAGAGGAGGGATGAGATTGAGGTATTCAAGCCAGTCTCTCCTGGAGAGAATGTAATGTATGCTGGAAGCGACATAATGGCGGGAGAGCTGATAGCCAGAGAGGGTTCGAAGCTGACACACAGAGAAATCGGTGTTATGGCTGCATGCGGGATAAAAGAGGTTGAGGTTTACAGGAAGCCAAGAGTTGCAGTAATCTCAACAGGAAATGAGCTGGTTAGCCCAGGAGAGAAGCTCGTGGAGGGAAAAATATACGACGTCAACTCCTACAGCCTAGCTGCAGCTGTTGAGGAGAATGGCGGGGAAGCGATTTTAATTGGCATTGCGAGAGATGATGAAGCGGAGATGCGCAGAATGATTGACAAAGCTCTCAGAGAGGCTGACATTGTTATGACAAGTGGGAGCACTTCTGCGGGAGCCGGGGATGTGATGTACCGCATTCTGGATGAGTTCAATCCGGGTGTAATAGTTCACGGCATCGCTATAAAGCCCGGAAAGCCAGCCATCATAGCGGTGAGTGACTCAAAACCAATTTTTGGGTTGCCGGGATATCCGACCTCTGCCATGACAGTTTTTGAGGTTATGGTAGCGCCGGTAATAAGGGAAATGGCCGGAATTTCGGAAAGTGAGATGACGAGGCTAAAAGCAAGGCTCGCTTTGAAGGTTTTCTCGGCAGAGGGAAGGAGAGAGTTTCTTCCGGTAAACGTTGTGGAGGGTGCTGAGGGTTACTCAGCCTATCCTGTGAGCGGCTCATACAGCGGAGCTGTTACCGCCTTTGCCTTCACAGACGGCTTTGTTGAGATTCCCGAAAACGTTGTCATGCTCGAAGAAGGGGAAGAGGTTGAGATTAGGCTCTTCAGCCAGCTCAGACCTGCGGATTTGATGATAATAGGGAGCCACTGCGTTGGTGTGGACATTCTTCTGTCAATTCTGCGGGAAAAGAAGCCTTACATGAGCAAGGTTATAAACGTCGGCTCTACAGGTGGGATTCTTGCCGTAAAGAGGGGTGAGGCTGATATTGCCGGCACTCACCTGCTTGACGAGAGTGGAGTTTACAACGAGCCGATTATAAGAAAATACGGTCTAAGGAACGTGCTGCTGGTCAAGGGTTACTTAAGGGAGCAGGGGTTGATAGTTGCAAGAGGTAATCCCAAGAGAATTCGGGGGTTTGAGGACTTGCTGAGGGAGGATGTGACCTTCATCAATCGCAACCGGGGAAGTGGGACGAGGATTCTGACAGACATGTATCTCAAGGAAGTTGCTGAAAAGAGGGGTGTGAGCTTTCAGGAACTCATTGCTTCAATCAAAGGCTATACAGTTGAGGCGAAAACTCACACTTCCGTTGCAGTTGCGGTGGCAAGCGGGAAGGCTGACGTTGGAGTTGGAATAAAGAGCGTCGCGGTGAACTATGGCCTGGATTTCATACCGCTAAGAAGCGAGGAGTACGATTTCCTTATAAGGAAAGGCAGGATGGAAAAGGAAGCTGTGAGGGACTTTCTGGATTGTCTGACTTCGGAGGAGTTTGCCAGCAGGCTTCAGAAAGTTGATGGTCTGGAAGTCTATGATAGAACCGGAGAAGTTGTGGAGATCGAGTGAGTATTTGAAAATCTGATTGAATGGAAATCCAAGAATTTTGATTTTAAATCAACATTAATAACGAAAAAAATATATAGAGAGTTATTGTCACAACGTAACAATGAAGGAGCTGCTAGAAAAGTTAGCTAAAGCAGTTGATGCAGGAGATGCGGAAAATGCAAAAAAGCTTGCTAAGGAGGCAATTGATGCAGGTGTAGAACCGTTGGAGATTATCGAATGGTTAATCAAAGGAATGGATATCGTCTCTGAAAAATACGAGAAAGGTGAGTATTTCATACCTGATCTGCTAATTGCCGCTGAAGCGTTTTATGCTGCCCTTGATGTAATCAAACCGCTCACCAAAGCCGCGCCTAAAAAAGTGGGCAAAGTAGTAATAGGTGTTGTAGAGGGGGACATCCACGATATAGGCAAAAACTTAGTAAAGCTCCAGTTGATAGCGAAGGGTTTTGATGTAATTGACCTCGGAAGAGATGTCCCGCTAGAGGAATTCGTCAAGGCTGCAAAAGAACATAAGGCCGACATAGTTGCGATGTCTACACTTATGACGACTACTATGCCAGGAATGGAAGTTGTAATAGAGCGACTAAAGGAAGAAGGGATTAGAGATAACGTGAGGGTAATTGTCGGTGGTGCACCTGTAAGCGAGGAGTTTGCCAAAAGCATAGGAGCGGATGCATACAAACCAAATGCAACTGAAGGCGCGAAATGGTGCGTTGAGGCTGTGAAAACATTACCACCACCTGAAGAGAGGTGGGTAACACCGCTCATCGAATCAAAAGCCCTTGAATACCGCAGAGAAATTGCTAAACGACCACCAAAAGTAGGGGTTGACATCGGTCGCCTTACAGCCGAGAAAATCATGCAAGAGGTGGAGAAAGGAGTTGTACCAAAGAAAGCCGAGACTATGACACACGCAGAAAGAGTGCTGTCAGCAGTCGCAGATATGAAAGTTGACAGACTCCCAGTTTATCCAATAGCCTGTGCAGTTTTGAGAAAATTCTTACCGTGTACCTACAGAGAGTTCTGCACGGATCCAGAGAAGTACGCAGAGGTTATGGCTGTTGCTGCAAAGTATCTGGACTTCGATTTTGCAGTCGGCTTTTGGGACTTAAGCGTAACAGCTTCAGATCTTGGAGCGGGAGTGAGATTTCCCGAAGAGAATACCCCAGCCGCAGAAGAACATTTGGAGGAGTATGAAAAAATTGAGGTTCCCGAAGTTAAACCGGGTACGCGTGCGTATGCATTGATACAGGCAAGTAAAAAGGCCAGAGAGAGGCTTAGAGAGTATAACATGCCATTTCTCGGTTTCATAGAGGGGCCGCTGTTAACTCTAACACAGCTAATGGGAACCGAGAGAGTGTTGGAAGACATGAAGAATAATCCCCGTGTAGTACACAAAGCTCTGGAGAAGACTACTGAATACTGCTGCGAAGTGACCAAGAAGTTCTTCGAAGAGGATGCGTGTGAAATGCTTTGCGTAGATTACCTCTGGTCCAATGATGTGATTATAGACTCGGACATGTACTGGGAATTCGAGGGGAAATACGTTGTGAACAAGCATCTTCAGACATTCAAGCAATATGGGCAGCCTCTAATAGTCCACAACTGTGCAGATGCACCACACTACGAAATTCAGATAGGAAAATTCGAAGCTTTGGCTTTCAGTTACTGCTACTACCCGCACCAGAGGGAGAAAGGTTCTAAGAATTATGCAGATCTGATACCCAAATGGGCTGACAACTGTGTCCTTGTAGGAGAACTCATGCCCTACAAGTTCCTCGATAACTCTGCTGAGGGTTTGACAAGAATTGAGAGGGAGACAAAGGAGTTGCTTGAGGGAGTGCTAAATGCATTGAAGGAGAGTGGCCACCAGTCGCGCTACATAATATCAACAGGGTGTGAAGTTCCACCAAATGGCCCCTTAGACACGGTAAAGAAGATGATAGACGTCGTTAAAGAAGTGGGGCCAGAACTGCAGAAAAAGATAATCGGGTAATTTTCTAAATGATTGCAAATATCGACCATAGACTGCTTGAAAGGCTCCAATTAGAGGAGGCTTTCCTTGCTGAAGTCGAAAGTGTGGCAAGTGAGATTAGATCCATTATAAAGCCCTCATTTGGCCCTCAGGGTAGATTTAAGTTGATCATTAATCCTGCAGGCGATTCTTACCTAACAAAAAAAGGTAAGAACATAATCAGAGAAAGCAACTTCCTACACCCTGTAGCAACAATATTGGAGGGTCTTGCCAAGGCTCTGGATTGTGAGTGCGGAGATGGAGTGAAAACAGCACTAATGATTTCGTGCAAACTTCTTGAAAATGGTATAGAGCTAATCAGACGTGGGATACATCCAAAAATTATCATAGAAGGCTACAAGCAAGCGTTAAACAAATCTTATGAAATTCTTGAGTATCTCTCTAAGAGGGTTGGTAAGAGGGAAGAGGATCACCTGACCAAGGTAGCCATCACAGAGCTGATAAATGGAAACCTAAGTGAAAGTGATGCTGCTAAGCTCTCAAGCTGCATCGTTAGAGAAGTTAAAAGAATTTATCGAGATGAGCATAACTTGGTGGATCTAAATAAAATTAAGACTGTCAAAGCAAAAGGTGCGGGGGAGGCAGCTTTTACTGACGGACTGATAATCAGCGAGCGGCCTTACCGGGTTGATGCTCCGAAAGTGGTTAAAAATGCCAAGGTGGCGGTTCTGAGTTCAGAAATAAAAATTAAAAAAGTTTCAAATTCAAAAAAGTCTGTAATAAGCTCGGATCCGGAATTCTCAAAAGAATACGAGAGCTGGAAAAGAAACAAGTTGTATGTAGTGTTTGAGAAAATAACGGACACTGGAGCAAACGTTGTGGTCTGTGGAGGAGATATAGATCCAGTTGTAGAATTCTTACTTACTAAAAACAACGTTTACGTGCTAAAGAAAATCAAAAAAAGAGACTTAGAGTTGATATCTCAGGTAACAGGAGCAAAAATTACTGTAGTCGAGGATTTAAGACCCGAAGACTTGGGGTTTGCCGAGCGTGTAGAGTTGATTAAAATAAGCGACGAATACATGACGCTCGTTAGAGGATGTGAAGAAGAAATTAGCACATTGGTCATAAAAGGTTCTTCAAAGCAAACTACCGACAGAATCGAAGAGGCTGTGAATAGCGCAATCAACTCGGTGGCATTTGTCTTGGCATATAGTAAGGTAGTTCCAGGTGGAGGAGCAACTGAGACCGAAATAGCTTTAGCACTGAGAGAATACGCAACCACATTGGATGACAAAAAAAGCTTGGCTGTGGATGCAGCTGCAGATGCATTCAAAGAAGTGCCAAAAACGTTAGCTGAGAATTCGGGAAGGGATGCTTTAGAAGTTCTATCCGATTTGATGAGTGCTCACGTTAAAGGCAAAATTTTTGCTCATATTGATGTAAACGGAAAGCTGAATACAGATGAAGATGTAATTGAACCCTTCTACGTGAAAGCCCAAGCAGTGGTTAGCGCATTTGAGGTTGCGCACCTTCTTTTAAATGTAGATGCAATAGCGCTGAAGAAGTGAACTCAGTCAATCCCCACCAGAATCGTGCCCAAGGATTTATCATCAGCGGGCACATTCAGCAGTTCTTTTAGGTATAAGTCTGCAGGGGCAGAGGGGCTTGCAGCAACAGCCCCATACCTGGACAGTTCTGGAATTTCAAGAGGGAGTATGCAAACTGTAAACTCTCCCCTCTTTTCTTTCATCAGCGTTAGTTTATCTCTGTAAAAAACCAAGTTGCCTATCACAAGTTCACCCCTCGCTTTCATCTCCTTTAGTTCCCTTTCATCATAGCAGTCTTCACCAACCACCTCACCCTCACACAAGATTTTCAGAAGCTTTTTCGGCCATACGAAGTTTACATCTGTGGCGCAGACAAAAACATGCCTCTTTCTCAACACTTCCTTTAGCCCCAAATTCTGCCCCCTACCCAATCCCATTAATATCTTCCTTTCCGCTTCCCTTTCCAATACCTCGACCTTCCGTTTTTCTTCATCTCCCAGCAGAGCTACCTTTATTATGCCTCTAACCCCTTCAAGTATCTTCCCAAACTCTTCAATATTAACCATCTAACCACCTTTATCGCAGCACGAACATTTGCTGCCGTGATGACAAGAAACTGCCTCATTCAAAAGCTGCTTGAAGTCAAGGACTTTCTCTGAACAAACTTTCTGACATCTCAGACAAGACATCCCGTTACAGAGATCTGTCCTGATTGATATTTGGTAAGCTGAACCTTTCCTCATAATTTTAAGCGCTCTCTCTGGACATTCCTTTTCACATTTTCTACATCCAGTACAGCCTTCAATTTCCGTGACCAGTGGCATACCCACGTCCCAAACTACACGAAGTCCCTTTTTGCCTATAACACCTATATCCTTCTCAAACAGTTTGTGAACTTCAGCGTGAGTTACTTCTTTCGATAGCGATGACCGAAATCCGTACTTTTTCAGCCAAGAGTCGTATCTCTCTATTGGCATTCCCTGCAGCCAGTACGACAACTCAAGAAGGTAAATCTGTTCGAAGATTTTCGACGTTGCAAACATGATGTGAGTAGCCCTTAATTCATTGACAATTGTCTGAAGTTTATCCAGCATTTCTGGATTCGCAACAAGTTCTCGAGCCATTGCTAAAGAGGTATTTCCTACTTGGACAATTTTACTAACGCTACATGGAACCAGTCCAACTTTCTGAGCTTTGTGAGCGTCCACATAGAATCCGGATGCTCCAGCCATATACATAGTCCCGACTTCATCAATTGATATCCCTGCCTCTTCTGCTAAGGTAATGTGTCCTGCCCTAATAGCCCCTATTGCTTTTCCGGCTTCGATCAAGTCGTTTTCAGTGAAGTAAAGACTGTCCTGAAGATAAATTCTTCTATCGGGCGTGTTTATTCTCGGTAGTGATATTAAGCCGCTTCTTATGCCCTCTTCCAAGATTGCAATAACACCCGTTCCCGTTACGCCAACTGCTTTACCATGCATTGGACCCGAATTCAGTAAACTTCCGGATCTCGGATCTACAATGTCTCCGGGCTGAGCGACCAGTTCGTTATCCAAAACGTAACATCTCCAACCCCCATTTTCAGCATTAACATCAGATATTGCTCCAGAAGTCGCAAGCATACCTCTCTCTATATGCTGCCCCTCTATGGCGGATCCGGCGGCAGCTGATCCCGTGTATATCTCATCGCCAACCTTCAACGCCATCTCCGCGTTAGTACCGTAATCCGTAGCTAAGGCTATTCCTTTCTCTTCCAAGAAGCCTCCTTTAACCATCATCGCCAAAGCGTCAGCACCAACTTCATGCTTAATTGCCGGAGGAACGAGAACTTCCGCACTCGATCTTACGGCCAATCCCAGTTTCCACGCCTCCACAACTGCAGCATCTCGCTTTGGTGGTCTAACACCCTCTTTCTCTAATTTACGCTTTCCTGCCCACGCTAGGTCTCTAATCTCAATATTCTGAAAGATTGAGAGCTGGCATGGATTGCCGCACACCGCTATTCTTTCCACCCGACTTAGCTCGATGTCCAGTTGTTTTAGCAATTTGTTTATTGCCGCTACAACTATGAAATGAGCTGTATCTCTTCCGACCTCCAACGCAAAGTGTAGATGATCCATAACATTGGCGCCCGGTAACGGATGGCGGGCGGTAACGGCAGTAGAGACTACTTCACCAGTCTTTAAATCTACGGCCTGAGCTCTGAAACCACTAGTTCCCAAATCTAAAGCAATACCATATTCCATGCTCTACCACCTTGCTTAGTTTATATTTTATAATTTTTGTTAACCATAGAACCCAATCTCAGAGAGTTCCAGATCTCACCCAAAATATCCATTTCTGTAAAGTATTTAGAACATCTTAACTGGAAAGTAGAAGTTCTCAACTCAGAAAGATCAAGCTAATCCAGAATACCCATGCAGAGCTTCTCGAACTTCTCGTGCTCCAGCAGATCAGAAGCTTTTCCGTTGAAGGCAACTCTACCGCTTACGAGCAGATATGCATCATCACTGATCTCCAAGGCTCTCTGCACATTCTGTTCCACAAGCAGAATCGTCAGCTTCAGGTCGTCTCTAAGTTTGACTATTCTGTCGAAGATGAGCTCTGCAAATTTTGGTGCGAGCTGAGCGGTGGGTTCATCAAGCATCAGAACATTTGCCTTTCTCACCAACGCTGTTGCCATTGCGAGCATCTGCCTCTCTCCACCGCTAAGCGTACCGGCCTTTCTTTTCATGAATTTCTGGAGTTCGGGGAAGACATCCAGAGCGACATCTATTCTATCTTTGACCTCACTTTTGTCCACAGTGTAAGCCGCTATTCTCAGATTCTCCTCAACCGTAAGGTTGGCAAAGACGTTATCAGTCTGGGGGAGATATGCTATACCCATTTTCGTTCTTGCATGGGGTGGATGGTTTGTGATCTCCCCTCCATTGAAAAACACCTTCCCCGAGTGAATTGTTGCAAGGCCAAAGATCGATTTCAGCAGTGTCGACTTACCGGAGCCGTTAGGGCCAACTACCGCGGTAATCTTGTTCTTTCCTATATCTGCATTTACGTCGAACAGGATGTGAAGTTCCTTATATCCTGCATTCAACTTCTCTGTCCTGAGCACCCAGATACACCTCCACCACTTTCGGATTGTTCAGGATGTCTTCTTCCTTGCCTTCTGCAATCACACTGCCATTGGCCATTACATATATGTAGTCTGTGTATTTAAGCACTATGTCCAATCTGTGCTCGATGATAAGAAAGCTTACCCCCATCTTTTTGAGCTCAACAAATCTGTCGAGCATATCATGCGATAACATCGGGTTAACACCGGCTATCGGTTCATCCATGATGATGAGCTTAGCATCCTTCATCATCGCTCTAGCCACTTCAAGCAGTTTCAGCTGTCCCCCACTCAGGTTCTGAGCCTCAGAATCCCACAGATGGTCCAACTTTAGAAATTCAAGTATCTTGAAGGCTCTCTCTACTACCTCCTCCTCTCTTTTCAACCATCTTCCAGTAATTGCATTCAAGATGCTCTCTCCATATCCTTCCGGAGCTATCAGAAGGTTTTCAAGGACTGTCATCCTCTTCAGCGGTTGTGGAATCTGGAAGGTTCTCACTATGCCAAGTCTGCTGATTTCGTGAGGTGGTTTGTTGGTTATGTCCACACCTTCAAAGAAAACTTTCCCCTCGTCTGCCTTGTAGAAGCCTGAGACTGTGTTGATGAAAGTGGTCTTACCACTCCCGTTCGGGCCTATAACAAGAGTTATACTGCCCTTTTCCACTCCTATGTTAACCCTGTTTAGGGCTTTAAGACCATCAAAAAATTTGGAAAGATTACGGGTTTGAAGGATTTTCATGTCTTATTATCTTCTCCTTATCAAGTAAGCACCCGCCAGCACACCCACGACTGCAAGAGCAAGCTCGAAACCTGGAGTTCTCTTCTGTTCTGTGGCTGGTGGTGCTGGAGCTTCAGGCTTGTGAGCCCACTCTACCTTGTTTTCACTGTACTTCCACACTCCAAGCTCTTCCCACTGTCCGTCGATTACTCCGTATATCCTGTACTCCGGTACAACTCTGTCATTGTACTCGTCCAGTCTTATCTCACCGCTCACCGGTTCTACACCGTACTTGCCTGAGCTATAATTTACTGCAACCTTTGGTATGGTTTCTGCCATTGCATCTGCATCATAACTTCCTCTGTTTTCAACTACTTCAACATAACTAAGGGCGAGAACCCATGCAGCGTCGTAAGCATTTAGACCATAAGATTTTGGTGTTCCTCCGTACTTTTCAGAGTATAGCTCTACAAGTTCCTCGTAGCTTTCTCCGCCCCTCTGTTCCGAAACGGTGCTTACTAGACGCACTCTTGAAGCTTTTTCTGGCACCTCTTCAACAACTTTTGAACTCTTTGCTGTACCATCACAGCCGATCCACCACACGCTGAAAAGAACAGAGTCATCCTTTGTTTGAGCCATTATTGTCGCAACTTCCTCATAACTAAAGGCAACTACTGCAATTTCATTGTAGTCGTACTTCTTGGCCAGTTCGTTTACAGCATTTTCAAGCGAGGCAATGTATGGTGAGAAGTCAGTTGGTTTTGGATTGTCTGGATACTCAATTGAGGATGGGTGCACCTCAATACCTATCTTCTCGAATTCCATTCTTCCATATTCTTCCAGACCCTTGCCCCACGCATTGCCGACGTATGTTATCACGACAGCCTTGATACCAAGGTCTGATGCCAATTTCGCTATAGCCTTTGTCTGGAAGGCATCAGTTGCTACAAACCTGAAAACGTATTTCTTGTCCTCAGGTTTCGTAGCGCCTATATATTTCGGTGCGGCAGTAGAAGAGGGTGAGATTACGACCATCTTATTGGAGTTCACGAAGTTCAGTATGTTTTTGACCTCGCCGCTACCCATTGGACCGATGACAAGATCCCACCCGTCAGAATGTAACTGCTGAACTCTCTCCAGAGCCAGTTTTGGATCGACTTTTGTGTCTTCATATCTGAATGTAACTGTGTACGGTAGATTTTTGGACTCAAAATATTCGTTTATCTTCCCTTTTGCTATTTCCAGACAGTTCTTGATATCTTGCCCGTATGTTGCGAGGTCCCCAGACAGGTCAGCAAGGACACCAATCTTTATTTCCTCTGCTGATGCTGTTGGCAGCATTACTAACACTGCAAACAACACAATCAGTTTCTGTCTCATGTTGTAGAGATATCGTTAATATTTTAAAACTTTACCGAACCCAACGAATTATGAATGTTATAGAAGGAGCTATTGTTTATTCAAATTTGTTAGTGTTATTAAGTATAGGTTTGACTATAACATATATCACAACCGGAGTACCAAACTTCGCACAAGGATCGTTTGCAGTGTTGGGGTCATACGTTGCCTTAACGTTACTTCGCTTCTGGGCAATTCATCCTTACTACTCCATACCGGTTGCTTTTGTTTTTGGAGGGTTTTTCGGAGTTCTCGTTTACCTTTTAATGCTTCGGCCATTAATAGAGAGAGGTGCATCAGTTGTAATTTTAATGATTTCAACACTGGCGCTGGATTTAATTTTATTAGGAGGCTTTGGAGCGTACTCGGGATTTCTTGCAGAATCAACACATAAATTAGCAACAAAGTTCATCTTCACCCAATACGATTTCGATATTTGGCAGTTTTCAGGCATCCTCTTTGTCTCACTTGCAGTCATATTTGTTGTATTTTCTGGCTTGTTTTTGCTCCTCTACAAGACAAAGTTTGGTGTGGCTTTGAGGGCTTCAATGGAGAATCCAAGCTTGGCAGAAGTTATGGGAGTCAATGTAGAATATACAAGAATCTTCTCATGGTTCCTGTCGGGTTCCTTAGCATCTGTTGCTGGCACATTACTACCTTTTAGACAGGAGATTGTACCACTAACTGGTGCTTTGATCATAGTGTCGATATTTGCCTCCAGTATTGTTGGCGGTCTTAGCAGCATTATTGGTGCAGTGATTGGTGGATACATCATCGGCTTTTCCGAGTCATATTTGACTTACCAGCTTTCCTTAGTGCTTGGCGCTTATGTTTTAGTCTATAGCAAGGTTATCTCGCTGATTGTGCTGGTCATCATGCTGTTAGCCGCTCCAAGGGGTATTACCGGCTTAAAGTGGGGGAGAGCGATATGGAAGAAATCATCCTTACAATAGCCCTCTGGTTCGGGCTTTACACAATAGTAACGTTGAGTCTGAACCTTGAATACGGGTTTGCAGGAATACCAAACTTTGGAAGAGCGCTTGCAGTACTGATGGGTGCTGTAGCTGTTGGTGGAGTTGTCAACAGGTTGCTGATCTTGCTCTTTGGGATAGAGGGTGATCTGATTACAGCCAGTGCACAGGTCAGGAGTATTATGAATGAGATGATTTCTTCCAATCCTGCGTATGGTATAGGAATGTTATTACTTTACCTTCTTGTTGCAGCATGTCTTGGGGGTATCACTGGGGCTTTGTTTATCCTTCCAAGCGCAAAACTTTCCGAAGATTACCTTGCCATCACGCTGCTTGCCATAAGTGAAGTTATGTTCATGGTTTGTAACTACGATACGGGAATAATAGGTGGTTACTACGGCGTATCGACACCAGATGTGCTATCATTTATACCTGGAGAAAGGAGGATGCTTGCGTTCACCCTAATAACTCTGTTTGTGGCTATTGCTGTTTATATTTTGATGGAAAGGATCACAAATTCCCCATTTGGGAGGCTACTGAGAGCTATGAGAGAGAATGAGTCTGTGGTTAAGGCGACAGGTAAAAATATTATGATTCTCAGAATAAAAGCGACTTCCATTGGTTCTGCTATAGCAGCTCTTGCAGGTGCGCTTTATTCTTTGTACTCCGTCAATGTCATAGCAACAAGCTTTTCGAGAGTTGAATGGACGTTTTACCCATTCCTGATGGTGCTACTCGGTGGTGCGGGGAATAACAAGGGAGTTGTGATAGGAACGTTTACTTTCGTTTTGGTGAAAGTTCTGCTCACAATATACAAGCACGAGATTAGGGTATTAATGAACTTACCCTTCGAGGCTGTCTGGCTTGAATACATCCTCTTCGGCCTGCTTATGTACTTCGTTTTGCTTTACCGACCTGAGGGGTTGATCAAGGAGAGACCGATATTCTCAAAAGTCATCTTGGAGAAGGTAAAGAAGAGGGCATGAAAATTGAGTTTGTAGAGGATGACGGGGTGGTAATAGAGCTTGATGGTAGGAGCCATTATATCAGAGCGTCCTATCTCGGGTTTAAAGATAGGAAGGTTTTGCTCTGCCTCGACTTTTCCTCTCCCGCAGCATCCGAGCCTGTCAAGACCTTTTTAAAAAGCTACTCCAGAATAAGAGGGGCAAGGTATGCGGTTTTGATTGGCAGAGACTGCAGGTGGATTTACGATAACCATTTAATGCGAGAAGTTGACGAAATTGAGGAAAGAGCTGTGGAGATCAGAGCTGATGAGAAGGACTACAGGATTGCCGCAGCCTTCTACGCCTTAATTCACTGCGAGTGTGGTGATGCGGATGAAGGTAATCGCGTTTGTGGGTTACCCCGTGAGCGGTAAGAGCACAGCATCTCAGGTTGCAAGGGAGCTTGGACTGCCGGTAGTTGTGATGGGCGATGTTGTCAGGGAGAAGGCTTTGAGAAGGGGTTTGGAGCCTACGGATGAGAATCTAGGAAAAGTGGCAAGAGAGCTGAGGGAGAAAGAGGGGATGGACGCAATAGCTAAGAGATGCATTCCGAAAATCAGGAAGCTCTTAAAGGAGCACGGGGTGGTTATTGTTGATGGGATAAGAGGTGTGGCTGAGATCGAGAGGTTTAAGAGAACTTTTGGTGATGATTTTATCCTCATAGCCATCGAGTCTCCGCTGGAGTTGAGATTCGAGAGGGCCAAGATGAGAAAAAGAAGCGATGACGTCTCAAGCATTGAAGATCTGAAGGAGAGAGACAGAAGGGAAGAAAGCTGGGGCCTGAAAGAAGCCATGGAGATGGCAGACTTCACTGTTGAGAACACGGGCAGTTATGAGGACTTTGTGGAGAAGATAAGGGAAATTCTGATTAAGCTGACAAGAAACGTTGAAATTGAAATCAGGACGAAGGTTCATCCAACTGAAAGCGAGGAGAAGGTTGTTAAAGCGATCAAAAACATTTTCCCTGATGCAGAAATCGAGATTCGGGAGGATGGGGAGGTTTACGGTAGAGCTTACAGCCTTGAGAGGTTCAGAGAACTCTTAAGGAGGCAGAGAATCCTTGACACGGCAAGGAGTGAAATTCTGAAAAGGAGGGATGGTAATGAAATTACGCTTTACTTGAACAAGCAAACTGCGACGGTTTCAAGGATAAACTTCTGCGATGAGGATGCTATCCTCTCTCCAATAAAGGTTACCTTCAGGCTGAACAACGTTCCCTTTTCGAGATTTCTGGATTACACTGCACCTAAGACGAAGGATGGCAGACCTGTTAAAGAGATTGAGAGGCTATGAACGCAATTCACCGCATTCTGATGTCCACAGACGGCTCGATTACGGCCATAATTGAGGCAGTAACTCAGAAAAAAGTTGAGGTTGAAACTCTGGAGCAGAAGGTAGTCAGGGCAGATAAAGAGCTTGCAGAACTTCTTGAAGTCAATGAAGGGGATGAGGTGAACTACCGGGTTGTATATCTCAAGGCTGACGGAGAGATTTACGCAAAGGCCATTTCCTTTACACCTTTGAAAAGGCTTGAGGACAGGTTTAAGGAAGATCTGATGAAGGCTGACATCCCTATCGGCAAGATTATGAAGAAGCACAACATAGAGGCGAGGAGAGAGATAAGATGGAGCAGAGTTGAGGATGCTGACCCAAAACTTGCAGAGGAGCTCGGAATTAATGATAAGAGGGTGATTTCAAGAAACTACAACATCATACACCGCGGAAAGGTTCTCATAAACATTACGGAGTTCTTTCCGGTTGAGAGGTTTAAAGTGTAGTTTTTTATTGAGAAAAATTGGGGAAAGTTTTGATAGTCTTCCCCTACCAAATTAAACGTAAGGATGCCCTTCGACGAAGTTCTTCACCCCCCCCTTCAGGAGCAATTCTTTTTCCAGAGGGTATAGGTCTCAGTGGGGAAACATCTAGAGAGGATTTTTTATTAACCTTAATATGAAGAATGGTTAAATAAGAGGTCGCTCGTCAGTTTTCGGCTTCAGGATGCAAATACGAAGCAACTACTTCAACAGCCTCAGCAAGCCTGTATGACGGTCGGCTTATGATGTCCGCATCGACAACGTAAACTCTGCCCTCTTTAACGGCTTTAATTCCGCTAAGTCTCTCGTCACTCACAACCCACTCGTAAACCACATCTCTCTCTCCTCCCATCCCGGAACCGCTGCTGACCAGTATCACGTCAGGATTTGCCGCTATCAGATCTTCAACGCTCACAGTTCTCCATCCTTCAAAGTTAAAGACGTTCTCGCCTCCAGCAAGCCTTATTACTTCATCGATGAACGTATTTTTGCCACTAACCCATATTGGATCGTACCACAGGATGTGGGCAACTCTCACCCTCGTTTTATCCCTCACTTTCTCCCTGACTCTTTCAATCTTCTCAAGCATCTCGTTGACAAGCTTCGTGGCGTTCTCCTTCTCTCCAGTCGCCACTCCAATCAGAACGATGTCCTTCATCACATCTTCAACAGTTTTCGGGTCAAAGGCTACAACATTCAACCCCATCCTTCTGAGCGTTTCTATATTCTCAATACCGTTTCCGTAGGAAGCTACGACGAGGTCTGGATTAAGGGAGAATATCTTTTCTATGTTTACCGTGGTGTAACCGCCAATGCTCACAAGTTCCCCCCTCTCCTTCTTCTCGACAACCTCTGGTGGATAATTGCAGTAATCCGTCACCCCCACAACTCTATCCCCTGCACCTATCGCAAAAAGAATCTCCGTGTTGCTGGGAGCAAGAGAAACTATTCTTTGCGGATTTCCTTCCGAAATATAGTAGCCTGTGTCGTCAACAGGTGTGGCGTTGAAGATTTCCGTCAGGTTAAATGATGCTTCCTCCTCTGGAGGTTTGGATGTGCAGAGGGGTAGGAGGATAGCGATTAAAAGAAATACGGCAAGCTTCCTCATACTCTCCCCCTCAAAAGTGCTGCAGTTAAAGTTAATGCTACAACAACCGCAACTGAAGAGAAGCCCGGAGTGACTGGACTTTCGGGTGTAGCCGTTGTTACGGTTGCTGCTGAAGCGGTTGCTGTAACGGTTGCGGTAGCCGTCATGGTAGTTATGGTTGCAGAGGGGGTAACACTAACTGTAGCGAGAGAGGCATTCACCTTGATGGGATGCGGCTCTCCGAGCAGTGCCACGATTGCGGAGACCGTCATGTAGCCCGGATTGGATGTTTGGTACTTAGTATATCTAAAATAACCCTCTTCTGCCTGTAGGCTGAGGAGGTGGTCGACTACACTTGTGTTGTTTCTCTTCCATTCAGCTGGATTTATGCCTGCTGCAACAAGTGCTTGTATGGTCCAGGAATCGCTGCCGGCATTGCTTGCCGAGTTTCCGAAGTATCTCATCCCCCCGTCATTGTTCTGGCCTGTTTTTAGGTAATCCAGCGCTTTCTTGATTACAGGCGAATCTTTTGGTTCTCCAGCAGCTATCAATGCCTGTATTGCAGCGGCAGTATCGTCAAAGTCGCTCTCCTCTCCCACGCTCCATGAAAATCCTCCGTCAGCATTTTGGTGCGATTTTAGCCATTCCGCCGATATGGACACATTTTCACCTACAGATGCTAAGGCCATTATTCCCCAGATGGTTTTGTACATGAAATCACCTATCTGACCGTTCTCCTTTACGTAGGACTTCAGCTTGCTCACGAGGTCAACTCCTGCAAAGTTTCTGGGATTCTCATCTGCGTAAACCAGAGCAAGTATAGTTCTAGCGTAGTCTTCAGCCCCCATGGTGTCCATCTCGCCTCTCAGCCTCTCCCTTATGAAATCAACCGGACTTTTACCGTTCTTAACCCACTCGTGGGGGTCTTCACCTGCCGCAACTATGGCCATGATCGCCCATGCCGTAGCGGAAATGCTGCTGCTCTCCCCCAGATTTGCAAACCCACCGTCCTCATTTTGAATGGTTTTGAGCCATTCAAGGGCTCTCTGTATTCTCTCATCCGTCGCATTGAGAGGGAAGTCGTCCCACTTGATTGCGATGGCAAAAACGCTGAATGAATTAGTCTGGGCTGAGAAGTAGAGGTATTTATCATCCTCTCCTGTCTTTTCTGTTGGCAGCTCAAACCAGCTCTCGTTGTACTTCATTAAGACTACTTCTTTGCCCTCTGCAACATCCTTCGAAACTCTGAAGTCGATTTTTGCACTCACCGACTCATTTGCCTCAATCTCGAACCACCTGTAAAAAGTCCCGTAAATAACTCCCGGAGGTATGTGGCACTCGGAAATGGCAATCTCAGCAGGTTTTTCCGACTGGAAGGTTAAAGCAGTAATGGAAAAGTTCGCCACAACCTCTTCGGATGGTATTACCTTGGTCTTCCCGGGCTGGATTGCAATTACCTGCTCTGTGGAGTTCAGCTTAATCCCTGCCTTGCTGACGTTTACGGTCTTCGTAACGGTGTCAGACAGTCCGTCATTGTCGAAGACTGTGAGAGAGACCTCATACTCGCCCGGAGCTGTGTAGGTGTGGGTTACGGTCATCCCCCTCCCGCTTTTTCCATCTCCAAAGTTCCAGATGTAATCCGTTATCTGCCCATCATCGACCGATTTGGAGGCGTTGAACACAACCTCCTCTCCGGCAGTTGGATTGCTCGGAGAGAAAGTGAAGTCGGCAAAAGGCGGAACTTTTGACGGCCAGACCATGCTAACGGTGATTTCGTAATTATCCCCTATGTCTATGTATATCCTGTAGGGTGAATTTTCGGGAGTGTCGCTCATGCTGCGGGAGAAGTACCAGATTATCCTGTCTCCGGGACTTACTCTGAAATCGGTTGCCGCAACGCCGGGCAAAGGCTCATCGGGATAGTTGACCCAGTACATCCAGCCTGAAGTGTCGCCGATGTCACCTTTGCACAGATTCTTCA
The DNA here is from genome assembly GCA_029259455.1 of Archaeoglobi archaeon. GTDB lineage: Archaea > Halobacteriota > Archaeoglobi > Archaeoglobales > Archaeoglobaceae > Archaeoglobus. The sequence goes on from JAPDIT010000079.1 coordinate 21,651, forward strand.
CGCACTTGACGAAAATCCCCCAGTCCGTGAGTTCGGGGGTGATTGTAAAGTACAGGATTTCGCCAGCCTTTTTCAGCGCTCCGTATGCCGTTCTCCACTCCACATTCTTGCCGAGAACCTCAAAGGTTCCGTAGGGGAGAACGTGCTGACTGCTCCCTCCTCCCCCACCTCCTCCTCCACCACTGCTGCAGGTTTTGATCTGGATGGTTTTGCTAACCTTCTCATCTCCAGCGATGGCAGTTATGAGAAGCTCTCCTTTAACTCTCGGCTTGAAGTATGCAGGTAAAGATGGCGAGGCTTCGGAAAAAATCGGGGTTCCCGAGTTCATTCTGAAAATTATTATTGCATTCCCGTCCGTCGTCACAGTGACCTTCTCTCCAACACATCCTCCGCTGACCGAGAGGGTCAAAGCAGAGGCCAAGGGAAGCAGGAAAATTAAGGTAATGATTGCAAATATTCCGCGAAGCATCAGCTCACCTCGCAGCTTACTGGGCCATAGATGTGGATGGGATTTCCGGGATACTCGCTAAACCTGTAAACTCCTGCGTAGAGGTTATATCTTCCAGTACCGGCGAGCTGTGGAATGTGGATAAGCACCGGAACTCTCAGCTCCTCTCCAGCATTAAGACGGAAGGTTGAGATGCCCGCTATTGCCTCTCCCTCACTACTTACTCCGCTCACGACCACGACATACCAATCAGTTGTAGTTGCCGAAACGTTCACCCATGCAGTTGCGTTTCCTCCCCTCTCTCCATCTGAAACTGTCAGCGATTTTATCTCCACGGGTTTCAAGATGTTAATGTTGATTTTAATCACATACTCTGAGTCTGCGGGAGTTTGAGGCCAGCAACCGTAGTACCATATTAGTGTATCGTTATCTTTAAGCAAGTAGCTGTCAGCCCCCACCTGAGGCATGTCCTCCTCTGGATAGTTGACCCAGTACATCCAGCCGCACCATCCCTCAGACGCAATTCCATTGATAGACTCAACATACACCCCATAGGTGGAACTATTTACAACTACATCGAAACTACCCAATTCACTCGCATTTATTAGAGCGTATAGGGCAGAAATTCCGCTAATCTCTTTTTGAGATCCATCTTTCAGACTAATTGTAACATTTTCAGGTGCTAGAGTTACAGAACCTTCCCACATAAGCGAGAAATTTCCAAACGCATAGACATTGCCATTATCTGCACCAACGAAAAGTTTTCCTCCCCATACAAAAGGCGAAGACATACACCACTGTTTCAAATCATAACTCCACGCTAAACTTCCATTTTCGAGATAAACTGCATAAAGTGTTCCATGTTCAGTGTTCGTTGTGAAAAAGACATAATCTCCTGCTATGATTGGCGAACCTCCAACATCCCCGTTCAACCCATCATTTCTGTCAAACTCCCATACTAATTCATGATCACTTACGCGATAGCACAGAACAGAATCGTTGTTGTCTAGAGTCCATCCTTGATCCCCTTTAGTTCCAACGACAACGTAACCATTTCCGACTGCAGGTGTTATTCTCCATACCCCATTTCTTCCGGGAAGTGCTACATTCCAAGATAAATTTTCGGGATCAGTCAAGTTTACTGCATAGAGTTTGCACTCACCCGAACTGTCAGTAGTTGTGAAGAATGCAAAACCTTCTCCAATAGCAATACCTCCCACTATTGCTCCATCTACGGGATATTTCCATAGCACATTTCCAGTACTTTCGTTAATTACCACAAACTCGTGCTGACCACTTTCATTTCCTGCAAAGAATATTTTGCCATTATAAGCTGAGGGAGACGTATAATAGCTAACTACATCACCATCCCACACTACTCTCTTATTTCCCTCAAAATCAACAGCATAAAGAGTGCCAGTTGTCGAGGCTAGGATATAAACCGTATTGTTGTAGACCAGAGGGTGCGAGTCTACATGCCACCAACCGTCTATATATTCATTAACTACTACTGCCCACCTGACAGAGAGTTCGTTTTCATCTAAAGCGTAAAGCCAACTTTGTTGCTCATTTGAGATGTTAACTGCATGTACAAACACCACCCCATCTGAAATTGCGGGAGCAGTTCTACCATAAAAAACTCCAGTCAGATTGGCCACTTCTGTTCCGTTTGAAGCATAAAGCTTGAAAATACCAAGCTCACCGTTATTCGGACTCATTGAAGGCACAGTCATGACATAAACAAAACTATTTGTGGCTACGATCGGGCTCTCAATGAAGTTAGAAGTTAGCTTTTGCATCCAGATTAAATCTTTGCCATCTACCGCAGTAAAATTCCCCGTCCTCTGTCCATCCCCGTGAAACGTGGTGGCGTTAGCTGTTGCAGTAAGCATGACCAGCAGGAAGGAAATCAAGACAATTCTCCTCATGCTACAGCAATCCGAATTTCAGTTAATAAAGTTTTCCAAATTATTTGATGCAATATAAAATATATTTGATTTGCTACCACAGCGCCTACCACCTTGCCAGACTCTCCTTAACAGCCTCTTCGACGCATTTCCACAGCTTCCGCCCCACTTCGCTCGCTGGCCCTGAGTACCTGTGGTATCTGCCTTTCTGAGTGCAGAGCACGACAACAGCATCGGTGTTCGTGCCAGTGAAGTTGTGCCCGGCTTCAAGCAAAGCTTTCGTTTTTGCTTCAGTTGTGGTTATGATCGCGTTTAGCATTGCTGCCCTGCTCATCCTGCACTCAAAAACAGCTATGACGTTTATCGTCCCCACCTTCTCGTTGGGGTTCAGCACCCCTGCTGTGGCAAATACCGTCACCTCTCCGCAGCTTCTCACGCTCAGGTTGTCCATCGGCACAGAAGTTAGCAGGCCAAAATACGATTTCAGCCCGTAGGCTCTCGCAACCTTCCTGAGGTATTCAGCAGCCTCCATCGAGTAAAACTCGTCTGAGACGGTGTGGTTGAAGGCATGCTTAACTCTCCCCCACCCCCCAAGCAGACCTGTGCTCACACCGAAAAAGTCTCCTGAAACGATCAAAGTATTACCATCAACCCAGTAGTTTTCGTACGGCATCCAGAACCTCCTTTTCCCTTTTCACAACCACGGCTCTTTCCAGAATCTCCCTGTAAAGCTTCTCTGCCTCTTTCCCGACGAAATTTCTTTCCTTGAAGGGAGTTTTATCTACCACAACAAGCTTGTTAAGTTTTGCAGCATACATCGCCGCCTGCAAGTTCTTGAAATTCCCCATTCCAAAGCTGAGGTCTGCGAGAACAACAGCATCGCTATTCTCGATAACCTCAATATTTTTCCTGTGAGAGGAATCACTTATCGGAGAAAAAGGGGCTTCGTCAATAACCTCTCCGAGCTCAACAGCTACTTCCCAATCAGAATCTAGGACGTTAACAACACCTGCTGAGACTTTGTAGCCAGCATCCCTGAGCATGTGGAGAATCTCCCTACCACTCCCACCACCGCAGATGACGTGAACCCTCTTCAAACCATTCGGAACCTTCAGCTTTGGAGCAATGTAGACACCCCTTCCATACCTTCTGACAACCACATCAGCCCCGAAAACGTTCCTTATGCTCTCCTCATTTATGACATCCTCCGGCCTGCCAGCATACACAACTTTTCCATCCTTAACCATCAAAATGCGGGTGGCGAATGATGAGGCGAGGTTTATGTCGTGAATCGCGACTATTGCTGCTTTCCCCTCCTCAACCTTGCTCTTTACAATCTCCATTATCTCAATCTGCGCGGCAATGTCGAGGTGCGCTGTGGGCTCATCTAGCAGCATAACCTCAGGCTGCTGGGCGAACACCCTCGCAAGCATGACTTTCTGCCTCTCCCCACCGCTCAGCTCCGAGAAAATTCTGTCGGCCATGTTCTCCATCCCAACTTCCTTCAACGCCTCCATGGCTGCTCTGTAATCATCTTCCCCCGGCCTCTTCAACCCGCTCAAATATGGAGTTCTGCCGAGCATGACGATATCAATGACCCTGAGGTTCGCTAACGGTGTATCCTGAGGAAGGAAGCCGAGCTTTCTTGCAGCCTCTTCGACACTTCCAATTTCTTTGCCATCGAGCAAAACCACCCCTCTCAGAGGTTTCAGCACTCCGAATATCGTTCTAAGCATCGTTGTCTTACCGCTTCCATTCGGGCCAAGCAGAGCCAGCAGTTCTCCTTCCCCAACCTCGAAGGTGACATCCTTCAGCACATCCCTGCTTCCGAGAGTTACCGTTACCCCTTTAACCACAAGCCTCATACCGACCTCCTCATCAGCAGGTAAAGGAAGAACGGTCCACCGAGCATTGCCGTTATCGCTCCAATCGGCAACTCCCCGCTCGTTGAAATCCTCGCCACAACATCTATGACCGGCATGAACGCTGTGGAGAGGAGTATTGTGGATGGGAGCAGCTTCTGATGCTCCTCTCCAACCAGAATCCTCATCGTGTGAGGGACTATTATCCCAACAAAACCAATTACACCGCTGATTGCCACGGTTGTTGATGTTAAGAGAGCCACAACAGCTATCAGAGACTTCCTGAATCTTTCAACGTTTATACCCACAGCCGCAGCGTGCTCATCACCCAGCAGCAGAGCGTTGAGGTTCCATGAAGTGAATAGAAGGTAAGCAAGCCCGGCGATTGTTATAGGCAATGCGAAAAGAACTTCCTCGAAGAAGGGGTTCGAGAAGCTTCCCATCAGCCAGAAAACAACCTTGTGCATGCTCTGAGCTGAGAAGTAAATCAGAACGGAAGTCAGACCGGAAAAGAAGCTCGCTATGGCAACACCAGCCAGAAGGATTGCATATGTCTGGTCGCGAAACTTGGATGATGAGCCTATCAGATAGACAACGTAGGCAGTAAGAAGGGCGGAGAAGAAGGCAAGTCCTATTCTTGAGTAAATCGTCTCCATGGAGAGAGCTACTGACAAGGCAGCGCCTACACTCGCCCCGCTCGCCACGCCGAGAACGTATGGTTCTGCGAGAGGGTTTCTGAATAAGGCCTGCATTGCAGTACCTGATGCTGAAAGCGAGGCTCCTGCGATTATCGCCACCAAATATCTCGGCAGCCTGTAGTCGAGAACGATTTTCATCGCAGTTTCATCAGCATTTCCTGAAATAACGTCAAAAAGATAACCGTAACCCCCGCTACCAACTCCGAGAGAGAGAATCAAGGCCAGAATGTTGAGTGCCAGCAGGATTACTATAGCACTGCCGAATCTCACGAAGTCAAATTAATTGGTCATTAGATAAACTTTTTCCGAACTAAATTCTTCTTCCCCTCACCCTGTCAATGTCGAACTTTGCCTTCTCGCTGACATGCATTACTGCAAGTGTTCCGGCCATAACAGGATCGCTTATCACGACGTCAGCAACATCGGGAACACTGCCGAACATGCTGAGCGAGATAACCCTTATACCGCTCTTTTTCAGCTTCTTTACCTCCTCTGTTATCTTTCCGCCCATTATACCGCCTGCAAGCACAAGAACCTCCGCCCTGTGAAGCCTTGAGACCGCCTTAACTGCTTCAGCAATCTCTTCCTCACCCACAATGGGCATGGTGTCAACGCTTATCCTTTCTCCCCTCAAATTGTGTCTGTCCGCCTCGCTTATCGCGCCTATGGCTACCTGCGAAACTAAAGCTCCTCCACCCAAAATTATTACCCTCTTCCCGAAAACCCTCTCAAAGGGCTCCTCCTCCTCAACCTCTAAAATGTAATCAAACGCTTTAACCCTCTCAACGATTTTCTGGAAGTCCCCTCCTTCAATCTCGAAATAGATCAGAGCTTTTCCCTCATGTTCTCCGTGCTTTATCAGAAAGGTCTGGGCGAATGTGATGTTCCCTCCTTCCTCTGCTATTATCGTCGTCAGATCTCTCAACACTCCTATTTTGTTTTCCGCAATAATTCTTAGCCCCCTCAGCATCAGAACTTCGCCCCTGTCAGCGTTTTAGTCTCACTCACACCATCGATTGCCCTTATCTTGTTGACTACCACATCGCTGAGCTCCTCGAAGCTTTTCACAACAACCTTGGCGATCAGGTCGTATTCTCCGAAGAGGGGATAGAGCTCTTCAACTTCTTCAAGTGCTGCAAGAGCATCGTAAACCTTTCTTTCCTTGCCAGGTGAGACCTTTACAAGCACAAACCCAAGGGCCATGAATTGAGTAACCTCTGACAATTTTAACTTTATCCAAAGAAATGCTTCCAGATTTTATCCTTCAGATGATGAATGTTTTTCACAGCCTTCCCTTTTTCCCCAATCATTTCGCTTCCATTGCAGAGGGCCAAACCAACTGCAATAGGGCTGTCTTTACCCTCTACGGTGACGTAAACAAAATCTCCTTCCTTTGTCCTCTCATCCACATAAACGATGCCCGGTTTCATCACATCTGCACCGTTCATAATAAACTTCAGTGCCCCCTCGTCAACTGTGACCCTGTACTTCTCGGGCCTGAGCTTCATTACACCATAAACTGATAGATAGTATCTTCCTCCGTAGTTGATCAGCAGAGGCTCGTTGTCAGCCAGAATCACCTTGATGTTGCCGAAATTTACTTCATCCATATCTCCCTCAACTTCCACGCCAGCGGTCTCCTTAATCTCTGCTCTGACTTTTTTAGCTTCCTTTTTCCTGAGCCTTCTTCGTCGCATGGTTCATTTTAGGGTTTACGTAAATAATAAACTTTAACTCCAAGTACCAGTCCGAACAGTCTGCAAAAATCAAAAAATTTAAAGATGTAACTGCAAAGCAAGCACATGAACCTGATTTTTCTCGGCCCACCTGGAGCGGGTAAGGGTACGCAGGCAAAGAGAGTGGTTGAAAAATACGGTATTCCGCAGATTTCTACCGGTGATATGCTGAGAGAGGCTGTTGCCAAGGGTACAGAGTTGGGTAAAAAGGCCAAAGAGTACATGGATAAGGGAGAGCTTGTGCCGGATGAGGTAGTTATTGGAATAGTCAAGGAGAGACTTCAGCAGCCTGATTGCGAGAAGGGGTTCATTCTTGACGGATTTCCGAGAACTCTTGCTCAGGCAGAGGCTCTAGACGAGATATTAAAAGAGCTGAACAAGAAGATAGACGCTGTTATCAATGTCGCTGTTCCTGAAGAGGAGGTCGTGAAGAGAATCACCAACAGAAGAACGTGCAGAAACTGCGGAGCTATTTATCATCTTATATACGCCCCTCCCAAGGTGGACAACAAGTGCGACAAGTGCGGAGGAGAGCTTTACCAGAGGGACGATGACAAGGAGGAGACTGTGAGGGAGAGGTACAGAGTTTACAGGGAGAACACGGAACCGCTCATTGACTATTACAGGAAGAAAGGCATACTCTATGACGTTGATGGAACAAAAGATATAGAAGGAGTCTGGAAGGAAATAGAGGTGATTCTTGAAAAAATTAAATCCTGATTCTTTTTTCCTTTATTTTGCCCTCAAGCCAGTCAGCGATAAAGTTTACGACTCTTTCGTCCTGTCTTAGGAAGTGGTCTCCCTCCCCAACCTCAACGAATGTCTTGGGCTCCTTTGCGAGATTGTAAAGGGTCATACCGCTCTCGAAAGGCACGATACTGTCAAGTTTACCATGCACGATTAGTTTCTCAACATTGACATCTCCAATCCATTTTTTGGGCTCAATTTCGGAGAACTCCTTCAAAAAAGAGTTTCGAAAGTCTTCAAAGCTACCGATTCCATTCAGAATGTTTTTCATACGGGCGTTTTCGTAAATCATTTTCAGAACCTGATCGCTGAAGAGGTTTATGCAGCAAGGAGAGGAGACAACAATGAGCTTTTGAAGGTTTTTCATTTCAACTGCTGCTCTTACCGCAACAGCCCCACCCATGCTGTATCCGAGAACGCTAACCTCCTCAAAATTTTCTGCTATTGTCAACAAATCCTCTACCCACGATTTGAGGCTGAAATGTCCATCACTCAGACCGGTTCCTGAAAAGTCAAAAATTACGGTCGGAAAACCACGTTTAGAAAATGAATGAGCAAGATCTGTGTAACTCTTCTCAACCACTGAACCTGGCTCGTAGGGCAATCCGTGACAGACTAATAATGCCTTCTCTACCTGTATCCTCGCGAAGATACTACCAATCTTCTTATCTAGGTGCATTACCTCAATCCAACGAGCTTCTCCAGTTCTTCAAGATCTTTTTCAATTTTCTTTATTTCCTCTTTTTTGTTCTGGACGAGTTCCGAAACAATTTCTTTCAAGTCTCTAGTAAGCTTGTAGCATTTAAGCGGTCTACCCTTGCCCTTCTTCTTGATCTCCCTTTCTTTAACCCAGCCCCACTCTTTCAAGTCTTTCATTGCCAGACTTACTTCAGGCTGTCTGAGGTTTGCTGCCCTCTCTATGTCTCTTGAAACCGCTTCACCCGCTTTTGCAAGAAAGACTACTACTTTTGCTATATTTCTGTTCAGGCCAGTTTCTGATAGTAGCTGGACGATTCTCTCTTCTTTTTCAGTTAGCTCTTCAACCATATGGTTCACCCCCAGTTACAGTTAGTGTTACATTTTTTACTTATACTAAGGACTATATAAATTTTTTTGCATTTAGGTATTTATCTAATATCCAATCGCTATTTTGTTAGATAAATCATTAAAGGGAAATATTATAAAGCCAATAACTCACTAACGTCCTGATAAAAAAGGAGCACTTTAGACAATCCCAGAACTCGTACGAATTCGGGAGAAGTTTTAGCATGCAGTTTTAAATACTATCTTTGAAATTCAGTCAAAAAGGAAAAATTAACAAACTATAGTTAAGAAAATGCTCAGAGGTGTTGCAAGATGCTTGAAAACAACGCCCTTCTGACTGAGGAGGAGATAAAAATAAGGGAGGAAGCTAAGGAGCTTGTTAATGCTATTGATCCCGAACTTTTGAGGAAAATGGACAGAGATGAGGTTGATATCCCCTTCGAATTTCTGGAGGAAGCGGCGAAGAGAGAAATGCTTGGATTGAGGTTCCCTGAAGAGTACGGCGGGAGGGGGCTGAGCTGGACTGCTGAGAGTGTGGCTGTTGAGGAAGTTGGAGTCTTGGGGAACGGAATTGGATGCAGCTACGCGATGGTGAGCATTGTTGGAGAAGCCATATACCGCTTCGGGGCGCGAAGAGGTCCATCGCCGGAGGAAAGGTGGCAGACTTCTACCTGATTTACGCCAGAACTGATCCGAATGCTCCCGGACATAAAGCCCTTACCGCTTCTCTGGTTGAGAGGGATATGGGTGTTGAGATCGAAGAGATCTACAACCTGCTCGGATTCAGGGGGGATGGGGACGGCAAGGATAGTCTTCAAGGATGTCGAAGTGCCAGATGAGTACAGAGTTAGTGAGGTTAATGGGGCGAGAGAGGTTTTCAACAGGATGATGATTCCAGAAAGGCTAACTTCAGCTGCTGGTGCGCTCGGCACTGCGAGGGCAGCTCTGGAAGTTGCCGTAAAGTATTCCGACAAGAGAAAGGCCTTCGGCAGGAAAATTAGGGAGTTTCAGGGAGTTAACCTCATGGTGGCTGAGGCGATAACGAAGCTTGACGCAGTAGGGCATTAACATACAACGCCGCGAGGGCCGTAGACTTATACGATGCTGGGAAAGGGCCCAATCCAAGAAGGTTGGTGAGCGAGGCGAAGTACTTTGCAACGGATGTTGGATGGGATGTGGTCAATAAAGCGATGCAGATTCTTGGCGGGATAGGCTACACCCAAGTTTACCCGGTTGAAAGGATGCTTAGGGACATGAGACCTACAAGATGATTAGGCTGCCGTCAAAAGACAGGGATATGGAGAAGGACGCAATGGACTGGTACAAGGAGTGGGAGAAAGTTTACGAGTAAATTTTTTATTTTTCCTTCTCAAAGCAATCTCCTCGGTATTAACCCCTGCATGAGCATACAGTCCGCAATAACCAGCGCGACCATTGCCTCAACAACTGGCACAGCCCTGGGAACTATACAGGGATCGTGCCTACCTTTCACGCTTATCTCCACCTCCTCCATTCTCTCGTAGTCAACTGTTCTCTGCGTCTTTGAGATGGACGGTGTGGGTTTTATCGCAGCTCTAAGAACTATATCCTCTCCATTGGAAATTCCTCCCAGAATTCCACCTGCGTTGTTTGTTAAAAAGGCTATTCTACCGTCCCTCAAAACCAGAGGGTCGTTGTTCTCACTCCCTCTCCTTCTTGCAGCCTCGAAGCCAGCTCCAATCTCCACACCCTTTACCGCCGGAATGCCCATGACCGCATATGCAAGATACGCATCGAGTTTGCCAAAGACTGGTTCTCCCAAACCGGCGGGGGCATTTTTGACTACAACCTCAACAACACCCCCAACGCTATCCCCTTCACCCATTGCATCCTTTAACCTCTTCTCAGCCTCTTTCTCTGCCTCTTTGTCCGGCATCCTTAGGGGGCTCTTCTCTGCTTTTTCAAAAGCCTCTTCTGGGTCGTTTATCCTGCATTCAACACCTGCAATTTCCTTGGCATATCCCAACACCTTGACACCGTACCTCTTCAGTAGCAATTTCGCCATCGCCCCGGCAGCGACCCTTGCTGCGGTCTCCCTTGCCGAAGCTCTCCCTCCACCCCTCCAGTCCCTTATCCCAAACTTTGCCCAGTAGGTGTAATCAGCATGTCCGGGCCTGAAAACAGTCTTCAACTCTTCATACGCTTTCGAGTCAACATCAGTGTTCCATATAAGCATTGAAATCGGAGTGCCAGTCGTTAGGCCTTCAAAAACTCCCGAAAGAATCTCCACCCTGTCAACTTCTTTCCTCTTCGAGGCATACTTCCCCCCTGGCCTCCTTCTTTCCATCTCTTTTCGAATGAAATCTTCGTCAACTTCAAGTCCGGAGGGGAAGTTATCAACTACACACCCAACAGCCTTCCCGTGACTCTCCCCCCAAGTCGTGACCCTTAAGAAAAATCCGAAGGTGTTCATTCTCCTTCTCTATCAGCTATAAGCTTTCCACCAACACCTACATTCTCTGCCGGAGGTTCGTGCAGCAGAATAGTTATCGCACTCTTATCCATACCGTAGATTTCTGCACACACCTCTGTGAGCTTTTCCACGAACTTTCTCTTCTTCTCAACATCAAGTTTCGGTCCGTAAACTATCAGGACTGGCATAGAATTCGTTATACCGGAATAATATAAGAGTTGCTGTTGATTCTGTACGCTGTAGTATCCCACCTATGTTGGAACCCTTACACCTCCTTCCTTTTTAGCATAAAGTAGATGCAGACCAGCATTTTCCTTGCTGTGGCTACAATAGCTATGTTATGTCCCCTCCTCCTCTTTATTCTGAGATAGAAGGAGCGGAGGTAGTCGTCATGCCTTATTGCCACATTTGCACACTGGATGAGGATCCA
>JAPDIT010000066.1 GCA_029259455.1 Archaeoglobi archaeon
AAGGAAAATGGTGAGAACAGCGAAGAATCTGAAGCCCATTGGCTGCAATGCTGTCCAGCTTACTGGTGGAGAACCTACGCTGAGAGATGATCTGGTGGAGATAGTCAGGATGATAAAGGAGGAAGGTATCAAGCATGTGCAGCTCAACACGAACGGTGTGAGACTTGCAGAAGAGGAAGATCTGGCTGTAAAGCTCAAAAATGCAGGAGTTGATGTCCTCTACTTATCCTTCGACGGTGTTGATGAAAAAACAAACCCAAAAAACTATCGTGAAATTCCAAAAATTCTTGAGAACTGCAGGAAAGCTCAGCTCGGTATAGTTTTGGTTCCGACGGTCATAAAGAGTGTGAACGACAACCAGCTTGGGGATATAATCCGCTTCGCTGGAGAGAATATAGACATAGTTCGAAGCATCAGCATTCAGCCGGTCAGCTTTATAGGCAGAATGTCAAAAAGAGAGCGGGAGCAGTTCCGCATCACAATTCCCGACTGCATAAAGGCTATAGAGGAGCAGACTGGAGGAGAGATCGGTAGAGAAGACTTTTACCCAATTCCAAGCTCTATTCCAATCACAAAGTTTATAGAGGCTTTAACCGGAAATCTGCAATACACATTTAGCTCACATTTTGCCTGCGGGGCTGTTACAACAGTATTCAGAGATGGAAAAAGGCTCGTTCCGATAACGAGGTTTGTGGATGTAGAGGGATTGCTCGAATACTTCCGCCAGAAAGCTGAGAGCATAGCTAGGAGCAGGTTTAAAAAATTCAAACTCTTTAAAAACTTCTTCGAGCTCAGAAGGTTTTTTGACAATTCCAGAGCCCCCAAGAGCTTCGACGTTTCCAGACTGCTTTTCAAGGTTCTGGTTGAGCACAGCTACTTTGCACTCTACGAGTGGCACAAGCGTTCAATTCTCATCAGCTTGATGCACTTTCAAGACCTTTACAACTACGATTTGGAGAGAGTGAAGAGGTGTATAATTCACTACGGCACCCCTGATGGTAAAATTGTTCCCTTCTGCACCTACAATGTGCTACCACATCTTTACAGGGATAGGATACACACTGAGTTTGGAATTCCAGTTGAACAGTGGGAAAAGATGACCGGAAGGAAGCTCGGAGAAGATATCATCAAAGTGGTAGGGAAGCCAAACCTTTATATCCAACAGAGAGAAGTCCTTACCTAATGAATCCTCTCCAGACTGAGCTCTGCGGGTTGGAGCTCAAAAATCCCCTTATTCTTGCCAGCGGTATTATGGGAAGTAGCGTTCACTCTCTCAATCTTATTGCGAGGGATGCTGGGGCGGTTGTGACGAAGTCAGTCAGTGTAGAAGGAAGAGAAGGTTACAGGAATCCCACGGTTATAAACTGGAAATGCGGATTGATAAACGCAGTTGGCCTTGCATCACCACCAGCTTTTGAATTTGCAGAGGAATTGAAGGATTACAGAAATGAAGCACCCCTAATAATATCTCTTTACGGCTACACGCCTGATGACTTCATCATGCTTGTTGAGACGTTTGACTCAGCACTGCCCTATCCTCATGGCTACGAACTCAATCTGAGCTGTCCGCATGTGAAGGGAGCAGGCTTTGATTTGGGGATGGATCTGGAGCTCTCATCGGAAATAGTAGAGGAGCTGAAGAGGAAAACGAGCAATCCGGTTTTTGCAAAGCTCTCAGCCCTGCACGACTACATAAGTCTTGCGAAAGCTCTCGAAGATGCAGGGGTGGATGGGGTAGTAATCTCCAACACGCTCAGGGGGATGAAGATAGACATTCTTTCGGGAAAGCCGGTTCTCAGCAACATTTCAGGTGGTGTCAGCGGGCCGGCAATAAAGCCAATTGCTTTAAAATGCGTTTACGACCTCTACAAGGAGATTGAAGTTCCGATAATCGGCTGCGGAGGCATTACGAGTTTTGAAGATGTTCTCGAGTTCATCATGGCAGGGGCAAAGGCAGTGCAGATAGGTTCAGCGGTCTATTACAGCCGAAGAATCTTCTACAGTCTGAAGGAAAGCCTGATAGCTTTTACGAGAGCAAGAGATTGCACTATCTCTGACCTTGTCGGTATCGCTCATAGCTCAACTGGCTGAGAGAGCAAGGGACTTTTCAGCATTTTTTCGAAAAAGTTTTCATCTTTCAGAACCGCCCTTGCTGCAGAAGCCATCTTTGCTCCCGATCTGACGATTTTTTCTCCGCTCTCGACGTCAACGAAAGAGTTGTTTCCTATAACGTTGCCGATCTTTGCTATCCTTTCGATCAGTAAAAAATCACACCCACCTCCCGGAATCATCGCATCCAGATGGATCGCGAGGCATCCGGCATCGAAGAGCTTTTTTGCGAGTCTTTCGTAATCTAGTTCGTGCCCTCCCCTTATTTTCACGAATATCGGCACGATTTTCGAGACTCTCCTGACAACCTCCACCAATTTCTCGCTGTGGAATAGCAACCACTCTCCGCATCCTATTTCTACAAATTCTGGCTGTCTGCAGTGGGCATTTACTTCAAGAATTCCGCCATAGCTTTCCACGATCTCTGCAGCCTCAAGATATCCTTCAAGAGACGATGATCTTATGTTTACAGCAAATTTCCTTTTCCCGAGCTTTCTTATTTCTTCCTCAATTCCGTCTATTCCAAAGAGAAACTCCTTTCTCCCCCTCCTCACTGCCTTCTCAGCAGCATCAATTGCTTTTCTGTCAGCATTAAATCCTCCGAGTACTACCAAAGCTGCCTTCTGCTTTCTGCAAAAGTCCGCATTGTTTATTCCAGCCATCGCAGATAAAACAAGGCGGTTTTCAAACCTCATACTTCAATTCGTTGAGCCTTAAAATTCCATCAAAAACTCTGTTTGCACCGCCCGTCATGTAGGCTGTGCTCTCAGTCAAATCGATTTTAAGCAGACCGCCCCTCGTCACAACATCTACCGTCTTTCCAACAAGGCCGAGCTTGTTGGCTATTGCAGCAACAGCCACGCTGCCCGTCCCGCAGCTAAGCGTTTCATCTTCAACACCTCTCTCATACGTTCTGATTCTGATGGTATCTCCCTCAATTTTTGCAAAGTTCACGTTAGTTCCCTCCGGGAATATCTCAGCATACCTGATTTTCCTCGCTATTGGGATTATGTCGAAGTCGAGGTCGTCAACGAACGCAACAACGTGTGGGACTCCGGTGTTGGCAGCGTAAATTCTTAATTTTTTGCCTTCATGCTCGAACCCGTATCCCCACACCTCTTCCGTTGCGGGAATTTCCTCCTTCCTGAATTTCGGCTTCCCCATGTCAACCTTAACCCACCATCCACCATCACGCGAAACCTCAAGCTCAAGAATCCCTGCGAGCGTTTCCACCCTCAGCCTTTCTCCCGCATAACCTTCCTCCACAACATAGCGGGAGAAGCACCTGATACCGTTTCCGCACATCTCAGCCTCGCTGCCATCGCTGTTGAAGTATCTGAACCTGACATCTGCCTTATCTGAAGGCTGGACGAAAATCACACCATCAGCCCCAACGCCGAAGTTCCTGTGGCAGACTGCCCTGACAAACCTCGGTTTATCCTCTTCCCTGACAACCACTCCGTTGAACTCGTCAATCAGAACGAAGTCATTGCCGTTGCCGTGCATCTTTGTAAAGGCTATGCGCATGAAGCAAGTATGGGGGAGACTTTTAAAGGTTCTTGGCTATCTGTTTCTGTGAAGGTTGGAGTCGTCCTGAATCCTCACGCTGGCGGAGGCTTTGATGATTCGAAGAGGGCTAGGGTGATTGAGGTTTTGAAAAAGCTTGGTGGAGACTTCGTTACGACGGGCAGGATAGCGAAAATGCTTGGAATTGAAGCTGAGATCGTTCATCTGGAGGAGACGGATACAAGGATTGATACCGTGAATATGGTGCGAATGCTTGATGGGAAAGTGGACGTTATTGCAGTGTTCGGAGGTGATGGGACGGTAAGCGATGCTGCTTCTGCAAGACCAAAAACGCCCTTGTTCTGCATAGGCATCGGAACGACTAACGTAAGTCCTGCTCTTTGTCCAGCGGACTTTGAAAAGCTCAGAGAGGTTGAAATGAGGGGCTTGGTTGTGAAATTTAGGGAGGACGAGAGGATTGCATTCAATGACGTCGTTGTCGGTTCAACAATACTCTCCACCATTGATGGCAAAAAGGTTCAGGTGGATGCACACAGCTTTATGAGAGGTAAGAAAGTCGTAGCTAAGCCAAGAAAGTTCAGAGCAAGGGTTGAGGTTGGGGATAGGGTTGTTGAGGGCGTTTTTGGCAATATATTTGTAGCCATGACAGATAAGAGGTTTCTCGGTAAGGGGATTGCAGGAGGTGCCTCTCTGTCAGCATTTCTCGGCTTTAAAGGGGTTGTCGCCTGCATCAGCGAGGGCATAGTTGTCTCAACCTACACAAAGGATGATTTGAGAAGAATAGAGCCAATTGTAACCACCACTATCAGTTTTGATGACGAAATTGTAAGGATAAGCGCTGAAGAAGTTATCTCCTGCGATGGTAACCCGCTTGGTGCTGGTGAGGTGGAGGTTAGGGCTGAAGATGATGTGGTGAGGGTGATGAAACCTTTTAAAGAAGAGAAGTGAGGAGGGATTGATGAACGTTTGCATTGCAGGTGCTGCTGGTGACGGAATCAGAGGTGCTGGAGTGATTCTTGGAAAAATTTTTGGTGAGTTCGGTTACAGCGTTTTTGTTTATCAGGAATACCAGTCGAGGATAAGGGGAGGACACAATGCGAGCGTGGTGAGAGCTTCGGAGAAAGAAATTAACTCCCATGGCTACTACTACGATGCCCTGATATGCCTGAGAGATTACGTTTTTGAGAAACATGCCGAAAGGTTGAGGGGGGTTTTAATCTGCGATTCATCTTTTGGCCTTGAACACGAAGCTAAAGTTGAGTTTCCTATTAACGAAACTGTGGAGAGGCTGAACCTGCCTGACATTTCGAAAAACATAGCTGCAATCTCCGTTTTCTGCAAATCGTTTGGGATTGAGGCTGAAGTGGTAAAGAGTGTTGTTCGAGAGAGTTTAGGAAAAAGTGCTGAGGAGCAGAACATTGAAGTTGTCAGGGCAGTTTACGAGAATCTTGACATTTCCGTAGGCCAAATACGGAGAGTTGGTGAAGGAAAAGAACTCGTCTCCGGGGCAGAGGCGATTGCCGAAGGGATGCTGGATGCGGGGTTGAAGTTCTACTACGCCTACCCCATGACTCCAGCCACCCCTATACTTCACGTTCTCGCAGCTGATAGCAGATGTGTTGCTCTGCAGCCAGAAAGCGAGATTGCCGCGATAATGATGGCTATAGGGAGTGCTTTTGGTGGAGAGAGGGCTGCGGTTGGAACGAGTGGTGGTGGATTTGCCCTGATGAGCGAAAGCATAAGCCTCGCTGGAATGGCTGAGATACCGGTTTTGATAATCCTCGCACAGAGGAGCGGCCCCTCTACAGGAATGGCCACTTTCACAGCGCAGCAGGATCTTTACTTCGCACTCAACCCTGCTCATGGAGAGTTCCCGCTAATAGTCGCCTCTCCGTTAACGATAGAGGACTCTTACAGACTCTCTGGAGAGCTTCTGAACCTTGCCTGGGAGTTCCAGACCCCGGCGGTACTTCTGATGGAGAAGCACATAACGGAAAGCCACACCACAGCGAAGCTTGGAGGTGTGGTGAAGAGGGAGGTGGAGATTTTCAGGGAGAGAAGCAGAGAGGTTTTCAGGAGGTATGAGATTACTGAGAGTGGTGTGTCTCCATACGCCTCACCACCAGCTTTGGTAAAGGCGAACAGCAACGAGCACGACGAGTACGGCTTTACAACAGATGACGCTGAAATTGCAGCTGAGATGTATGCGAAAAGGATGAGGAAAGGGGAGGAGATAGCAAAGGCTGTTGCGAACCTTGAGCCTTATGTTGAGATGAGGAACGGTAAGGACTGGATTGTGACATGGGGCAGCAATTTTGGGGCTGTGAAGGAAGTTGCGGAAGAGCTGGGATACAGTGTTGCCGCAGTCAGGTTTATGAGACCCCTCTTCTTACCAAAAATCAGTGGAGAGGTGTTCTGCGTTGAATGCAACTACTCGGGACTACTCTCGAAGTTCCTTGAGGCTGAAGGTGTTAAACTCAAGAGAATCCTCAGGTGGGATGGAAGGCCGTTCACACCTGAAGAGATAAGGAGGGAGGTTGAGAGATGGACAGAATAAGCTGGTGTCCGGGATGCGGAAATTTCGCAATTCTGAGGGCTTTTGAAAAGGCAAGCCAAAGGGTGATGGAGGAGGGGTACGACATTGCGGTATCATCCGGCATAGGCTGTCACGGGAAAATCTCAGACTACCTCAACCTACCAAGTTTTCACGTCACTCACGGCAGAGTTCCGCCATTCTTGACCGGTTTAAAGCTTGCAAATCCAAAGCTAATTGTTGTGGGGTTTTCCGGAGACGGAGATGGGCTGAATGAGGGTGCAGAGCACCTCGTCCATGCAGCGAGAAGAAACACAGATATAACGATAATCCTTCACAACAACGGCGTTTTTGGGCTCACTACGGGGCAGGTTACCGCAACCTCTCCGAAAGGCAGAAAGAGCAAATCTACGCCTTACGGAAACCCTGAATACCCGATAAACGCGTGCCAGCTAATGCTTGCGAGCGGGGCAACCTTCGTTGCAAGGGTCTTTGCCCGGGAACAGAAGAAAATGGCTGAGGTTTTTTACCGGGCGATGAAGCACAGAGGTTTCTCTTTTGTTGAAGTTCTGCAGCCATGCGTGAGCTTCAACAACTTCTGGGATCTCCGAAAAGAGGTTTTCTGGGTTGAAAAGGCAGAAAGCGTTTATGAGGCCATGCGGATGTGTGAAGATATCAGGGCATGCGGTGTTTTTTATGCTGAGGAGAAGGAAACCTACGAGGATGCGGTATGGAAGTCTACGTTCTGAGACTCGGACACAGACCGGAAAGGGATAAGCGCATTTCAACGCATGTAGCTCTGACCGCGAGGGCTTTCGGGGCGAAGGGAATATACTTCGACGTTGAGGACAGATCAGTCTTTGAGAGCGTCAGAGATGTCGTTGACAGATGGGGTGGGGACTTTTTCATTAAAGCTGTAAACTGGAGAAGGCTTCTCAGGACATTTGAGGGGCTGAAGGTTCACCTAACGATGTACGGCATACCCCTGCCTCAAAAGGTGGGGGAGATAAGGAAGGCTGAAAAAGTTCTTGTGGTTGTTGGGGCGGAGAAGGTTCCGCCAGAAGTGTACGAGAGGTGCGACCTGAACATTTCAATAGGCACCCAACCGCACAGCGAGGTTGCTGCTCTGGCGGTTTTCCTCGACAGAGTTCTTGGAAAAGTTTTCGACATAAGTTTCGAGGGCGCGAAAATCAGGGTGATTCCGAGCGAGAGGGGAAAGAAGGTTGTTTCAGATTAGCTCTATCTCAATTTTGTCCCTGGTTGCCTCAATTCTCTTCAGCCTTTTTGCAATCTCGAACCTCAGTCTGTCAGGAACTCGCTCATCTGCTGTTTTTACACCAATCCTGTCCAGAATGAAGCTGAAAAGGAGGTTGCTGTTGTAGAACAGCAAGGCTGAGAAGCCTAAATCAAGGTAAATCCTGAAGTTCTGCTCCCCCATCATCAAATCGTAGCCCCTCTCCCTCAGCCACTCCTCAAATTCATCCATCGAGAGCCTCACGAACCTCGTTGAGAGGAGAGTTTTAAAAGCTTTGCCAGTTCACTTTGCCCTGTAAACACTGAAGTTCATGCACGAAACTTCTGTAAGCGGCTCTCTGAACACCAGAAACTCCGGAACTCTTGAGATGTCGGGCTGCGTCCAGAACGTCCAGCATCTCACAACCATTGTTTCAGCAAACTCCAGATTTGTTTTGTCAAGCTTTACGTCGTTGGTAGCATTGACAACTACGTAATCTCCTTCTTCAAACGTCCTTCCTTCAACGCCGGTGGTTATGAAGTAGGCCTTGTGATCTCTGAGGTACCACGCGAGAGGCCAGTACTCGCCAACGCTTGTGAAGACATAAACAGTTTCATTTTTCATTTTCTCTGCAAACCTCCTCACGTCGTACTGTGTGGGTAAGTAGAGCGCGGGTTCTGCGGGGTTTACGGGGTTGATGTGGTTTACGTGGACAGAACCGTAAGCTGAGAAGAGAATGCATATTACTGCAACAGCCTTCAACTTCTGTCTGTCGATTCTGGAAGCAAGCCTGCTCATTCCGATTCCTGCAAGAAGATACATGGGGAAGAGAATGTGGACGCTGAGCCACGGAACCTTTTCCTGCATGTATGAAAGGAAAATCAGAGAGCTGAGAAACCAGTAGGCGGCGAAAGCCTCAAAATCTTTTCTCTTTATAATTATGGTGTAAACTGCAAAAACGGCCAGCAAAAAGGCCGGAAAGTCGTAAAGGAGGATTAATTCGAGGTAGTAATACCAAGGCCCGGCGATTCTCGCTATTTCATGCTGGTACTTCCAGTAGCTTACGGCCTTCACCGCCGGAAACTCTGAAAAATTCGTGAGAGGGGTTGTGTAGGTGAAGAAGTTTGTGTAGAAGGCAAAATAAACCAGTAAGAATACTGCAAGCGAGATGGCCAAATCGGAAATTCTGAACTTTTTGATGTCGAATATGAAATACAAGGCAAATATCGCAGCGATGGGATAGAAAGTCTCCTTAAGGGTTGCAAAGAGAGCCGTGAAGACGAATGCTGCCGCTAAAAAGAGACTGTCTCTGTCCACTCTGAAATCCGTCAAGCTTTTTCCTTTTTCGAGGTATCTGAAAATGAAGTAAGCGAATAGGGCGGTGAATAGAAGCTGGAATATGTCCGCCCTGCAGAACCTTGAGTAGTTTACGATTATGGCTGAGATGGCTACCAGAATGGCTGCAACAACAGCCGCGTAATCCCCAATAAACCTTCTGTAGAGGAGGGGTGTAAGTGAGACCGCAATTCCCGTTAAAGCGGGAAGAATGCGGAGGGAGAACTCACTCTCTCCAAGAGTTCGAACGGGGATGTAAAGCAGATAGTAAAGGAGGGGGCCGTGATAAGCTGGATCATATCTGTAGTTTCCGTTAAAAAGTGACTTCAGGATGGTTGCGTGAATGCTCTCATCAAAGAAAAGGGGAGGAAGGGAGAGATTGTAAAGCCTTATCAGGGCGGCGGTTATTGCTACGGCGATGATAGGAATGAGCCGTCTCATGAGGGAAGGAGTTTAGGTTGGATTATATCGATTTCTCTTCCTTTTTGCAATTTCCGCTCTCACCTGTCTAACAAAGTCCTGCACCTCCTCCGACTCTGTATCGAGCATCCTCCACTTTCTGGTTTTTCTGTCCAGCCCCCTTCCAAAAAACTCGTAGAAAACGCTGGTTTTGTAGAGATAAAGGCCAATAGCACCGATCCCGATGAGGGCAAGAGCCCAGAGCTTTAATGCGAGTCCTAACACAACCAACACTATTCCTCCGACGAGAAGCTTAGTGTCTCTTCCGGTTGTGAGGACAACTCCATCAACTTCGGAGTATGGCAGTTCTGCAAAATCCTCTTTTTTCGCTTCTTTGTACTTCAAAATTCTTGCATTAGTTGCATAAAATCAGGAGTTTTGAAAAAGCTGGGAAGTTTGAAAAATTCCGAAAACGTTATTACCCACCAAGGAATCAGTACCCTATGGAGCACGTGGTTTATGTTGTTGGCCACAAGAATCCCGATACAGATAGCGTCTGTTCTGCGATCGCCTTCGCCTACCTCTGGAACAAGTGGAAGGAGGGCGGGAATGTAAGCAAGATGATGAAGATTGAGGCGGAAGCTAAACCTGTGATTCAGGGAGAAGTTAACCCGGAGACAAAGTACGTCCTTGAGAAGTTCGGCTTTGAAGTCCCCGAGATTATGACAAGCGGAGAGGGGAAGAAGGTTGCTCTCGTCGACCACAGCGAGAAGGCACAGACTGTTGAAGGCATAGACAAGGCGGAAGTTGTGGCGATAGTCGACCACCACAAGATTGGTGATGTTACAACACCTCAGCCAATACTCTTCGTAAACCTGCCTGTTGGCTGCACCGCTACAGTCCTGAAGCTTCTCTTCGACCAGACAGAGGTAGAGATCACAAAGGAAATTGCGGGGATTCTGCTGTCATCAATCCTCAGCGATACTGTAATATTCAAGTCAGCTACAACAACCGATCTCGACAAGGAGGTTGCGGAAGAGCTTGCCAAGGTTGCGGGAATTGATGACCTGACAAAGTTTGGTGTGGAGATCAAGTCGAAGCTTTCAGCGGTTGACGACTTGTCGGCGATGGACATAATCAAGAGGGACTACAAGGACTTCGACATGTCCGGTAAGAAAGTCGGTGTGGGGCAAATAGAGCTTGTCGATCTCTCGCTGATAGAGAAAAGAGTTGACGAGATATACGAGGCGATGAAGGAGATGAAGGAGGAAGGAGGCTATGCAGGAATATTCCTTATGCTCACGGACATAATGAAGGAGGGTACAGAGCTGCTCGTAGTGACGGACTATCCGGAGGTTGTTGAGAAGGCTTTTGGCAAGAAGCTTGAGGGCAAAAGCGTTTGGCTTGACGGAGTGATGAGCAGGAAGAAGCAGGTTGTGCCACCCCTCGAAAAGGCTTTTGCCGAGCTATAATTTTATATTTTTATATTGACCTTTATGCCAAATCCCTGATCCCTCATGGCAAAGCTTAAATTTTTGGCAAACGATTTCAAATGAATGATAGATAGAATCATATCAAAACTCATCTCGATGGGAGCGGATTTAAGCTCCAGGAATGCGATAAAGGGGGCACTCAGGATTCTGGGTGAGGATGAAGGTCTTGCAGACTACATCTACATTCTTATCAAGAACAGAGTTCACAGGAAAGACTGGGCCGAACTTCCACCTGACAAAAGATTGATTTTTCTTCCCCAGTGCCTGAGGAACTCCAAGAACTGTCAGGCAGAGCTGACGGAGAAGGGATACGTCTGCAAGAAGTGCGGGAGCTGCGACATTGCTGAGATAGTGGAGACAGCTGAGAATCTTGGATACAAGCACATCTACATAGTCCCTGGAGGGAGCATGGTTTACAGAATTCTGAAAAGTATCGACATGGATTCCTTCGCCTGTCTCGGCGTCGCATGCATTCCGGAATTGTGTGAGGCGAGTGAGAGGTTATCGCTGAAGAACATTCCGCATCAGTGCGTCCCTCTGCGGAAAACGGGTTGTGTGGATACAGAGGTTGATGTTAAGGAAGTAAAAGCTTTTTTGAGGGCCGGCTTGGGGCATGAAAAAGAAGAATCTGGAGATGGTTCTGGAAAAGCTTAAGGGTTTTGAGAATCCGAAAATAGAGCTCGAGCAGTACACCACCCCTCCATCTCTTGCGGCATTCATAGCAACAACCGCAGAGCTTAACGGTGATCTGGAGGTGGTTGTTGATTTGGGATGTGGAACGGGAATTCTGGCAATAGCATGCTCTTTGCTTGGCTACTATTCCGTTGGAGTGGATCTGGACGCTGAAGCCCTGAAAATTGCGAGGGAGAACGCAATCGAGCTTGGTGTTGATGCGGACTTCGTAAAAGCGGATGTGTCAAGATTCCAGTGCAGGAAGGAGGTGACGACGGTGATGAACCCACCTTTTGGCATACAGAGAAAACACGCAGACAGACCTTTCTTGCTTAAAGCCTTTGAAATTTCGAAGGTCATCTACACAGTCCATTCCGCGGGAAGCTCGAAATTTGTCAGAAGGCTTTCCGAAGAGCACGGCTTTATAGTCACCCACCAGTGGAACCTCTCCATTCCTCTCAAGAAAACGTACTCGTTCCACGAAAAAGCATTTAAGTATATACCCGTAGAAGTGTTCAGGATTGAGAAACATGAAATTCGTGATGCCGGGAGATAGGATAGGTTCTGCGGAGGAATACATCAGGGGAGAGGGAGTTTATGAGGAGGAGGGAGAGCTGTTTGCCGCAGTGGCAGGAAAGCTCATCGTTAAAGACAGAGTTGTGAAGGTGAAGAGCATCTCTCCCATTCCCGAAATAGTTAAAGGTGACGTCGTTCTTGGCAGAGTCATCGACCTCAGAAATTCGATTGCCCTTATAGAGGTTTCAAACAAAAAGGGGGAGGAGAGGGGGCCGAGCAACAGGGGGATCGGCATTTTGCATATATCAAATGTTGACGAGGGGTATGTCAAGGATATTTCGGAAGCTGTCGGCCATCTTGACATCCTGAAGGCGAGAGTCATTGGCGACAACTTAAGACTTTCAACTAAAGAAGAGGAAATGGGCGTCCTAAGGGCTCTCTGCAACAACTGCAAAACGGAAATGGTGAGAGAGGACGACATCCTTAAATGTCCGGAGTGTGGTAGAGTGGAGAAGAGAAAAATTTCGAGAGATTACGGCACAGGTGAGTGGTAGTATGGAGGTAAAGATTGTTGACATCGGAGAGGACTACGTAAGGCTCGTGATTAAAGGAGAGGGGCACACTTACCTTAACCTCCTTCAGCACTACCTGGTTGAGGATGATGATGTGATTGTGGCGAGGTACAACATCTCCCATCCCCTTGTCGGCGAGCCAGAGATTTACATAAAGACCGGCGGCATTAATCCGCTTGAGGCGGTTAAAAAAGCCAATGAAAAGATTGTAGCTGTCTGCAACACCCTTTTAGAGCAGATCTGAGCTCAGAACTCAAAACCCTCATCACCTATCAGAGGGGCCCTTTCATCATCGCTCATCAAGCTTTACCCTCGCAGCTTTTAACCTTATCACAAGGGTTGCTCCGTGTGGCTTTGTCTCCTCAACCCAGATTTTTCCGCCGTACCTTTCAACAAGCCTCTTTACTATGTATAACCCCAATCCCGTCCCTCCAGCCTCTCCATATCGGAAGCTCTCGTTAAAAATCTGCTCCCTAATTTCTGGAGGTATGCCAATGCCGTAGTCGATAATCCTTATTTCACACTCATCCTCTATCTCGCTCAGCAGTATGTCTACCTTATCGGTCTTTCCATGTTTGATTGCGTTGGACAGGAGATTTTCAATAACTGAGTAAATTGCTTCATCTGCCATTGCAACACATTCACCTTTTATGTTTATTTCAATGTTGAACGATTTTGCAACTCCTTCTGCAACTTTCTGCAGATTTACGGGTTTTAGCCCCCCTCTTCTTGTTAAAACGATTTTTTCGAGTTCTCCGAGTTTGTCAATGTAGGTAAAGCTCTCGTCCACAGCTTTCAGTATTCTGTCAAGAAGCTCCTCTTTTTTTGTCATGCGATACGTCTCGACGTATCCTGAGATAATTTGAAGCTTATTCAGTATGTCGTGCCTCAGCATTCTATTTATCAGCCTGAGAATCTCCTGCAATTCGTTAACCTGATTATACAGTTCTGCGTATCTTCTTCTCTCCCTGTCAATTTCGGTGTAGCTGAGTAACTTTATTTCTGTGCTGTAGAACCTGTAAAGAATCGTGAAGAGCGCTATATTTGAAAAAGCGAAAATCCCGAGAGGAGGCTCGTAGCTCAGTGAGCCTTTAAGGAGCTCCATGATACTGATGTCGCTGAGGTATTTCGAAACAAAGTAGAGAAGGAAGGACTGGTAGTATACGGCCGATTCCGTATTTGCGTATGCTGAGGTAAGTATAAGTAGGGAAAGTAGAATCAACAGGTCAAAAATCAGAGTTCCCGAATGTGAGAAAGTCTGCAAGTCTTTAAATTCGACGCCAATCACTACATAGACGAAGAAACTTGCTAAAATAGGAAATGCAAAAATTGCGGGCAGGACGTGTTTTACATTAAAATATTTTGTCTCCCTCAAAATCTTCCAGATGAAATTTCCGAGAATCGGGATTTCTGCAAGCATGCAGGCTGGGAGGAAGTATGTGAGATGCTCGACTTTCAGCTCAAAGTCCATGGTTACCCACACCAAGTGACTGACGCTGAAGACCGAAAGCGTTAGGATTCCGCACAGAAATGCAACGGTGGAAAACAGAATTCTCTTCTCACCCCCGGATGCCCTTGCTAAAGAAACAGAAATAAGGGCACTAACTGCCAAAAGCAAGATAATGAGTAGGTAAATACTGCCTAAAAACACGTATGGTGGCAAGCTGTAGTAGTGATTTACGGCAAATATCAACAGCTCAAGCATTGAAAGCATTATTATTATCATCAGATACACTCTCATTATACTAATAAGCACATGTTAATTAATAAGTTTAACTGCTGCCCCTTTTCAAAAAGATTTTCATCTTTATATAAACCAATAAAACTTTTTTACCTGAAGGCTATGAAGAGCGATGGCCTACGAAGACCTCAGGGAGTTTATCAGCAAGCTTGATGCGGAGGGGGAACTGGCAAGGATAAAGCATGAAGTCAGCCCGGTTCTTGAAATGACCGAAATTGCTGATAGAACTGTGAAGGCTGGAGGCAAAGCTCTGCTTTTTGAAAAGCCTAAAGGCTACGACATTCCGGTTTTGCTCAATGCTTTTGGGACTGAAAGGAGGATGAAGCTCGCCCTTGAAGTGGAGAGGTTTGAGGAAATCGGGGAAAGGCTGCTGTCCGCATTGGAGTTTAAACCCTCCTCTTTCGTTGATGCATTGAAAGGCGTTGGGATGCTCAAGGAGTTCATGTCCTTCATTCCCAAAAAAACAAGCAAGGCTCCGTGCAAGGAGGTAGAAGCTGAAAGCTTGGATAAATTTCCAATCCTGAAATGCTGGCCGAAGGATGCGGGCAGGTTCATAACCTTGCCGGTTGTGATAACAAAAGACCCTGAAACTGGGGAGATTAATGCGGGAATGTACAGAATGCAGGTTTTCGATGGTAAAACGACAGGAATGCACTGGCAGATTCACAAACACGGTGCCGAGCACTTCAGGAAGATGGCGGAGAAAGGAGAAGGGAAGATAGAGGTGGCTGTAGCTATAGGAGTTGACCCCGCTACTCTATACGCTGCAACCGCCCCTCTGCCTGCTGGCATAAGCGAGCTGATGTTTGCGGGTTTCATAAGAAGGGAGAGGCTGAAGGTGACGGAATGCGAGACTGTCGACCTCTTCGTGCCAGCAAATGCTGAGATCATCCTTGAGGGATACGTTAAAGCAGATGAGTTCAGGATGGAGGGGCCTTTTGGGGACCACACCGGATACTACACACCTCCTGAGCCTTACCCGGTTTTCCACATAACCCACATCACCCACAGAGAGAACCCGATCTACCACGCAACTGTGGTCGGAAAACCGCCGATGGAGGATGCCTGGCTCGGCAAAGCAACTGAAAGAATTTTTCTGCCGATAATCCGCATGATGCATCCGGAAATAGTTGATATGAACCTCCCCGTTGAGGGGGCTTTCCACAACCTCGCAATTGTTTCGATCAGGAAGAGGTACCCGGGGCAGGCGAAGAAGGCAATGTATGCCATCTGGGGGACGGGAATGCTCTCCCTCACCAAAGTCGTTGTGGTGGTTGATGATGATGTCAATGTGCATGACATCAGGGAGGTAATCTGGGCTGTAACATCACGCTTCGATCCGGCAAGGGATGTCGTCCTCCTACCACCATCCCCAACAGACTCTCTTGACCACGCTGCCTACATTCCCAACCTTGCCGGAAAGTTGGGAATTGATGCGACCAAAAAGTGGAAGGAGGAAGGCTACAATCGCGAATGGCCCGATGCCGTGGAGATGGATGCAGAGGTCAAGAGGAGGGTCGATGAGTTCTGGAACAAAATAAAGAACATGGTTTTATGAGAGGTGTTGAGAACCTTTACCAGAAGCTCTTCTCAATTCCGAGAGCTGAAATAATGGTAGCTATCTCCTTTTTGTCAGCTCTCATGCTCTCTCTGCTCGATAATATTTTGCTGTACTTTTGGGCTCTGGTATTCACCGTTTCAATTGTTGCTGTGAAAGTTATAAACCTTAAATTCAACCTGAAGAGGATCTCTTTTCTCGCATTCCTGATTGCTGTCATTACTCTGCCTGCGGTTCTCGTGAATGAGTGCGTAGTAGTGTCAGCTTTCCTTCTCTTTGCCATCTATTACTTCTGCTCCGAAAAAAAGTTGCTTTCAATCCCGCTTGCATCAATCCCTTACCTTGTTCTCTCTCCAAACATCTCTACGCTGCTTATCCTGCTGATTTCGGCTATTCTTGCAGCGATTTACCTCAGAATACTGGATGTAAGGGTGGGTGTAGTCAGGATTAGGGACTTCGTGGAGAATTTCGTTCTTTTCTGGCTGACCTCTAATCCAGAGCACATGGAAAATTTCCTCGAAGGCTCTGCCGAGGAGTTTGAGGGTAGAGTGAGATGTCTGACGGTAAACGATGCCAGACTTATCCAGACGGACTTCCATCCTGGCCCATTCAGAAACGTTGGTGGTGCGAGGCTTGTGGAGAGGCTGTCTGCCGGCAATGCTGTCTACCTCCACTCTCCCACATCCCACGCGAGGAATCCTGTGAGCTCTGGAGAGGTGGAGAAAATTGCCTCCAGCCTTAAATGCTCAGGGATAAATCTAACCCCTCAAAAACCATTCAGGATTGAGGGCGATAATTTCGAGGTTTACTGCTTTCCATTCGGCGAGCAGAGATTAATTTTCGTTAGCGGGAAAAAGCACATCGACGATTTCATAGTAAGCTCAAAAAGTTTCGTCGTTGACTGCCACAACGCTTTTGAGAGGAACTATGATCCGGACAGCAGAGATGTGGAGGAGATACAGTCCCTCATCAAAGAGGCTGAGAAAAGAGCTTCTCAGCTCGCAGAAGTGAAATCGGCCTTCGTTCGGATTGATGCTGAGACTGAAAGTCTGTGCGGTTATGTTGCGGCAATTCTGCTCGATTACGGTGGAGAGGGATATGCCATCATCGTTTTCGATGCCAACAACGTAGATTTGAATTTCAGAAGGCATGTCGAGAAACTTTTCGATGAAATCGGATACAAGGCAATTGTTGTTTCAACAGACAACCACGCCAAAACGGGTGTGAGGGCCAAGCAGTCTTACAAACCCGCAGGTGGAGACACAAGAGACTGGGAGGTAGCAGAAAAACTTGTTGAAAAATGCAAGAATGCTGAGCTGAAGGAGACGGTTTTCAGCTATGCTGAGAGGAGGGTTAGAATAAAGGTGATGGGGGAAAGACTTTTGAGGGATAGCGAGGTGGCTATTGGAAGGGCAAGAGGGCTCATCGCAACCTTTTTAGCGTTTGCGGCCACAAACTATTTGTTTAGCACAATGTTGAGATTCATTGCTTAAAGGAGGTGATTGTTGTGGACGCAGAGACGTTAAAAGAGCTGATCAGGGACGATTTCGAGGTTATTAATGCAGATGAGACGGTTTCAAAACTGTTCCCATTGCTTGATAAGCTGGACAGGGATAAGGCAAACGCAATACTTGTAGAGGAGGACGGAAAGATAGCTGGTGTTGTGAGGGAGAAGGATTTGATCAGAGGTAGCGTTTTGAAAAACCCCCACGAAACGAGGGTTAAGTCCCTTCTTGTGAGAACCGGGAAAGTTGATTTGGATGAGCTTGATCCCTTCAAGGTTGCGAGAAGATTTGTGGAGGATTCCACTCCTTTTGTGATCATTCAGCTTGACAAAAAAAAAGTTGGAGTAATTTACATCAACGACTTCCTCAACGCCATAAAGGATGAATTTAAAGATGTGAAGGTTAGGGAAGTGATGAATCCTGAGGTGATAACGGTAAGGAGGTTCGACAGCGCTGCAAAAGCCCTTTCAGTTATGAGAAACCACGGAATAGACAGAGTCGTTGTTGTTGATGAGAGCAACAAGGTAATAGGGATTCTCACCGGAAAAGATGTCATCGACAGAGTCATCTCACCGAGAAAGAGGGCAAGAATGGGAGATTCGAGTGGAGAGAAGGAGAAAACACTCTCAATCATGGTGGAAAGCATAATGAGCGCTCCAGTAGTTTCAGTAACGAGGAACGACTCCGTTGCGGAGGTTATCGAGCTGATGGTGGAAAACAGAATTTCGAGCGTCGTTGTTACTAGAGACGGCTTACCTGACGGCATAGTCATAAAGAAGGACATTCTTGAATACTACCTGAGGAAGGAGTCGAAGAAGGGTTTCAACGTCCAGATTACAACTTCCGACATATCCCTCGATGAGTTTGACAGAGAAGCGATAATGGATGATTTTGAAAAGCTGATGAGAAAGTTTGCGGACTTCCTGGGGGAGTCGTATCTGTTCGTTTACATAAAGAGGCACAAGGAGCACTTCCGCAACCTGCCTCTGATACACGTCAGGCTGAAGCTTGTGAGCGAGAAGGGCAACTTCATGGTGAGCGGGGAGAGCTGGGGAGTGGAGTACGCCGTGCATGTAGCACTAAAGAAGCTCGGAAGAGAGATACTGAAGGAGAAGGAGCTGCTGGAGGATAAAAGAATGGTGAAGAGATTCTACGAGGAGGTTTTGGAGTACTAAATTTTTTCCAGCCTTTTTCTGACGCTCTCAGCGTGCCATTTTAGCCCCTCAGCTTCAGCAATTTTTATTATAGCATCACCAATTCTTTTCATTGTCCCCTCGCTAAGCATCTGGAAGGTGAGGTGCTTCATAAAGCTCTCAACGCTCAGCCCACCGTACATCTTTGCGTAGCCAGCGGTCGGCAACACATGGTTGGTTCCTGAGGCGTAGTCTCCTGCAGCAACAGGAGAGAAGTTTCCGAGAAAAACGCTTCCTGCATTTTTAATTTTACCCAGCCAGTCCTCTGGATTTTTGACTGCAATGCTCAGATGCTCTGGGGCAAATTCGTTGGCAATCTCAAACGCTTCAGCCAAGTCTTTAACAACAAGAACTGCAAAATTCTCAAATTCGCCCGTAGAGCTGACCTTCTCCTTCACCCTCTCAGCAATTTCTCGGGAAGTTGTTATAACCACCGCAACCGCCATGGGGTCGTGCTCAAGCTGGGCCAGGCAGTCGTAGGCTATGAACTCTGCATTAGCTGTCTCATCAGCGATGACGAGAATCTCTGAAGGTCCAGCAGGCATGTCTATGGCAATGTCCTTGGCGACAAGAAGTTTCGCTGCTGTGACGTAGATGTTTCCGGGTCCCACGATCTTGTAAACCTTCTCTATAGTTTCCGTTCCGTATGCCATTGCAGCTATTGCCTGCGCCCCCCCAGCTTTGTAAACTTCGTCGAAGCCGGCAATGTCTAAAGCCACAAGAGTGAGAGGGTTAATTCTGCCGTCTTTATCTGGAGGTGTGCAGGCGACGAGCCTCTCAACCCCGGCTATTTTTGCTGGAACGCCTATCATGAGGGCAGTTGAGGGATAGCTGGCTCTCCCACCTGGAATGTAGGCACCAACCTTCTCGATGGGGGTGTAGACTTTCCCCATAACGCAGTCTCCGAACTCCACCCTCATCTCCCTCTCAACGGCGGTGACGTAGTGGAATCTGTGGATGTTCTCCCTCGCAACCTCAAGCGCATCAATTAGGCTGTCGTCAACGGCATCGTATGCCTTGTCAAATTCCTCTTCAGAAACTTTCAGTTGTTCAAGCTCAACGCCGTCAAACTCCTTGGTAAAGCGAATTACGGCCTCATCTCCCTCTCTCCTTACGGCTTCAATAATGGGCTTAACTTTTTCAATGTAATCGTCAATGTTGACTCCGCTCCTCAACTTCTGGATTTCCTGCATGGTTTAAGTACGCTGATTGAATAAATCACTTTGCCAGAAGTCCGAGGAATATCATTTTCTGGAAGAGTATGATTAAGGGCAGGCTTATGCTCACTCCGAGAAGCTCGTTACCTACCCTGTAAACTCCAAAAGATTCGTAACCAGATATGAGGAGAAGTTCAAAGCTGTAGCGCACCCCATCTATGACCGCATCGTTAAAAATTCCTGAAAACTCCTTTTTAAGCTCAAGCGTTCTGACATTCAACCCAGAAAACTTTTTGGCATCGTCGGTAACAACCGTAACCTCCTCAGGCTTCTTAATTCTGAGAATCATGTCAATGTAAGCTCTATTTGCCGTGATAACGAACACTTCCTCACTCTTCTGCAGCATCGCCTTTGTCCTGTTCTTTATTCCTGCTATCCCTCTCACGCACCACACCGGATGAGGGAGGGAGAGGTCCTCGGATTCCTTTATGCTCCTGATTGCGGTGTCAACTGCAGTTACAAGCTGCTCCTTGTACTCCTCAAGAACGCTTTCTGGATCGATTGCCCTGAAAACGGCTGGAGAGCTCTTTACCGTCTCCACCATGCCCTCGTCCTCAAGCAACCTGAGCACCTCGTAAACTTTGTTTCTGGGAACGCCGCTCATTCTGTGAATCTCACTCGCCGTAGCCTCTCCCTTCATCGCAAGAGTTGCGTAAACCCTTGCCTCGTAATCCCTGAATCCCAGCCTCTTTAGAACCTCCACTGTTTCCTCCATTGTTACTACGAGGGTAACAACAAAATTATAAACTTTTTTGGGTTGGATGAAACATGCGTGCGCCGTTAACTGCTGTAATCCTCATGTTTCTGCTCACGTGTCCCGCATTAGCAGGTGATCAAATTTCCGCAACCATAGACTTTCACGCAAGCGTGGCGGGGAGCAACGTGCTTAATCCTGGAGACAAGAAAGCGGTAACAGTTCTGCTTTCTTGCGAGGTTACGGGAGGACTAGAAAACCTTCCGATAGATGAGAACACATCTGAAATAATTCCGATGCTCACCACAGCAAAATCTGTTATTCTCGACCCCCGGGATGGTTCGGACATCAAAGTGGAGAGCGACACGATAGTTGTCGGGGATCTGCCATGCGGAATCGTGAAGCCGGTGACCATAGTTGTGGAGGCTGATAAGAACGCCTGTGAAGGAGGGCGAGAGCTGCACTTTGATGTGGAGTACTCTAAAGCAGTCCTAAATGTTGATGACGTAAACACTCTGAGCTTCTCCAGCCAGCAGGATGAAATAGAGGTTGAGTTTGAAATCAAGAAGAAGGACTACGATTTTGAAGTCGTTTCAATTTCATCAGACCTCGTTGCGGGGAGAGAGGGCGTTCTGAAGGTTAAGGTGGAGAACACCGGAGAAAAGCCATTGGAAGATGCTGTTTTCATGTTGAATGCAACACCGCCTTTGATGGTTGAGCCGAAGGCTATGAGCGTCTATGCCGGGGATCTTGATGTTGGAGAGTCATTCGAGGCGATGTTCAAGGTTTATGTCCCCGAAGGTGTTTTCCAGCAGTCTTATCCAGCTGAAGTCGTAGCAATTTTCAGAACTTCTTCAGGAATTCCATATAAGGTTTCAAAACCAGTGGGACTCAAAATTGAAGGAGCTGGTTACTTCGAGGTCGAGAAGATTGGAGAGTTCCTCAGCCCCGCAAAAACCCTAAGGGTTGAGCAGAGCGTCCAGATTCCTCCCATCCCGATGCTTCAGCAGAGCTTCCAGCAAAGTTCAGAACAGAAGATGAGCAACATTGTAACAATCCCTTCGAGAGGTTACTTGGCATTGAGAATAACCAACACGGGCGAGAAAATCAGGGATGCTTTCGCCGTGCTGAGCTTCGACAACCCCCTTCTGAAGTCCACGAGCACACCCTATCTTGGCGATCTGGACAAGGGGGAGAGCAGGGATGTTGTTTTCTACATCACCTCAACTGCTCCACCGGGAAGCTATCTCGGTTATGTGGTGGTGAAATACAGAGACGAGTACGGGGATGAGGCCTTCGGCCCGAAAATATACGTTAGCGTTGAGGTCAAGCCAGAGCCAGCTTTGAGAGTTTCGGAGGTCAAGACGTCCAACCTCGGCATCGGACTTGTTGGGGAAGTCAAGCTAAACTTTGCCCAGTCAAATGCGAAAAACGTCAAGCTGTATTTACTCTCACCGGACTCAACCGTCAGCCCCGCAACATCTTCATCATACGTTGAGAATGCCAATGATACAGCCACGTTCAGAGTGAGGGTATCCGATGACGCTGTTGCTGGTAAGCACCTCCTTTACCTCGTCGAAACCTTTGACGATGAGTATGCAAGCGATCTCGTCAGTGTTGAGGAATTTGCCATCTACATCGCTCCGAAGCTTGCTGCATTTCAGGTTGTTTCGGTGAAGAGCAACTTGATGCCCGACTCGACGGGGGAAGTTGTGATTAAGCTCAAGAACGCTGGGAATGAGATTTACAACGCAGTGGTGATGCTGGAAGTTTCTCCACCGCTTAGCATTGCTGGAATGGGCACCTTTGGCGGAATGCTTGGGCAGTCAAAACCCGGAGAATACTTCGTTGGAACGGTAAAGCCCGGTGAGACTGTTACGGTAAAGTTCAGGATTGACGTTGACAAGGATGCGGGCGAGGGAAGCTATCCCGCTTCGATCAGAGTGAAGTACTACGACGAATCGAACTACGAGCACACATCGAACTCCATAGTCATATCGCTCGAAGTAAAGCCCTCTCCTCCCTATGTGCTGTACGCTGCGACTATTATTGCCGCAACTGGCTTTCTGATAGCTGCAGGAGTCGTGAGTAGGAGGAGAAGGCAGTAAAAACTTTTTTAACCTCCTCTACTACTTTTCTCCATGCTTCCAATTAACCCAAAGCAGATGAAAAAGATGATGAAGCAGATGGGCATAGAGATGGAGGATATTGACGCTGAAGAGGTTATCATCAGAACGAGCGATGAGGAGCTCATTTTCCGCAGTCCCACAGTTTCCAAGATTTCGGCGAGAGGAATCGAGACGTTCCAGGTTGTTGGAGAGTATGAGGTGGTAGAAAGACCTCCGAAAATCAGCGAGGAGGATGTAAAGCTGATAATGGAGCAGGCGAATGTTGACGAGGAGACTGCAAGAAAAGCTCTTGAAGAGGCGGGAGGGGATCTGGCTGAGGCCTTGATGAAGCTGCAGGAATGAGGCCCCCAGTAGTCCTATCGAGGGGAAAGCACAGCTTCCTCGTTGAAAAGTTTGAGGGGAAGCTCCACACACACCACGGTATAATAGACCTTGAGGAACTTAAAGGAAAGAGTTATGGTGATGAGGTCAGGACGCATCTGGGTGTTAAGTACCGCGTAGTTCCCTTCAACCCCGCAGACTTCTTCAGACACTTCAAAAGAGGGGCTACGCCGATAATGCCAAAGGACATAGGGGCTATTATCGCCTACACCGGCCTCTCGCCCGACTCGCTGATTTTTGATGCAGGAACCGGCAGCGGAATTCTCGCTGCCTACCTCGCTTACTTCAACAAGTACGGTGAGGTTGTTACTGTGGAGAAAAGGCCAGACTTCGCGAAAATTGCCAGGAAGAACTTCGAGACTGCGGGGCTTAAGAACGTCCACCAGATTGTGGGAGATGCCTTGCAGGTGGCAGAAGCCTTGAAGGTCAAGTTCGACCTCATAACTCTGGACATGAAGGATGATGTTGCCTTCATCAGGAAGGCGAAGGAAATACTGAACCCCGGAGGGCATGTAGTGGTCTACAATCCCTACATTGAGGCCGCGAGAGATGTTTACAGGGAGATGGAGAGGCAGGGGTTCAAGGAGCTTGAGGCCTTCGAGCTCCTGAGGGTTGATCTTGACGTTAGAAGAGTTGGAACGAGAACCTCGACAAAGGTCTGGCACACTGGCTACCTCGTTTTTGGCAGGTATCTGGGATAAAGCAGGCGGAAGAGCGTTGGAGAAAGAAGGCAGGATACTATCGTGAATGTGACAAGTGCTGCAGCTTCCGGTTCTGAGATGACTCCAGATGTTACACCGATCGCCACACCGGCAATTGTGAGGCTTAGCTTTGTGGACTGGAGAAAACCCATCGACACCGCCCTTCTCAGACCGAAGTTCGGAACGAAAATCAGGGAAGGGATGGCCTTAACAACAAATGAGACTGCAAGAAGAAGCAGAATTAACCCCAAACCAACCACCCCTGCTTGAGCGATGTTAAGCTCGCTGCCTGTTTTGATGAAAAATATGGGGATGAAGAAGCCGAATCCCATGCCGTACAGCTTGTCGTAGAGCTTCTTCCCACCTCTGAAGGTTATCGAAAGCAGAACTCCGGCAAGGAATGCTCCGAGAATTGCCTCAACACCCAGAAACGAGCTCAGACCAACGAAGAGGATCATGATGGCCAAGCTCCCCCTCACCCCAATCTCAGACGGTTCGTCGGAGAACCACTTTGATATGAATTCCGGGAAGTACCATATAACCAGCTTGCCGAATCTGTAGGCTGCGAGGAAAACCAGAATTATGGCGAAAGCGAAAGCGATCTGCAAATAACCAGTGAGGAAGTAAATCGAGAGGAGAAACATTGTCGAGAAATCAGAGACGAGGGCTGCAACGATGTTCAGCTGGCCGAAATCCTCTTTTTCAATCCCAATTTCCCTTAACACGGAAACAACCACGCCGACAGCAACGTTGGTCAGAATTATTGCGTAAAAAAGACTCAATCCAGCTAAAATGGTAAAAGCGGCACTTAGCGAGAGTGAGAGAGCAAAAAAGACGACAACCTTCTTGAGATGGCCACTTCTCAAAACTGTTTCAGCATCTATCTCAAGCCCTGCTAAAAACATGAGGAAGATGAGGCCAAAGAGGGAGAGGAAGGAGAGCCACCCAGAAGAGTAGATTACGTTAAGAAAGCTCACACCAAAAACCATGCCGAGAGTTATTTCCAGAACAACAGCCGGAACTCTGATTTTTTCGGCTATTATCGGTGATATAAAGGCAATGACGGAGATAAGGGCAATGGTTGTGAACTGCTCAGCTTCGCTCACTCCACCACCAGAACCGACGTTTCCTTATCCAGTATGATTTTCCAGAGGATGTCTCTGTCAATGTTCCCGGCATCGTTTGTGAGGGAGAGAATTGCCAAGTCGTATCCGCTTTTGAACTCTCTCACCGCATCAACCATAGGATTTCCGGTTGAGACCTCAACCTCAAGGTCAGTTTCTGTGAACTTCGAGAAATGCTTTATCTGCTCTTCATCCAGAAGCAGAACCTTCACCCTGCCAAAAAACCTTGAGAACGCCTTGGCAATATTGATTATCGAGTCCGGATTTGAGTTGTTTACCAGAGCAAGAATTTTCCTGTAATCCCCCCTTCCCGATAGAACGAGAGTTGGAAAATTTGAAACGAGCAGCTTCAAAACGTCCTCGTTTTTCTCCTTCAGCGTGGTTGCTATCAGGTCAAACTCATCGCTCTTCTTGAGAATCTTGACTGCCTCTTCAAGGCTTACGCTATCTGAACGTCCTTCAAGAACGCAGGCGTAAGCATCACCGACTTTTTCGAAGACTATAAGACTGGCTTCGAACCTTTCTGCCACCATTTTTGCCTCTCTGATCTCCCTTTCGCTCATCTCCTCACTTTTGAGAAGGAGTATGTTGTCAAACGGGTTCTTTGTCAGTCTAACGTGCTCCCCGCAGACAAGTCCTAAGGTGTCCCCAGCCTTTAGCTCAAGCTCTGGAAAGGGCTGCAGAACTTTTCCATCACGAAAAACGGAGATAACCATGCAGTCCTCGCCAGCATCGTATTCTTTGAGCGTCATGCCATCCATCTCTTCCCCAACCTTTATTTCGAAATATCTGTTCTTCTCAAAAATTGTTGAGATCAAAGACTCAACCGAACCACAGATTTTCGATATTCCTTCAGATTCGTAAATCCAGCACCTCTCCTCGTTTTCTGCAACGGCGAAAACCTCAAATCCGAGTAGCTTGGCAACCTTTGCAACCTTCACGTTGAACTCATCCTCGTCTGCGAGAATCATCTTGCTCTCTGTGTCAAACCTTGCAAGAACCTCTGGATTTGAAGCATCCTCGTTCAAAACCTCAAATCCCTTCTCAGCCAGCTTCTTGGCTGAATCTGGGTTTCTATCAACAATTATGCAGTCGGGAAGCTTTGATGCTATTCTTGCCGCTTTATCACCTGTCGATATGAGAATGTACACCGTCCTACCTCAGGACTTTCTCTTCTTCATCCTCAGCAGGTAGTTGACAGCATTGATGACGGCATCGATTGATGCCATGACAATGTCCTGCGCCGCTCCTCTGGAGGTGAAGGTGTGTCCCTCATCATCCTCGACAGTAACGTAAACCTCAGCGAGGGCGTCACTTCCTCCAGTAATGGCGTCCATTCTGAACTCCGTTATTCTGATGCTCTCTCCAACAAGCGAGGTGACAGCTTTGAGGGATGCATCAACCGGCCCAACTCCGATTGCTGATGTAACCTTCCTTCTCCCAAATACCTCCGCATTCAGAACGGCAGTCGGGGTGATCTTGTTTCCTGTCAGAACCGTAACCTCATCAACGAGAATCGCCTTCTCCTCTCTCTTCAGCTCGCCTATGACAACCTCTGCGATGGCGAACAAGTCCAGATCCGTCACCCTCTTCCCCCTATCACCCATCTCCTTTACCTTTTCGAACACCTGGTTAAGCTGATCCTCGTCGAGGTAGTAACCAGCCTCCTCAAGAATCTTCCTTATCTGATACCTTCCGGCATGCTTCCCAATCACTATTCTCCTCCTGTGTCCAACCATTTCCGGAGTAACCACTCCAGGCTCGAATGTGGAGTACTCTTTCAGCACTCCGTGGGCGTGTATTCCGCTTTCGTGGCTGAAGGCATTCTCCCCGACAATTGGATGATTGGGGGGAATCTTCACTCCTGTGAGCCTCTCAACGAGCTTCGAAGTTTCGAAAAGGTGTTCGGTTTTGATGTTAGTCCTGATCCCTTCGATGGCGTGGAGAATCATGACTACCTGAGCGAGATCAGCATTTCCCGCCCTCTCGCCTATTCCGTTCACGGTAACCTGCACCTCATTCGCTCCAGCCATAACCGCTGCGTAGGTGTTTGCAACCGCCAAACCAAAATCGTTGTGGCAGTGAACGTCTATCGGAACCTTCAGATGCTCTCTCAGCTGCTTGACAACCTCGTGGAACTTGAATGGGGTTGCAACACCAACCGTATCGGGAACGTTCACGATGTCAACCTTTGCCTCCTCAACAGCCTTGAAAATCTGCTTCAGGTACCCAACCTCCGTTCTTGTTGCATCCATGGCAGAGAACATGCATTTAACGCCGTGAGATTTGATATATTCAACGCATTCAACCGACTTCTCGATAATCTCCTCTCTTGACATTTTAACGGTGTGCTCGATCTGAACCTTTGATGTCGGGACGAAAATGTGAACCATATCAACGTCAGCCTTGAGAGCGGCATCAATATCCTCCTTAACTATTCTCGCGAGGCCACAAATTTCAGCATTAAGGCTGAGAGAGCTTATCTCCTTAACCGACTCGAACTCCCCCCTGGATGCTGATGGGAATCCAGCCTCGATGACGTCAACACCAAGCTTGTCGAGCTGCTTTGCAATTCTGATCTTGTACTCCTGCGGGAGAGAGACTCCGGGCATCTGCTCTCCATCCCTCAGAGTTGTGTCGAAAACTCTGACAGTTTTCATCACTGCTGCAACTGGGCAAGGCTGTAAATTGTTTTCGGTGCTCAAGGTAACAATTTATTGGGATAAATAAAATTTCAGGCATCTGCTACAAACTGAATACGTATTGTTGCTGCGTTTACTTGCATTTTACGTATTTTTCTCCCTTTACTTAAAAAAAGGTTTTTAAACCGGTGGTCTTAGCCTTAAAACTGGATGTTCAGCAAGATTCTGGTGGCGAACAGGGGGGAGATTGCGGTAAGGGTGATGAGGGCTTGCAGGGAGCTCGGGATTGAAAGCGTTGCGGTTTACAGTTCCGCAGACAAAAGGGCATTTCACAGAGTTTATGCGGACGAGTGCTACTACATAGGGAAAGCTGATCCGAGGAGCAGCTATCTCAACATAGATAAGATACTCGAGGTTGCGAAGAAATCGGGGGCAGAGGCAATTCATCCCGGTTACGGGTTTTTGGCAGAAAATGCTGAATTTGCGGAGAGGTGCGAGGAGGAGGGGGTGGTGTTCATCGGTCCCTCTCCCGAGGTGCTGAGAATTGCCGGCTCAAAGGTGAGATCGAGGGAGATGATGCAGAAAGCGGGGGTGCCAGTGATTCCCGGCTCTCCGAGACTTGAGAGCGTTGATGAGGCGAGGGAGTGGGCTGAGAGAATAGGATATCCCGTAGCCATTAAAGCATCCGGCGGAGGGGGAGGTATAGGCATTGCTGTTGTTAACAGCCAAGAAGAGCTTGAGGACGCATTCAGAAAATCGAGGAAGCTCGGTGAGAGGTACTTCAGGGATTCGACCGTTTATCTGGAAAAGTATCTTGAAAGGCCGAGGCACATAGAGGTTCAGATTCTCGCAGATCATCACGGAAACGTCATACATCTGGGGGAGAGGGAGTGCAGCATCCAGAGGAGGCATCAGAAGCTCATAGAGGAGGCTCCTTCACCGGCATTAAATGACGAGATGAGGGAGGGGCTCGGGAGACTGGCGGTGAAGGGGGCAAAGGAGATCGGATACACCAACGCCGGGACATTCGAGTTTCTCTACGAGAACGGGAACTTCTACTTCCTTGAGATTAACTCAAGGCTTCAGGTGGAGCACACGATAACCGAAGTTGTTACCGGCATCGACATCGTGAAGTACCAGATTCTGATTGCCAGTGGTGAAGAGCTGAGACACAGGCAGGAGGATGTGAAGATTAGAGGGCATGCGATCGAGTGCAGAATTAACGCTGAAGATCCGGTCAACTTCCATCCGAGAAGTGGCAGAATCGTGCACTACAGAAGCCCCGGAGGAGTAGGGGTGAGGGTTGATAGCGGCATCCACATGGGTTACAGAATTCCAGAGGAGTACGACAGCATGATATCAAAGCTTATAGCCTACGGCGAGACGAGGGAGGAGGCTATTGCGAGGATGAGGAGGGCGCTTTACGAGTACATCATAGAGGGCGTGGAGACGAACATACCCTTCCATGTGGCGGTGATGAACGATGAGGAGTATGTGAGAGGAAACATCCACACGAAATTTGTGGAGGAGAGGAACATAGCGGAGAAGGTTAAGGAGTACATGGCCGCCTTCAGGCCCATAAAGGCCAGGCTGGATGAGATATTCAGGGAGAGGGATTTC
The DNA here is from genome assembly GCA_029259455.1 of Archaeoglobi archaeon. GTDB lineage: Archaea > Halobacteriota > Archaeoglobi > Archaeoglobales > Archaeoglobaceae > Archaeoglobus. The sequence goes on from JAPDIT010000066.1 coordinate 28,896, forward strand.
TCAAGGGAGGAAATTTCTGCGATTGTTACAGCAATCGACCTATACGAGGAAGAGGAAGAGTACAAAATTGAGGAAAGAATCTGGCGGGCGATTTTCAGCCTGGGTGCCTGAGTTTAATTAAAGTTTAAAAAAATTAATTAAATTAAAATTATCCAAAAATTTAAAAAACTCTGATGCTTTCAATAAACCTCAGCCTCTTGGGAAGAGGTGGATGAGTGGAAAGGAACTCCTGCACCGGGTTTATCTTCTGGTTCTTGAGAGCCTCGATGTCAGCTCTCGTTATCGGTTCAGCAACAGCGTTTGTGAAGGCGTAGATGAAGAGTGTTCTGAACTTGCTGTCCTGAATGGGGGCGAGGTAATCTGGACAGCGGTGGTAGAAGAGGTGTATCTTTGCCAGACTCCTCTGCATCGCATCCTTATTCGTCGCCCTCACCCCCTCAAAGTCAGCGTAGTATTCTCTGAGCCTGCTGAAGGCGAGAACGAGAATCTGAACGATAAAGGAGATTACCACTGCCGCAATGCCGATGATCGCAAGCTGGCCGCCCTTTCTCTCATCCCTGAATGAGGAGTGAAGCAGGGCGTAGCCGAGGTAGAATATTATTGATGGCAGTAATCCGAACAGGAGCATTACCGCATTGTCCTTGTGCTTGTGGTGGCCGAGTTCGTGGCCTATCACAGCCTCAAGCTCCTCCTGACTGAGCATTCTCATAAGCGATTCCGAGACTGCAACGTATCTGCCTGCAAGGAAGTTTCCGTACGCAAAGGCGTTTGGTGGTGTTCTCACTATGACGGCCTTTGGTGGTCTAACGTTCAACCTCCTCGCAACGCTGTTCACGACCATCTGAAGCCTCTCGTCCCTCTCTGCCCCGTAGCTGAGATTGATGACGTAGGGGGAGAGGAGGTACATCAGGAGGTTGATGGCGATCAGGAAGATCACAAGGCCGTAGAAGCTGACGTAAACTCCGGAGCAGGCGAGTATTAAGTATACGACTGCTCCCGATATCAAGAGAATCATCGCAGCTAGGAGAACCATCGACGTGAAGAGGGAGAACTTTCCGGAAACCCTGCTGGCGACTTTGGGGGCTATGGTGGAGGCCAGGAGCAGCATCACCAAGTAGCCCAGCATCGCCAGCATCATGTATACTGGATCAAGGAAGTACAGCATCATGTTAGGTTACTGGTTCTGGCGGTTTATATTCTTTAAAGTCGGCATTTAATAAGATGTTCTGATTAGTTTCATAATAATTATAACAATTTTAAGAGGAGTGTGTTTAATATCCCACTTCCTTTATTCTAATTCTTAACAAAATTCTCAGTGCGTAGCATGCAACTCTGATAAGCAGCCTTGTTACAGCCGTTTCAATCAGAGAGCAAGGAATTTTATCTCCGA
>JAPDIT010000003.1 GCA_029259455.1 Archaeoglobi archaeon
AACCTGCTTCTGAAGCTCAACGATATTGTTGAGAAAGAGAATATAGTGGAGATGGATTTGAATCCAGTCTTTGTCTACGAGAAAGGACTGGTTGTTGCCGATGCGAGGATTGTTGTTGGGGAGAGGAGAAGGTTTGATATGGAGGTTGGGGATATAAGTTTCTTCTTCAATGCAGAGAGTGTTGCTGTGATAGGTGCTTCAAGAAATCTCCTCAAGCCCGGTGGAATGGTTCTTAACAATCTCAAAAATTTGGGGTTTAAGGGGAAAGTTTATCCTGTCAATCCCAATGCGGAGGAGATTCTGGGTTTCAAATGCTATCCCTCTGTCAGTGCAATCCCTGACAAGGTTGACCTCGCAGTAATTGCCATTCCTTCGAAAAACGCAATAAAAGTTGTTGAAGAGTGTGCAGAAAAGGGTGTTAAAGGGATTGTAGTGCTGAGCGGAGGGTTTGCCGAGGGCTGGGAGCAGGGAAAGGAGCTTGAGAAGCAGATTGTTGAAATAGCAAGAAAAAGCGGGATGAGGATAATCGGCCCAAACACGATGGGAATTCTCGACCCAGAATCGGGTTTGACTACCTTCTTCTCAATTCTCAGGAAATTGGGTAAGGGAAACATTGGTGTTTTAGCTCAAAGCGGTGCTGTTGCCAACTTCATCCTTCTACCCCTCTGGCACGTTGGGTTCAGCAGAATTGTGGCTATAGGCAATAAAGCTGATGTTGGAGAGGTGGAAGTTTTAAACTACCTGCTCAAAGACCCGAAAACGGAAGTTGTGGCAACTTATCTCGAAGGTTTCACAAACGGCAGGAAGTTTTACGAACTGATGAAGTCCGCAAAAAAGCCCATTATAGTCTTAAAAGCTGGTAGAACTGAAGCTGGAAAGAGGAGTGCTTTAAGCCACACAGCTTCGATATCCACGAGCGAGGAAGTCTTTGAGGCTGCCTGCAGACAGGCTGGTGTGGCGAAGGTTTACGACTTCGAGGAGCTTGTGGATACCGTCAAGGGTTTCGCCCTACAGCCCCTTCCTAAAGGTTCGAGAGTCGGAGTAATCCAGCCTTCAGGTGCTGAATGCGTAATGTCTGCTGATGCTGTGGTGGAAAATGGCCTAACCCTAGCAAAGTACTCTGAGGAGACACTTGAAAAGCTATACGAACTCGCTCCCGAGTGGCACAGCATCAACAATCCCCTCGATTTGTATCCGATTGCCGAAAAGAGCGGAGATGAAGTTTTCAATGAGATTCTGAAAATATTCAATGAAGATGACAACATAGACGCCATTGTTGCAGGCGTCTTCATCCCCAGCCTCATGAAGCTTGGTGTTGACTTTTCATGGACTAAGGAATTCAAGAAGCCCGTACTCTTCACAATGAAGGATGATATAGAGGAGCTCAGGAAGGCGAGGATTGAAATTGAGAAGAGCGGTGTTCCCGTTTACCCGACTCCTGAAAGAGCTGTGAGGGTGCTGAGACACATGGTTACTGTGGCAAAGAGGAAATCTTAAGTGGAATTAAGCAATCATCCCGTTCAATTGTCGAAAATTTTAAATTTTTTAGTAGTTAATATTCTTTTAGTGTTTGAACAATATAATTATTTCGAACTAAACAAAGAGCAAGAGGACATTAAGAGAGCTGCAAGGGAGTTTGCCGAGAGTGAGATACCAAAATTCGCAAAAAGCTGTGATGAAAATGAGGAATTTCCTTGGGAGTTATGGAAGAAGGTTTGCAAAAATGGCTTTGTTGGAGTTTTTATTGACGAGAAATACGGCGGAGCGGGTTATGGCTACTTCGAAAATGCGCTAATCTGGGAGGAATTCCATAGAGTAGACCCTGGCTGTGGATTTGCCACATTGGGGACAACGATTGGGGCTGAAACACTGCAGCTAAATGGCACAGAAGAGCAAAAGGAGAGTTATCTTGTTCCCTTACCGAAAGGAGAAGCTATCATGGCGATAATGATTACAGAACCGCATGCTGGAAGCGATGTTGCTGGTATAAAGACCACAGCCGTGAAGGAGGGCGGGTACTGGGTGATAAACGGAACCAAAACCTTCTCCACCAATGGGAGCATAGCGGATTACGCCATAGTGTTGTGCAGAACAGAAGATGAGGGCGAAAGGCACAGAAGATTCAGCACAATTATTGTGGATCTAAAATCTGAGGGAATTACGAGAACAAAATTGAGGGGAAAGATTGGCATGCGAGCCAGCGATACTGCAGAGATCCATTTTGACAATGTGCACGTGCCAGGAGAGAATCTGATGGGAGTCAGAGGAAAAGGGTTCTACCACATAATGGACTTCTTCAACAGGAGCAGAACTTGGGTTGCAGCACAGGCCGTAGGAGCTGCTCAAGGAGCTCTTGAACTGGCAGTGAGCTATGCCAAGGAGAGGAGGGTGTTTGGAGAGCCGCTTTCCCGTTTCCAAGCCATCCAGTTTAAGGTTGCAGAAATTGCCACTAAAATCGAGGCTGCAAGGTGTTTGACCTACAAAGCCGCATCAGCCATTGACAAGGGTAAAATCATCCCAGAGCTGTCAGCAATGGCCAAGTGGTATGCTGCAAGAGTCGCGGTTGAAGTCGTAGATGAATGCTTGCAGATGCATGGTGGATACGGGTATTTCAGCGATTATGATATTTCCAGATTTTACAGAGATGTCAAGGTTCTGGAAATCTACGAGGGCACGAAAGAGATTGAAAAATGGTTGATTGGAAGGAGGATTTTGGGTGTGAAAAGATGAAGATGGGTGGTAGTATGGATAAGTTTCAGGACATCATCTACGAGAAAGAAGGTAGAGTGGCAAGGATAACCATAAACCGCCCTGAAAAGCTTAACGCCTGCACTCCTGTTACGGTTTACGAAATCAGCAAGGCATTCATTGACGCTTGGACTGATAAAAAAATTGGGGTTGTAGTCTTTACAGGAGCAGGAGATAAAGCCTTCTGCGTTGGAGGGGATCAGTCCATCAGAGATTTGGGTGGGTATAAAGGATATGACAGTGAGGAACTTAAGGGAACTATTGCCACTCTACCTTTGGAAGTGGGATGGCAGATCGTCACATTCCTGATAAGGCACATTCCAAAGCCGGTCATTGCGAGAGTCAACGGCTACGCTGTTGGCGGGGGACACGTCTGGCAGGTGAACTGCGATCTTTCCATTGCTTCAGAAAAGGCAAAGTTCGGTCAGGCAGGACCGAGAGTTGGCAGCTTCGATCCCGGATTCGGAACTGGAGAGCTGTGGAGAAATGTGGGGATTAAGAAAGCAAAGGAAATCTGGTTCCTCTGCAGGCTTTACTCAGCAGAGGAGGCTCTCAGGATGGGGCTCGTGAACGCTGTAGTTCCCCACGAAAAGCTTGATGAGGAGGTGGAGAAGTGGTGCAACGAGCTGCTTGAGAAAAGTCCTACAGCACTGAAAATGCTGAAGTACGCCTTCCTTGCGGATACTGAAGGACTGGCGGGTATTACGGAGCTTGGAGTTGGGGGGCTGAGCCTGTATTATGGAACTGAGGAGTCGATAGAGGGCAGGAACGCCTTCATGGAGAAGAGGAAGCCTGACTTCTGGAAATTTGTTGAAGGGGGTGATTGAATGAGGGTAGAGGATATTAGGGTTATAGGTGTTGTTGGTGCCGGAGTTATGGGGCACGGAATTGCTCAGGTGGCTGCGAGAACCGGATATGAAGTTATTATGGTTGATGTTAGCGAGGAAGTGCTGAAAAAGGCGATGGAACTCATCGAATCAGGGCCTTTTGGCCTGAGAAGGCTGGTTGAGAAGGGGAAGATGAGCGAGGATGAAGTAAAGGCCATCATGTCAAAAATAAAACCCTCAACCTCTCTTAAAGATTTGAAGGATGCGGACTTCGTTATTGAGGCAGTAACCGAGAAAGCAGACCTCAAAAAGAGGATTTTTGCCGAACTTGACAAAATCTGCAAGCCCGAAACAATCTTAGCCTCAAACACGTCAGCAATAATGATCTCAGATTTGGCAACGGCTGTTGAAAGAAAGGACAGGTTTATCGGCATGCACTGGTTCAATCCCGCTCCGGTAATGAAGCTGATTGAGGTTGTAAGAGGGGCTTTGACGAGCGATGAAACTTTCAACCTCACCGTAGAGCTTTCGAAGAAGATGGGTAAAATACCCATAGAGGCTGGTGACGGGCCAGGATTTTTCACAACGAGGTTCATCAACTCATGGCTTGTTGAGGCCATAAGGCTCTTCGAGATAGGCATTGGCGGGATAAAGGAAATTGACGAGATGTGCAAGCTGGCTTTCGGCTTTCCAATGGGTCCATTTGAACTCATGGATTTAATTGGCCTCGATACTATGCTGCACATTGCCGAGTACATGTACGAGGAAACGAAGGAAAAACACTACGCTCCTCCAAACACACTGAAAAAGCTCGTTCTCTCCGGCTATCTTGGAAAAAAGCCCGGAAGCAGAGGAGGCTGGTACGACTTTTATGGTATCGAAAAATAAACTCTCTTTTTTCTTTCTCATATTACCGACAGTAATATAACACAGACTTAACATTACAAAAGTTTATATACCTCAACATGCGGCTGAATGCATGGTCAAAACGATTGAAGAGATAAACCAGAAGATCAGAGAGGGTAACGTTGTGGTCGTCACTGCTGCCGAGATGAAAGAGATTGTGGAGGAGCTTGGGGCTGAAAAAGCTGCTAAAGAAGTGGATGTTGTCACAACTGGCACATTTGGAGCGATGTGCTCAAGTGGAGCCTTTTTCAATTTCGGTCATTCCGACCCACCCATAAAAATGCAGAGAGTATGGATGAACGATGTTGAAGCCTACACCGGCATTGCGGCAGTTGACGCTTACCTTGGTGCTGCTCAATTATCCGAGACCGTTGAGGAGTACGGAGGAAGTCATGTTATAGAGGAGCTTGTTAAAGGTAGAGAGGTTGAGCTGAGGGCAACAGCATACGGAACGGACTGCTACCCAAGAAAGGAGATAGTCACGGAAATATCGCTGGAAGATGTCAACCAGGCAGTCATGCTTAATCCAAGAAACGCTTATCAGAGGTATAACGCAGCAACAAACAGCTCAGACAGACTTTTGAGGACTTACATGGGCACCCTCCTTCCGAATTTTGGTAACGTAACATTTGCAGGCACCGGCGAGATTAGCCCCCTCAACAACGACCCCGAATACAGAACAATTGGCGTTGGAACAAGAATATTCCTTTGCGGGGCGAAGGGGTATGTTATTGGCGAGGGGACGCAGCACGCACCTCCTTACGGGACTCTGATGGTCAAGGGAAATCTTAAGGAGATGAAACCCGAATACATGAAAGCCGCTTTCTTCCCCGGTTACGGTGCAACGCTTTTCGTCGGTATAGGCATTCCCATTCCAATACTTGACGCAGACATGGCGAGATTTACAGCAGTAAGAAATAGCCAGATAGAGACCAAAATTATTGACTTCGGTGTTGCGAGGAGAGACAGACCGGTGGTGAGGAAGGTAACGTATGAGGAGCTGATCAGCGGAAAAGTTGAGATAAACGGCGAGGAGGTGAGGGTCTCACCACTTTCAAGCTTTTACATGGCCGAGAAGATAATGAAAGAACTTAAGCGAGAAATTGGGAGGGGAGAATTTTTCCTCACAGCCCCGGTAGACAGAATTCCGACAAAGGGGGTCTTCAAGCCAATGAGGCAGAAAGAAATAAAGGTTGTAAAGAGCGTGATGGTTGAGGCACACACAATTTCACCCGACACGACAATAGAGGAGGCTGCCAGAATTATGATTGACAAAGGGATCAACCATCTGCCGGTGGTCGAAAAAGATGTGCTTGTCGGCATAATTACATCTTGGGATATTGCAAAAGCTGTGGCAAGGAAAAGAAAAGGGGTGATTAGGGAGATAATGACGAGAAAGGTAATCTACACACATCCCGACGAGCCGGTGGAGGTTGCAGCGAGAAAAATGGAAAAGAACGATATCTCAGCGCTGCCTGTAGTTGATTCGAGGAAGAAAGTATTAGGGATAGTGACAAGCGAAGACCTGAGCAGATTGATAGCGAGGTGATAGTGTGAAGCTTCTGCTCAGATTCGACTCCAAAACGGTTAAGGAACCGGTATTATCTAAAGCTACACTAAAAACCGGAACTCTGATCAACATACTCAGAGCTTCAGTTGGTGCGAGAAGGGGTGAGATCTTAATAGAAGTTGACGATAAAAAAGCCAAGGAAGTCGAGGACATTTTGAAAAAGCAGGGAGTTGAAGTTTTTGAACTTCTTGAAGCTGTTCAGAAGGACGAAGAGAGGTGCGTTCACTGCGGGGCATGTGTGAGCATCTGTCCAACTGAGGCCATAACTTTCAACGGAGAGAAGAGAGTAATACTGGATGCAGAGAGGTGCGTTCACTGCGGGGCATGTGTGAAGGTTTGCCCTACAAGAGCCCTCAGTCTCCCTCTTTAATTTTCGGTATTCTTATCTCAAAAATTGCACCGCTTGGCTTGTTATCCTTAACCTCTATCTCTCCGTCAAAGATTTCAACTATCCTTTTTGCAATGTAAAGGCCCATCCCCGTTCCTTTTCCCTCGGTAAAACCTTCCTCAAAAATTTTCTCTTTGATTTCGTCAGGTATGCCCTTTCCGTAATCAATAACCCTTATTATCCCGCTACTTTCATTTGCTGAAACTTCCACCTTGGCCCTTCCACCTCCGTACACCATTGCATTCTGCAGGATGTTATATAATACGGTTCTCAGCCCCTCATTGCCCATCACAAAAACTCTTTCTGCCCCGATATCCACCTCCACGTTTTTGAACTGCTCGGCCACATCTTTCACAATTTCAACAACATTTATTGGCTTAAGTTCTTCAAGAGCTCTCTCAAGCTCTTTTACATCGTTAATAAGATTGAAAACGTAATCAGATTTACTGATTGCTAAGGGTATCAGCCTTTCAGCCTCTTCGGGAGATTCCCTTATGACTTCCAGAACACCCCTGATTGCCGTGATCGCATTTGCAATGTCGTGTCTCATAATCTTGTTCACGAAAGATAAATACTCTCCCCTCCTCCTGAGCTCAAGATTTAATTTGTGAATATCGGTTGTGTCAACAACGGTAGCGGCAACTGCAGGTCTCCCTCTGTAGGTAACCCTTCCCGGCCTTGCTGTAACCCACCTCACCTTGCCGTCTTTCGTGATTATCCTCCAGCTGTATGTTTCTATGGTATCTCTTATACCCTTCTCCCTCTCAACATACCTCCTGTAAACGAGATCCCTATCCTCTGGATGAATGAGGAAAAAGGGATCTCGGCCCAAAATCTCCTCCCTTTTGTATCCAGTAACCTCCTCGAATGCCTTGTTAACGTAAACCATCACCCCATCCTGAAGGAGGTAAACAGGAGTCAGAGAGTCCTCGACAAGCGTTCTGTAGAATTCTTCACTCTCTCTTAAAGCCTGTTCAAGTTTTTTTACTCTCGTAACATCAACCCAGTTGCCTATCATATAATCTTTGCCCGAAAAGTTGAATTTTGCGGCAAATCCCCAAACATATCTGATCTTATCGTCTTTGGTTACATAGCGCGACTCGTAAAATCTCCCCTCCTCTCCAAGTTTGTTGAACACCTCTCTGAGATAATCACGATCCTCTGGATGAGCGAGTTCGAAAATACTGTCCATAGCGTAAATTTCCTCTTTGGAGTATTTAGTGGCCCTCTCCACAATATCGTTAACGTAAAGAACCTTACCTCTCTCATCTGTTATGTAAATGGCTGCGAGAGATTTGTCCACGACTTTTCTCCAAAAATTTATGTTGAACTCCACTTTCGATTAAACATCAAACGATTATTTAAAATTAACTATTTCTTGGATCTGCGTTTTTTCAACAAAGAGGGGAGGTGGATAACGTACCTCCCGTCCTCCTGAAGGGCGATAACGATCCCTTCACCCTGCAAAAGCCTTTCTATGTTGATCTCGTACTTTCCGGGAGAAATTATGCGAACCGTCTCTATTCCCATTTCCGTGAACTCTTTTCTTATCTCCTCCTCGACTTTCTCTGGCTCCTTGGACTTCTTCTCGTCAGGAACGTAGAGGAACTTGTTGTTCCCACACTCACATCCCTGAAGTAACCGCATGTCGCCTGTTGGATAGAGCTTTCCGCATTTGGTGCATCTGTGAGCCATGGAAACCCCTAAACCTGGACGAGAGCTTTGATTACATCAGCCTGCTTTTCGAGAGTCTTGAGCCTGTTTGCGGGGCCTATAACCGTCAGCCTACCCTTGGGCTTTCCGAAGAGTTTTGAAAACATACTCCTTTCCTTAACCGGGTATGACTCCACCTCTATACCTATGAAATTCTCGTGGTCTATCTCCAGCATCGTCATTTCGATTAACTTAGCCTCCTCCTCAGGAGTCAGGCCGGTTTCAAGAACAACAATCTTCCCCTCCTTGACATTGTCCAGAATCATCCTCAGCTTCTCCATAGAGGGCATCTTTTCGAGCATCTCCTTCGATATCAGGTGCATCTGCACCCCTTCCATCTCCATCACCCGAACCTCTCGGCCATTGCCTTGTAAAGCGAGTCTATGTTAATACCTTTCAAAGCAGAAATCGGCACGACGGGATGCTGTGGAAAAGCTGACTTTATCCTTGCCGGAGAGGCGTTTGGCAGGTCTATTTTGTTGGCAACTATCAGCAGGGGGAGGTTTCTCGCCTCCATGTTACCCACTATGGTCACGTTCACCTGGGTGAATGGATCCTCGGTGGCGTCCATGACAAGCAAAACTCCGTCGAGGTCGTCAAGCCACTTTATCGCCTCAATAACACCCTCAGTCGCTTCCTTGGCTCTTCTCTTTGCCTCCTCTTCATCCATGCCGTATTTCAAGAATTCGTGGAAGTCAATCTTCGTCGCAAGTCCCGGAGTGTCGACGATGTCAATCGTGAGAGACTTTCCATCCACCTCTATTTTCACACCCTCCCTTAACTTGGCCCTCCTTGTCTCGTGTGGCACATCGCTCGGAGAACCGATTACATCTCCAGTCCAGTCCCTGAGAATTCTGTTTGCAAGAGTTGTTTTGCCGGCATTTGGAGGGCCGTAAATACCTATCCTCATCTTGTCCTTCTTGAAGAACAGCTTCAGAATGAATCCGAACCTCTTTCTTATGGCAAGCATCAGTCCCATTCTGACACCTCACTTTATTTTCCGCATAGGTATAATTAAAACTTATCCTTCATTCTCCTGAAAACTGCAACCGAGGCAAGAAAGGCTGCAAGAGTTATCAAGATATCCAAAGGTGATACTGCCCTGCTTTCAAACTCATCAACGACAGCATCAGCAGCCTTGGGACTGTCAATAATCACCCCTACCTCTCTGTTAAGCTTAAACCCGTACATGTTCATGTTTGCAGAGGTTATCAGGAGCCTTCCATCAGCTACCACGGCCTTTCCGTGGAGCTTCTCTACAAGTTTTATCTCTACACCCTCCTCCCTGAGAATTTCCACAGCATCCTTTGAGGCATATCTTGAATTCAGCACAACCTTTACCTTAGCTCCATTCTGCTTCGCTTTTCTAATTGCCCCAAGAAGACCGCCATCTTTGTACCACTTGAAGTCAATGTAAGGAGCTATGATATAGAGCCTTTGCTTGGCTGAGGAGATGAATTCAAGGACGGGGTTGCAGTCCGGCAAAATAAAGACGGTTACGGGAGCTTTAAAGGTCAAAACTTTACCGCCAGCACCATTTCTGTAAACCCACTCGGAGCACGATTTTGAGACGTTCGTTGAGTATTTCCTGTCGTTTTCGAGCAGTTGTAACAGCATCTTTGACACATTGTGGTTCTCAAAAACTACGATAAAGCCCTTTTTGCTGAACTGCCAGTTCTCCGTTGTGATTGCAACACTGTCGTTCTTCACTGCAAACTTGTAGTGGAAGTTTCTGTAGGAGGGAGAGGATAGGAAAACTGTGCTCGTTTCGAACTCTCTGCATGGTTTGTTTGCCCTTGCGTCAACAAAAAGCTTTGAGGGGTTGAATGGTGCGTGGAATGTGTATGAGGCAACAACCCATCCATCATCAAGACAGAAATCGGAGGGAGTTATGATCAGCTTTCCCTCAACGACTTCTGTAAGGCATGAAAAGTTGCTCCAGTCCTCATACCGAAAATCCCATCCGGATGGTGTTTTGTAGTAAATTACCCCCTCATCGAGGAACTCGATATCTTTACCGTAGTGAAAGCAGTCTTTTCCATCGGCATCCTCAACACACACTTCCTCTCCCTCATTTGAGAGAGCCATTTTTGGAGAAAACTGAATGTCCGCCTTGTATCCAAACCTCTCTTCAAAATAGCTCAGATTCTTTGTCGCTATATGCGTTCCGGCATCAGCATTAACCAATCCGTTGGAATCTCTTAGCTGACAGCTTGAGTTGCAGTGGAACTTCACGTACTCTGCTTCATCGAGCCCGTAGGGGTTGGGGTACACCTCAATTAGAGTTGCTGCAAGAAGCATCAGAAGAGCCAATTTCATTCCTCAACTCCTCGAACGTGGCAAACCTCTCCGCCACGACATTGTGCTGGTGGATGCTTTCCTCGTTCTCCTGCCGCAAAAATGCCAGTATGTCTCCCGGAGCGTCGGGGAAAGCTTTCAGCAGCTCCATCGCCATATACCTGACTCCATCCTCAACGAACCTCGTGTTCCGGTGTGCTGCCTCAACAACAGCAAGCTCATCCTCTCTTTTGAGAATCTCGTAAGTTTCGTAGCTCATGGATGACTTAGCGACCTCAATGAGCTTTGATATGGGAACCTTGAAGCTGTCAGTAACCTGAACCTTTAGCGTTGCCCTCCCACGCTGGTTGTGTGTCGCAACCGGAATCGCATCGAGAATTTTTTTGATTGTCTCCTCATCGAATCCCATTTTAGCCAGTCTCTCTGCTGAGCTCGCTCTGACGAGTTCCTGAGCACACGGACATGCTGTTATTCCAGTAACCTCGACACCCACCATTACAATTTTGTTTCCATCTCTGCTCAACGTTGCCTCGCCGAAAATTTTCACAACTTCCTGCGTTCTCTGCCCCGTTCTTGGCGTTCTCTTTCTCATTATTAGCTCTGAATTCATTCTCGCCTCCGCTTTTGTGGCATACTCGTGCCTTACCAGAAGGTGGTTTGCTATCTCAACAACTAAATCCTCAATGTTCTCAATGGGTTTCGCTGTCAGTGCCTCGAGAACTTCATCTATAACCTCAAAATTTCTGCTGAGATTGACGCCTTTCAGATGAGCAGGTAAGTCAACGAAAACGTCAAAGGTTGAGATTAAAATAACTGGCCTCTTTCCCTCTCTCTGAACCTCCACGAGCTTTTTGATGCCCGTAGCACCAACTCTGCTCAGGCCTATGGGAATTTCGGGCTTCAGAAGCTGAACGTCCGGAAGCATGGAGTCAGTTTGCTGGCAGATTAATAACTGTTGTCGATTTATTCAGAATTCATAAACCCTGTCCTTCGGATACTTCCTCTCGTTCTTCTCCATTTTCCTCTTAACAGCCACTAACGGGTCAATTCCGGCAACATCGCAGAGGAAAAGAGTGTAGATGAGAATATCTGCTACCTCTTCCTCCACTTCCTTGCCTCTTTCTCCAAGAACTCTCATCTCATCCTCGACGCTCGTGGTCCACTGAAAAAGCTCAAGGAGTTCCGCTGCCTCAATCGAAATTGAAACGGAGAGGTTCTTGGGTGTATGGTATTTTCTCCATCCTCTTGAGTCTCTGAATTCTCTCAGAATGTCGAAAAGCTCTTGCATAGTGAAAGTAGGTTTAAAGAATTAAAGCTTGCTCCTAAGCATCTCGCAAGGTCTGAATATCTCGAGCTTTGTTATTTCGAAAGCTTCTTTAAGTACTTCAAGAATGCTCGGGTAGCCAAGAATCTCTGCAGCATCCATGATTCCGTAAGGAGCGTTTGTTGCGAGCATGTAAACTCTGTTTACTGTCTCCTCATCAGCAATTCCATCTTCAACGATTCTATAAGCCTCGTTGACTATCGCCGCAACAAGCGGCCTTATATCAGCAGGAGCTGCGGGGATTTTCGCTTTACCCTCCTCCCATATATAAAATCCTTCACCGCTCTTTTTGCCAAGCTTTCCCCACTCAACCATCTTCTCCAAGAAGAAGTCCATCGAGTGAATTCCCCTGAATTTATCTCCATAGAACTCTCGAAAGCTTTCAAGAACGTCTTTTGCTATATCAAGTCCGATCATGTCAAGGGTCTCGAAAAATCCATATTTCAAGCCTAAGTTTTTCATGGCCGCATCAATCTCTTCTGGCCTGTAGTAAAACAGGCAGTAGCCAACCGCAATGCCTGCAGCACCGAGCATTCTATTCAAAACATGCCCTCTGTACCCCTTCCTCAAGATGACGGGCCCCTTACCTATGGTTTTGGCCATGTTAACTCCTTTTTCCAGTGCATCCTCCGAAACTTTGCTGCCTCCTACCTCAACAAGGGGCATGAGGATTGGAGGGTTGGAAAAATGAAAGAGTGTGAGCCTCCCGGGATTTGAGAGCCTATCAGCAATCTCGGGTGGCATGAAGCTTGAGGTGTTGGTTGCAAAAACAGCCTTATCGTTAAACTTCTATATCTCCCTGAAAAGCTCTATTTTTGGCTGGAGTTTTTCCGTAATAGCTTCAACAATAAAATCGCAATCTCTGATATTTTTCAGCTCGGTTGTATAGTAAACAGATGAGGTTAGTTCATCCCTTTTCTTCAAATGCCTCTTCAAGCTCATCTAAACACTTTCCTTCGTGCCTTTCTCTCGCTTCTTTAAAGCTTCTTCTTTTTTTGTCTACAAGAACCACTTCAAAGCTTGCGTTGGCAAAAAGGGCCGCGATATCAGCTCCCATCGTTCCTGCCCCTATGACACCGATCATAATTTTCACCCATGCATGTGCACCTTACCGGCGTTTATCTTGTGTATTCCTTTTGACTTTTTGGAAATCACAAATATTTAAATATGGCATTTGTGATGTTGATGATTATAGTTATAATAATGGGAAAACTTTTTAAGGATTGAGTCCAAATTTATAGTAGTTATGCAAGTACTAAAAACTCGTGACGTGCCAACTGGAATCGTTTTGCTTGACAGAAGGTTAGACGGTGGTCTGCCTGCAGGTAGCTTCGTATGTGTCTACGCAAACCCTATCGCGATGCCCGAGGCATTTCTTTACCAGTTTGCCACCGTTATGAGGAGTTACTACTTTACTACAAATCGTCCAGCTAAATTCGTAAAAATGGATATGGATAAGCTCCGCCTTGACTCAGAAGTTGTCACTTTCGTCGATATTTACCAGCAGTACTACCTCAATGAGTACGGGCAGTTCATAATTGAGGACAGGTACAGAGACAAGGAGATCTTCGACTACGTTGATGATCGGCTATCAAAAATAGTTGAGGAGGAAAGAGGTGAGTATAACATAGTTTTTGACTCCCTCTCGTTTTTCCTGAACCTTGATGTAGACCGGGGGCTTAAGGAATGGCTGATAAACAAACTGTACATGCTTGCAAAGGAAAGTGAGATTGTTATTTACTGCCATCTCATAAAAGACCTCCACCCGCCCTATATAGTTAACAAAGTCTTGGAGATTTCCGATGTCGTGTTCGATATAGAAGTGGAGAGGGCGGGCGAGAGATTCGTCAGCAAGTTCGCAGTACCCAAGCTGAGAGGAAAGAGACCCGTTAACGAATACTTCAGGTTCTACGTTGAGGAGGGTGTCCAGGTGGATACTTCGAGAGATATTGCATAAATCAGGACTAGAATCGAAACAAGCAGAAGGATGTAATCAGTTTTTTCAGGTTTTCTTGTTTTTCCACCAGCCTTGTATTGAAAATTTTTTGAGTAAAGCGATTCAGAGGAGCTTATCGCTCTCAGAATAGCCGTTGAGACAAAAGCTTTTAGCAATCTGTAGTAAGACTTTCCGTAAAGACTCTTGACATTCTCAAAGTCGCTGAGTATTACCGGAAGCATGGATAAAGCAATTTGAAGTACACTCACCAGTTTTTCCGGAAACTTGAAAAACTTTAAAGCTCCGATGATTTCAGTGGGTTGGGAGGAGAACACGAGAGATCCGGCAGAGATTATTGCCAGAAATGCCAAAAGCGATTTCAAAGCTGAGAATCCGACAAAGAAGGCTGTTACTGCAAAGAGGATATAGAATGGCGAAAAGGCTTTCAGGAGCTTCAAACTCCTTCCTTTGGTCACAAGCAAAGAGATGAGTGTTGCGATAAGCGAAACCTCAAAAGCCATACCTGAAACATACACGGAGATTGAGAGGAGTGAGGCTGACAGCAGCGCACACCTGCCCTCTATCTCCCCACCACTCAACCCCTCTTTAAGCGACTCGACTATCATAGCTCCACCTTTCTGTCGCAGTGATCAGCAACTTCCAAATCGTGAGTTGCAATGATCGCAGACTTTCGATGCTTCCTGAGCAGGTAGATCAGTTTCTTTCTGAAGTTGCAGTCCTGTCCGGCTGTAGGCTCGTCTAAAAGCAGAATTTTTGATTTGAATGCCTTTGCAATTGCCACCCTCTTCATCTGACCCCCGCTGAGAGACTGCGGATGCCTGCTGAGCAATCCTTTTATCCCAAACTCCTTGGCGATGGCTGGATCAACCTCTTTACTCACGCTATCCTCGACAAGGTGGTAGGAGGGGTTCTGCAAAACAATCGAGAAATCTAACCCCTGCCTTCTCATGTCGCCTGCTATTCTTCTCAGCATCATTGTCTTGCCAGCCCCGTTATCTCCAACCAACGCAATTAATTCTCCATCTCTAAGCTCAACCTCTCCCTCATAGATTACATCCCCAAGTTCAACTTCTGGAATTTCCAACTCCTCACATTCAAGACCGAGATTCACTGTCCTCTCGAAATACTTCGAAAACTCAAGCCTGTGCTCCGAAATAACGTGTGGGTAGTCTTTAAGAATTTTGATAACTCTCAACGCATTTTTGCGGCTTAGATTTGCAAAAGGTTCATCAAAAACAAGTATTTTTGCCTTTGAAGCTATTGCAGAAGCAATTTCGACCAACTGCAGCTCTCCGGTGGATAGCTCATAGGTTTTCCTCTCCCAAAGTTCTGCAATTTTTAGCTGCTCGCAAACCTCCTCGACCTCTTTTTTAGCCTCTGATCTGCTCATACCAAGCTGAATGAGGGGAAAGGTTATCTCGTCAACGACCTCTGTTGAGGTTATCATCTCTTCAGGGTTCTGCTTGATGAAGAATGCGATTTCAGGACTTGGTCTTTGCCCAAAAACTCTTATGTGGCCTTCAAGACTTCCGCCGGCAAAGTGAGGAACTAAGCCGTTAATCATTTTAAGGATGGTACTCTTTCCGGAAGCTGTCGGGCCGATGATGAACTCGCAACCGTCAAAAGTTGCATTGAAGTTTCTTAAGCCCACTATTCCGTTTGGATAAACGTACTTCTCAACCCTGAATTCAATCAATTTCAACACCCCTCTCTTTCAGCATTCTGTAAACGTACTTGAAAACCAGAGCTGCGAGAAGGTGGTCTACAAAGAAGTCTTGTGGAATGAAAATCAGCACTGTAGCGGCAAAGATAATCGTTGCCGGAGAAGAGAAGCTGAAACCGAACGTTCTTGTGACATTTTTTGACCATGAAAGAAGGTTTTGGGTGTTGATTGCGAATTTATAGAACACCAGAAAGCCGAGTGTGTAGATGGGAACAGACGCTACAAGTGTTGAAATCCAGAGCAGCAAGACCTCTTTCCCTTCTCCTCTTTTCCAGATTAGCTTCCTGAAGAGTCCAGCCAAAAATGCTGAGATCGTGAACCCGTACAGGAATCCTGCTGTCGGGCCCAGCAGCACCCCCACTCCTCCACCACCAGCAGCCATCGGGAGGGCGAGAGCAATGAGAATGAGATAGACCAGCATTGCAATAAACCCGTAGTAAGGTCCGAGCAAAAAGCCTGAAAGCATGACACCGAAATTCTGCATTGTGTACGGAACTGGGCCGATTTTAAAGCTAAGCTGAGCAGATACTGCCGTTATTAAAGCCATCACCACTGCCAGAACAACCTTTTTTATATCGTTAACCATGAATGGTGGCAGGTTAACGAATTTAAAAGCTTTGTGAATCCGCTCTCGCCCCGGAGATAAAGCTGAGTGTTAGGATGGCGAAGAGGACTAGAGCCAGGAATAGATGATATTGTTTCAACCGACACAATTCCAGCCCCGTCAGCCATGAAAGCTTGCAGATGTTGTAGCCTCCTCTGCAATAGGCTAAGCTTTTTAAAACCCGTTACTTTAACATTAAAGCCATGATGGAGAGCAAAAAGGTAAAGGTCTACTTCCCTGACGGTCATCTTGAAAAGCCCATCTGGAACGCTCTCGTTACTGCTGGATACAGGCTCGGAAAGACAGAAAGAGGTTACCTTATAGATGTTGATCACCCGAAGCTCGTTTTCAAGCAGGTCAGACCTCAGATAATGCCGTTCTACATAGAAATGGGAAAAGGAGATGGTGGGATTACAGGAGAGGACATTCTCCAGAACTGGATGCTGAAGTCCAATTTGAAAAACGTTGAAGTGTTGGAAGAGCTGCCACTGAGACCAACAAAGCTAGTCGTGGCCATTTCAGAAGAGATTTACCCTGATGTTTACACAATAGCGGACCTTAAAGAGAGAGTCGGAGACAAGCAGGTATTCATAGCCTCGGAATTTCCAGAAATAGCAAAAATGTATGCTGAGAAACACGGTCTGAATGCGGTAGTCTTTGATCCCATAGGAAAGACTGAAGCATCTCTCCTTCCCCCAATGCCCGAGGCAGATTTGATCATTGAGGTCACCGAATTCGGAACTACACTCAAGGAGAACATGTGCAGGATTATCGATGTGGTGATGGACAAGGTTCACTCAGTCTTCATAGTGAACAAGGAGTCGCTTAAGGATGGGGAGAAAAAGCAGATAATGGAGAACCTCGTCACCGACCTCAAAGAGGTCATAGAGTCGAGAAACCTTGTCAGCTTCTACTTCAATGTACCCGATGAAAACGATCTGAAGAAGATAATCGACTATCTGACCGAAAAAGGCTTCGACCCCACAATCTCTCCACTGGCAAAAGGGGGAGCGGCGGTGCACATAATCGTTGACAAGAGCCGGGTTAAGTTCCTTAAGCCGATAGTGAGAAGCATGGGGGCGAAAAGGATCGCCACCTCACCTGTAATAACATTTGGAGATTAGCTAACCGATCAGTTCAACAAAGACCCTTTTATCTTCTTTGAGGTACCCTAAACAAATGCCCATTTGCTTTGCTCTCCTTTTCAGCCCCTTGTCGTTGGTGATTAGAACGCAACCATACCTTTTAGCAGCTTCAAGAAGTGAGGAATCCCCTTCACTCTCAGTTTCCACAATCTCAAAACTCTCAAGAAGTTTTAACGCAAATCTTGCTGCAGTTCTCTCTCTACCTCTCAAACTTGACTCAAGCTTTTCAAGCTCTCTCTTTACGGAAGCTGTAGCAAGAAATTTGTTGAAACCAAGCTCTCTCAACTGTCCGATAACGTCGGCTTTGTTGAGGTAAATGTACATCAAAACATTGGTGTCTATTACTGCACACCTCACTTTATTATTCCTGCCCCTATCAGTCTCCATCTGCTTCCCACTCTCCTGCTGATAGCAACTCTGGAACCCTTCTCCGCACACACCGGCCTTCTTAGAGTAACTTCCACAACATCATCTCTTGCAGAAGTTACAACACCGAGAGTTATTGCGGTGCCTATTGCGAGCATCAGTGGCTCGTTCATCTTTATCTTCTCAACTTCCACCTCCTCATCCAGTCCGACAACCCTCTCAAGGAGGTTCACTTCCATGGTGAAGCTTGTAAGTACATCTGGTAGCTCGTTTGGATGGCCCACAACATTTCCCACGAGAGCGTCGCTTTTTGTTAATGCGGGATCGAGCTTCGTTGCAATTCCAACGAGCCCTCCGGGGGTGGCTTCATCAACAAACCTTCCAGAAGCCATGATACTCTGAACTTCCGTAAAAAGTGGATTCCAGTTTCCCCTGTCGTCCTTAACTCCGGGTCTTATTTCGATCTCATCCCCGACCTTAATTCTACCTCTCGAAAGGCTCCCTCCAACCACACCTCCAAGGAGCTTTTCTGGTGGAGTTCCTGGCTTGTTGACGTCGAAACTTCTTGCAACATGCATAAGTGGAGGCGAATCGAGGTCTCTTTCAGGTGTTGGGATTGTTTCTTCGATAGCTTCTATGATTGCGTCCATATTCACCTTTTGCTGTGCGGAAATGGGGATTATTGGGGCATTTTCAGCAATCGTTCCCTTAACGAACTCCTTTATTTCCTGGTAGTTTTCCAGAACCCTCTCAGGTGTAACGATGTCTATCTTGTTCTGGGCGATGACTATCTTATCTACTCCGATTATCTGCAAAGCCATCAGATGCTCTTTTGTCTGGGGGCGAGGACATTTTTCATTTGCAGCAATGACAAGCACGGCTCCGTCCATTATCGCAGCACCGCTCAGCATGGTTGCCATCAGCATTTCGTGGCCGGGGCTGTCAACAAAGCTGACTGTTCTCAGAATTTCCGTCTCAACACCGTGAATCGGACAGGTTTCCTCAACAGTATATGCCTCAGGAGGTTCACATTCGGGACACTTTCTGAAAGTTGCATCAGCATACCCGAGCTTGATTGAAATACCCCTCTTCAACTCCTCACTATGCCTATCAGTCCACACTCCACTCAACGCAGCTACAAGAGTGGTTTTACCGTGATCAACATGACCGACAAGTCCGATATTGACTTCAGGAAGCGGAACTTCGCTCATGAAATCAATCCCGAGGGGGATGTATTTAAATGTTGAGGGATTTGTGATATGCCGGTAGGAATATATTTTGCTAAATGAGACGTCTAAGGCCACCCGATTTTGACCTTACCATAGCTTCTCATTCTACAGCCATAAAGGGAAAAATGGTCACTGCAAAGGCATTTAAGCAAAAAACTCAGATGCCCCCGCCGGGAGTTGAACCCGGGTCGAGGAGTCCGCAGCCCCTCAGGATATCCGCTACCCCACGGGGGCATTCGTTGAAGATTAAATTCTTGCAAGATAAATTTTTCCTATCTTCCCAAACTTTGCAATCTCGATAAAGGCAAGTTTAAAAACAGCACCGCCACAGCTTGACCGATGCACTGGGCTGATGTGATCGCAGCAGAGTTGCTGAAAAGGTCTGATTCCCACACAATAGCCACCGGCATCTCACCTTCGGGACATATTCATCTCGGTAATCTGAGAGAGATGGTTACGGCAGACGCCATCAGGAGAGCTCTCGTTGATGCAGGTGGAGGGGCGAAAATAGTGTACATCGCAGACGACTTCGACCCTTTGAGAAGGAGGTATCCCTTTTTGCCTGAGGAGTATGAGAACTACGTAGGAATGCCCCTCTGCAAAATTCCCGATCCAGAAGGTTGTCACAATTCTTATTCCGAACACTTCCTCCAGCCCTTCCTTGAATCCCTCGAAATTCTTGGCATTCCGGTAGAGGTTTGCAGGGCTTATCAGATGTACAGAGACAGTCTTTACGAGGAAAATACGAGGATTGCTTTAAGAAAGAGAGATGAAATTGCCAGAATCATAGCTGAAGTGACAGGGAGAGAGCTTGAGGAGGACTGGTATCCCTTCATGCCCCTATGCAAAAACTGCGGGAGGATTAACTCTGCAAAAGTGAAGTCTTTCGATGAGAAGTGGGTATACTACGAGTGTGAGTGTGGCTACAGCGGAAAAGTTAGCTATTCTGGCGGGGGAAAGCTCACGTGGAGAGTTGACTGGGCTGCAAGATGGCAGATTTTGAAGGTAACCTGTGAGCCGTTTGGAAAAGACCATGCTGCTGCTGGAGGGAGCTACGACACTGGGGTGAGAATAGCCAAGGAGATTTTCAATTATGAGCCTCCCTATCCAGTCCCATACGAGTGGATTCATCTCAAGGGAAAGGGGGCCATGAAAAGCTCGAAGGGAATCGTGATTCCCGTCCGTGAAATGGTTGAGGTAATCCCTCCCGAAATAGTGAGGTACATTACCATTAGAGTTAAGCCGGAGAGGCATATCGAGTTCGACCCAGGAATTGGGCTGCTCGACCTTGTTGAGGAGTTTGAGGAGAAATTCAAGGAGAAGGACAGGAGCGTTGAGCTCAGCTTGGTTGGAGATGTGGTTTACTCAGATGTCCCCTTCCGTCATCTGATTGTAGTTGGCCAGATTGCTAACTGGGATTTGGACAAAGTTCTCGAAATTATAGAAAGGACAGGATACAGAGTTGATGAGATTGCGAGGAAAGATGTTGAGAGAAGGCTGAAGTATGCGAAAAAGTGGATTGAAAAGTATGCTCCAGACAGAATAAAATTTGAAATACCGGAGAACGTCAGCGTTGATTTCAGTGAGGAGGAGGAGAGGTTCCTAAAGGTTTATGCAGAAAAGTTACAGAACAACATGTCACCGGAAGAAATACACACCCTCGTGTATGACGTCTCAAAGGAGTTGGGTATTAAGCCCTCAAAGGCCTTTCAGGCAATTTACAAGGCCATTCTTGGTAAGACCTACGGCCCAAGGGCGGGTTACTTCATAAAATCCCTCGGAGTGGAGTGGGTGAAGGAGAGAATAAAGGCTGCCCTATGAGGAGAATCGAGGTCGGAAGTCGCTACACATACCTCCCGGAAGGGTGCAAGCTCTGCAGAAGAGGCTCCAAGCTGGTTTTGTTTGTTACGGGCATTTGCAACAATTCCTGCTTTTACTGTCCCGTTTCGAGAGAAAAGATAGGAAAAGATGTCGTTTTTGCCAACGAGAGGCCGGTAAAAGGCCTTGAAGACCTTATGGAGGAACTCGAAATGATGGATGCTGAAGGTATTGCAATCACTGGGGGAGAGCCTCTGCTTAAACTTGAGAGAGTTCGGGAATACCTTAAGATGGTGAAGAAGCTCGACTTGCATGTTCACCTCTACACTTCTCTACCTGCAGGAGAGAAGTTGAGAAAGCTTGAGGGGCTTGACGAAATTCGCTTCCACCCTCCTGAGCTGAAAAATCCGGAAAAGTATGAGGAGTCTATCAGAATTGCAAAAAAGCTGGGAATGGATGCAGGCTTTGAGATTCCAGCAATCCGCTATGAGGAGAGGATAGTTGAGATTGCAAACAGAAACGATGCTTTCCTAAACGTAAATCAGCTTGAGGTGAGTGAGAGCAACTGGGAGAAGATAGTGGGGAAATACAGGGTTGTTGATTACTATGTCGATGACGATGAAACTGAAAGAATCGTTAAAAAGTACGAAAAAGCCGAGAAATTCCACTACTGCAGCGCAAGGTTTAAAGATGTAGCCCAGTTCAGAAGGAGGCTGATAAGGATGGCAATGAACCACCCAGAATTCTATAAAATAACAAGAGATGGCACACTTGTATGCATGAGAATAGAAGGGGATGAGGAGAAGCTGAAAACAGCAGAAAAAATCCTCAGCGAAGCTGGAGAGGAATTTGTAAGATTTGAGGAGTGCATTGAGACCACCCCAGAACTGGATGAGGAAATCAGAGAAGCTTTAAAATCTGAGGGGTTAAGGCTGATGATAGTCGAGAGATATCCGACGTATAACCGGCTGGTGCTTGAGTTAATGGAAATCTGAGGTGTGGCATGAGCGGAGAAGTCGAGGCAAGGGTAAGGAAGTATCTCGAAAGGGACAAAAACGGTCTGAGAAAAGAACTGCTGAAAATACTCCTCGAAGGAAAGAAGTTCACGACCAACGAAATACATGAAATTTTGGCGAAGAAGGGCTACTCGATAAGCCCGAGAGGGGTTTCTGCGATGGTTGGCCTGATTTCGGCAAGGCTTGGAATACTCAAAACCGAGCTCGGAGAGAAGAACCGATACTACCTCAAGAGTGAGTACGCGGACTTGGTAAGGAGAATTGTTGAGGAATTCGATGATAGTTCATAAAATTTACGAGAAGAGGTTGCTGAGGAATGTAAAGAGCGGAGCGATTCCTGAACATATAGCCATCATTATGGACGGAAACAGGAGATTTGCGAGGAAAAAAGGTCTGGAACCGCATGAAGGACATTTTTTCGGTTCAAAGAAGGCTGAAGAAGTCCTCGACTGGTGCTGGGAGCTGGGAGTTAAGATGCTAACACTCTACGCCTTCTCAACTGAAAACTTCAAGAGGAGCGAGAAGGAGAGAAGAAACATCTTCCGACTTCTTGAGCAGGAGCTTAGGAGGCTCCTGAAGGACAGAAAGACTTACGAAAGGGAGCTTAGGGTCAGAGTTGTGGGTAAGAAAGAATATCTGCCCAAAAGCCTTCGTGAGACGATAAAAGAGGTTGAGGAGGCCACCAGAAATCACAGAAAGCATTACCTGAACGTTGCTGTAGCCTACGGAGGAAGGCAGGAAATTATAGATGCTGTAAAGGCAATCTTGACGAAGGTCAAAAGGGGTGAGATAAAGCCAGATGAGATTGATGAAAAAATGCTTGAGGAACATTTATATGGTGAAGGGAAGTATTCTAAGGTTGACCTGATAATAAGGACGGGTGGGGAGCAGAGGCTCTCGAACTTCCTTCCATGGCAGGCTGTGAACAGCATCGCGTACTTCTGCGATGTCTACTGGCCTGAGTTCAGAAAAATAGATTTGCTCAGGGCTATAAGGGCCTGGCAGTACAGGAGAAGCCAAGAGGTGGTATGATGTCACAGAAGATGATGTACGAGTTCAAGAGGAAACTGGAGGAGCTTGAAAAGTACAAAGGTAGGGGAACCGAGTTAATTACTTTATATATTCCACCAGATAAAAATATTGCTGACATTTCAAACCAGCTCAGGAGCGAGCTGAGTCAGGCTTCAAACATAAAGTCAAAACAAACGAGAACAAACGTTCTTGCAGGCATAGAAGCAATTTTGAACAGACTGAAGTATTTCCGAAAACCCCCAAAAAACGGGATGGTCATAATAAGCGGAGTTGTCAACATAAACGGCAAGGAGAAGCATATAACCGAAATAATAGAGCCTCCCGAGCCCGTTCCGCTTTACAAGTACCACTGCGACTCGAAGTTCTATCTTGATCCCCTCAAAGAGATGCTGACAGAAAAGAAGCTTTACGGACTCATAGTAATTGACCGAAGGGAGGCCACTGTAGGACTGCTGAAGGGTAAGAGGATAGAGGTTCTCGACTGGGATACATCAATGGTGCCGGGAAAGCACAGGCAGGGTGGGCAGAGCAGCGTTAGATTCGAGAGGTTGAGGGAGATAGCCATTCACGAGTTCTACAAGAAGGTGGGAGGGATGGCGAGTGAAGCATTGCTTCCCTACAAGGACAAGTTGGTAGGCATTCTGATTGGAGGGCCTTCTCCCACAAAGGAAGAGTTTTACGAGGGGGAGTATCTACACCACGAGTTGCAGAAGAAGGTACTCGGACTGTTTGATGTCGGATACACTGATGAGTCGGGATTGTATGAGCTTGTGGAGAAGGCGAAAGACGTTTTACAGGAAGTTGACATAATCAGGGAAAAGAACTTGATGCAGAGGTTCCTCAAGGAGGTGGCCAGAGACGGACTTGCAGCATACGGTGAGGAGGAGGTCAGAAGATATATAGAACTTGGAGCTGTTGACACGCTCCTCCTCTCTGAAGACCTGAGGTATGAGAGGGTCAAGTACCGATGTCCCAAATGCGGTAAGGAAGTTGAGGTGACGGTGAGAGAAGGCATAGAGAAGCCGCCGTTTTGCAAGGAAGACAACGTTGAGATGGAAGAGGTTGAGAGAAAAGATATAGTGCTTGAACTTTCAGAACTTGCAGAAGGTACAGGAGCAAAGGTCGAGTTCCTTTCAACAGAGAGTGAGGAGGGGGAGATGTTATACAAGGCGTTCGGTGGAATTGCTGCAATTCTCAGATTCAAGCCAGAAGGTGCTCAATGACTAACAAGTCTCAGCAAAAATAGAAACTCTTTTATTTGCGAGTTTGTCTCATAACTGCATGTTCGGAATGGAAAGCATAACGTTTGCGAGTATCAGCGTAACTGTTGGCGTTCAAATCGTAATTCTGCTAATTTGGGGATTAAAGTGGAGGTGATTTTTTGCTAGCAGTAGTGGTATTTCTGGCTTATTTTTTGGCAATAGCCATCATAGCTTACTACGGGGCGAAAAGGATGAAGACGGTTGCGGATTTTGTTGCTGCAAGCGGTCAGCTTGGATTCTGGACTTACTGCCTCCTGATGATAGGAAGTGTTTTCAGCGGAATGACCCTCATCGGTGTTGCGGGTTTAGCATTCACAACCGGCTACGCGAATGTGTGGGAGAGGATAATTGGCCCACCTTTTGCCATAGCCTTTGGTACAATCCTCATAGGATACAAGCTGTTCAATCTTAAGGAGAGAAACGGGATTCTCACAATTCAGGATTATCTAGCGTACCGCTACAACGATCCAAAGGTAATCAGAATTCTTGCGGGATTGATATCTGCAGTAACATGCTTTGTTTATCTGATAGGCCAGTACACTGCTATCGGTGTAGTTAGCCACGTCGTTCTGGGCATTCCCTACTGGATGGGGGCGGTTATTGCAGCGATAATTGTTGTTGGCTATGTCATGAGCGGGGGGATGTTCTCAACAGCGTGGACAACTTTTCTGCAATCCATTTTGATGCTCTTTGGCATTTACGTTACAGTACCCTTCATCGTTGCGTGGGTTGGAGGGTTTGAGGCGATGAACCAAGCCCTTTTAACGCTACCAGAAATGCAGAACGTAACGAGGGGTGTTCCAGAGGACTTCATGTTCGCAAAGTATCTCAGCAAGCCCTTTGCCCCTGCATCAGTCCCACTCGCAGGATGGGTTTACAACATCACTCTCTTCGGAATAACCGTCCCTCTCGGCTTAATGGTCGCACCGCACATCGTTAACAACATGCTGACCTTCAGAAAAATCGAGTACGCAAGATGGGGGCCGCTTGTCATGTATGTAATCGGCTTTTCAGCCATATTCCTCACCTCCCTCGCCGGTATTGCAGCAAGAGTCGCCTGGGCCGAAGGGGTGGTTGAAATTCCGAGCCTGAGTCTCGGAAGTATAGAGGTCAAGTGGTCTGACATGGCCTATCCAACAATAGCCAGCAAGGCTCTACCTTACTGGCTTTTTGTCCTGCTTTTACCCACAATTCTTGCTGGAGTTATGTCCACAACTGACAGGTTAATTCTAACAGCTGCGAACAATATCAGTTATGACGTTCTGAAGAATGCTCTCGGTAAAAACATATCTGAGAGTTCGCTCAGGAAAATCAACATGCTTGTTGTTCCTTTAATTGGTTTTTGCTCTCTCGCTGTAGCTCTCTTCCCACAGCAACTCCTTGCATGGTTCATCTGGGCTGCATTGTCTCTGATGACCAACTGCTTCTTCTTCCCCATCATGCTGGGACTCTACTGGAAGAGGATGAACAAACACGCAGCGAGGTTCAGCATGGTTGCAGGATTCGTGGTTACTCTCCTAACATTCGCAATGTACGGGAAAACAGTATTCATTGCCGGAATCCCTGTTTACTCCGTGCTTCCGGGCTTTATAGCCAGCTTAGCCGTTGCTGTTGGTGTTTCTTTGCTTTGGACTGAGAAAAGTTAGGCATTCCAGCAAGTCAACAGCTCTGCAAATGGATACAGCCTCCAGAAAGCAGTCAGAACACCAGGTCACTTAACTTTTCAAGCTCTTCCTTGATTTTTCTCGCTCTTCCCCTCATCCTCTCCGTCAACCAACGCATTTTCGGGTTCCTTCTGTCTATTTCATCGAGCCTCTTCATGAATTCCTCGAATGTTCCCTCTCTGTCTCCCATTGCAAGATTGTCAGCGAAACTAACTATCTTCTCCTCTAACGTTTCCGGCATGTATTCCTTTGGCTCAAGACCGAGCCTCTCTGCTTCCTCTGCTATGATTCCCGCGCTGAAATGCCTTTCAGCAATCCTGACAATCTTCTCATCAACTCTCTCCTTCCTCAGTATCTCGGCAGACTTGATGAAGTGCTGAAACGGGTCGTGGGTTACTGTCCTGCCAATATCGTGCAGCAATGCTCCTCTCAAAACAGCGTCCATATCAACTTCATGACCATTTTCGCGAATTCTTTGTGCGATCTTCAATGCGATTCTAGCTACAGTAATACAGTGTCTCCTCACATCCTCGCCTAAGCCGTATTTCTCCCACAACCTCAGGACATCAGCAGGGACATCCATTGAAAGAAACTTAGAGTCAGTTTATTTAAGATTTGGAAATTGAAAATTGAATGTCTGACAATGTGATCAAGTAAATAAACCTCTCCAAATTTCAACGGAGCAAAGACTGGCGACATCGTAGAAAGTTAAGCCAAGCTTATGGCTCAAATACTCGATGCAGTTTGCCAAAGCGGCCATAAGCAGAATAAAACCGTTGTTGCTCTTCTCACTTCTCAAATAATTCCCCTCAAGCTTTAAAATGGATTTGTCCCTTCTGTGCTTCTCCTCAATCCATATTCTCTTCAGGTATTCTTTTATTATGTTCTCTGCTTTCTTCTTCCAGTTTGTTGAAACCAAGTAGGTTCTTTTTTATCTTCCATCAGACATTTTACCACCTTAACTCTACCAACCTCAGGAACGTTAAGACTTTGGAAGCTAAATAAAACTCCTTTCCTTCAAAGTCCTGCAGAGCTTCTCTTTCTCGAATAACTCTTCTATCCTGAATTTCTTTCCAGACACTTCAACAATCCCT
>JAPDIT010000045.1 GCA_029259455.1 Archaeoglobi archaeon
AAAACCTGGATTTTACTTCTTTGAAGGTCAAATCAAACCCGTTAAATGGGAAGCTGAGGAATTTACTAAGGAGGACCTGAGAACATCCCTCCTTCTCCTTGATGAGCTAAGGAGAGAGTGGTATAATCACTTGGCTGAGAGGTTCACAACAGTAATCAAGTGGGGGATTCTGGCACCTTTCAGCTATGCAATAAAGCAGATAAGGGGAACTTATGGAATTCACTTCCCCTGGCTTTTACTCCATGGATCTGCAAACACCGGCAAATCAACCTTAGGGAAGATAATAAGGGCGATCTGGAATCTCCCTCCGGAGGAGAAGGGAGGAAGCCATATTGACACGGTTCCAAGGTTCGGGAAGGTAGTTTCTGAAACCACTTTCCCCATCCTGGTTAATGAGGTTGCTGAGGTTCTGGCCAAGGACTCCATCAAGGAAGTTCTGAAGTCTTCAATTGAGACCATGTTTGCAAGAGGGAGATATGTCCAGGGAGTCTATGTTGAGGAGCCGGCCTTATCCCCTATGATCTTTACAACAAACAAAACCTATCCTTCAGATGATGCTCTCCTGAGGAGGTTTGTTGGGATCCTCTTCACTATCTCTGATAGAGTTACAGGGGAGGAAGTCAGCAAGTTTGAGAGGAAGGTTCTACCCAGAATATACGATTTGAGGTTTCTGGGTTATTTTGTCTTTAAGAGAATTGCTGAAAATCCGGAATTGCTTAAGAAGGACTGGCTGGAGGTTTCAACCAACCTCCTTAGGGAAGCTTTTGAGTTTGCTGAGCTGGAGGTCCCCTCCTGGGTTGATGAAGAGCATGAAGGGGAAAGCCTTGAGGAAATAACTGAGATCATTAATGAAGAGATCAGGGCCAGATTACTAGAGGATGTTAATCAGAGATACTCCAGACACATCTCTAAGGTTGAGGTTTATGCGGAGGATGGGACATATTATGCTCCAAAGCTGAAACACAGGCTGGAAGCCCTATTAAAGGAGAATTTCCTCCCCTGGGCCAGTCTGAAAGGAGATGATGAAGTTGTTATCACAAACTCAGTCCTGAAGGTCCTGGATGGTCTGGCTGTTGATTCCCTCAAATCCTTAGCTGAGAGGTTTGGATGGGAGTATGGGAAGGTAAGACTCGGAAAAAAGACACCGTGGGCCATTAAAGTTCCCCTTTCAGACTTCGTGGCTTTTCTTGAGGGCTCTGATGCAGAAGAGGAAGAAGAGCTATCAACTGAGGTGAATTTCCAATGAGATGTCCTCACTGTGGCCAGTATATTGAAAATACTTTGTGGAAGGCTCTAAAACCATACCGAAACCCTGAGCTTCCGGTTGTTGTGACAAACATTGATACGATCTTGGAAGTTGGTCCAAGGATCCGGGCCATTTTCGAGGAAAAGAATAGTCACCTGAGGATAAGGGGATACCAGGCTGTAACGTTAAAGAAGGTGGCCCGATCTCTGAAGGTCCCTCTTTACTACATAGAGAGGGATAATGAAACAGTCAGGCTTTATGAGTATGATGTCAACCAGAAGGTTTGTTCTGATCACTTTCTGAGAGCCGATCAACTTCTCCCTGTCTTTACCGGTTCAATTTCAGAGTTTGGAGATTGGGTTTATCGCAAGTTCATCCTTCAAGCTCCTCCTTCACAGAGGAAGAATGAGAGGAGGTGGTAGATTTGGGAAGAGAGGAGAAGAAGAATGGGCGGAAGTATCTGGCAGGCTATCTGGATTTTGGAGTTTTGGGGAAGAGAGAAGCATATCTGTTCAAGAACGACAGGAGAGAGAAGGACACTCAGCCGGCCTTTAAGTTGATGATCAAGGAAGGAGATGGTTGGAAAGAGGTCGGAGTGTTCTGGGTTAGGGAATCCAAACCGAGAGAGCCAGAGGAAGAGATCATAGACATGACCGGGTAAGAGTATGGCTGAAGTCTTAATCATCAAGAGGGGAGGGAGGCCACGGAAAGACATCCCTATTGACCTCTGTCTCTCCCTTAGAGCTCAGGGATATAGCTACGATATGATAGCATGGAAGCTCAATCAGATGGGTTATGATGTCTCCAGATGGACCGTCATGAGGAGGCTGAAGGACCTGGAGGAACAACATGGCCCCGTCTAATTCATCAATTTCTAAACACGAAAAAATTGGCCCTGATGACATCCCTGCAGAAGTCCGGGAGGTCTTTGAAATCCACTCAGCCATAAGGTCGTGTGGTTTACCATCAACCTTGAGGAAACCCATCAAGAGAGCCGGGAGGAAGAGCTATAACAGATTCCTGATTATCGCCTTAATTCTCTATGGACTTAAGAGAGGATGGAGCTTCAGACAGATTGAGGAGTTCTCAAGAGAGAACTGGCAATATTTGAAAGAGTTGAGTTTTAACATCAAAAAAGAGCCAGACCATTCCACGATTTACATCACAGCCTCAAAGCTAAGGGTTGTGGATATTTTCCGTTACCTTGCCAAGCTGAAGGAAATGAGGGGAGAGATCCCCGTTCTGCCTTATTGAGGTGTGGTCATGAGAGTAGAGAAAATCCCTGAGAAGAAAGTCAAGGAGGTTCTTGAATATTTCAAAAATACCGATTTCAGCATTTCCTTAGGGAGAAGAAGGAGGAAGCTTGTAATAACCTGCCCAAAATGCAATAGGAAGGGCATTTTAAAGCTTGTCAAGAAAGGACGAAACTACAGATTTCAGATTGAGCACTGGATTCTTTATGGAGACGATCCTGCACAACTTTCAGCACGGCAGAGGACTGAGAAATGCCTGATAACTTTCCACGATGAAGAGCTATTCAGGAAGATCTTGAATATCTATGTTGAAAGGTTCGACCTGTCACCAAACTTCAGGAAGTGGCTTGAATTCTATGAGATTCTGTAAAGGGTTGGAATAGTAATTAACCTCATATCTTACAACATATATTTACTTGCGGTTTTTGGGCCTGAAATGACCAGTTTTGGGAAAATTCCTTTTTTCCCAATATGGTAATACTATTGTTATACACTATTATATTTACTCCCCCGAAAATGGCCTTTTTATCAAATTTTTTCAAAACACAAAGGTTTCGAAATAAGGTTTATTCTCGGTTGTCAATTGACAATTGACAAAATTGAACCCTTTTAACGAGTTATTTCCTATTTTTTCTTATGATGACGGAAGTTGTTGAGCCAGTTAAGGGATTTGGAGAGG
Organism: Archaeoglobi archaeon; assembly: GCA_029259455.1. Classification (GTDB taxonomy): domain Archaea; phylum Halobacteriota; class Archaeoglobi; order Archaeoglobales; family Archaeoglobaceae; genus Archaeoglobus. The sequence goes on from JAPDIT010000045.1 coordinate 3,179, forward strand.
AGAGGGCGGCAGTATATAGAAAGAGTGGCTACTACACGGGTGCAGAGATGGGTGCAGTAATCGGCTTGATTGTCGGTGTTGGAGTTCAACAATGGTTCTGATCTTCGTGGGCATTCTTGGAGGCCAGACCTATCAGATGACTGAGGCAGACATCAACGCGATCAACGACAGTCAGATTCAAAGCTACGTGAAAGATGCCATCACAAACTCGTTCAAGGCTCTGAGCCAGACCGGGAAATACATGCCTCTGATTGTCTTGGCTGTCGTAATATCAATAGTGCTTGCCTTGGTGATAAACCTCGGAAGGGGAGGAATGGGAGGCTACTATTACGGAGGAGCTCTCTAAAAAACTAAGTGATTTTTCCCTTTTTTTAGTGGTTTTAATAGCTTTGTATCAATTAGTATTAATGAAATTCCATACAAGCTTAAGAGAATTTTAGAGTCGTTGAAAGCCATAGGACCATAACATCTGAATTTTGCACCAAAATCTTAGCATGTTCTAAGGAGATAACGGCGGGTAAATAGAGGAAGAGGGGGGTTAATCCACAGTTGTGGAGAGCTGCTGGATCAACCTCTCGAGTTTGACCTCTGCAGGCACAAGATTGACCTCTCCCCATGCTGCCATGTACTGCTCATAGATTTCCGAGGGGAGTTTTCCGTCATAGGATTGGACATCAAGGCTGCCAGTATTGTGGGCCATGATGTAGTCTCTCAGCCCCGGATGGACCATCAAGACATTGTTACACATCTGCTCAAAGAACTTCCTGAAGTGTGAAGGTCTGATCAATATTCCTGTGTGGACAGCTTTGACATTTACCTTTCTCAAAGCTTTCAGGACAGAGTGGTACTCGAAAACTCTGTTTTCTGTTGGACCTTGAGGATGCAGGTCGTAGAATTCAATCACTGGTTTTATCCATTCCACAACTATCGGGTGGAGAGGGACCCAATGGGGGAAGTTCTCTTTGTCTTTATTCTCGGAAATCCACAACATGGGAGGGTTCCTATTCAAAGCTTCTTCAAAATCCTCTAAGGTGAGTTTAATTAGGGTGGATTCCGGTCTCTGACCCGTATAGGAAGCAAGAAGGACGAAGGCGATGAATTTAATCTTTGAATAGTAGTGCCGGACTTTTGAGTCATAGGGGCTTTTCGGAAGGTTATAGATCGCTCGAATAACGTTTTTAACGTCATCCTCTCTAAGGATTATGTGATTAATCTTTTTGCTCGGTCTTTGTGGCTTTTCGAGGATGTCTTTCAGTTCCCGGAAGTTATAGTCTCCTGTCATCTTGTAAAGGAATTCGAGTAAGTTCCTTGTGTAAGTATAGCACTTGTGCCGGACTTCATAGCTCGGATACTTGTTCATATACCAGTTTTGATATTTGAGGAGGTTCTCTCTGCTTATTATGCCTCCAGTAACTTCCATGAAATCTCTAAGGTGTTTTTCAATCCAATAACGGCCGTCTTTTGTTTTGTTTTTTGCAAATCTGTATTTGATATAATCTTCTAATATTTCTTGGTTCACTTCTATTTCGCTTTTTTCTGGCTCTTCACAGCTTCTTTGAAGCTTTGGGAGCCGGTGACCCGAGTTCAAATCTCGGCGGCCCCACTTTAAAATCGGTCGATAACGTGGTTTACAATTCCTCGATTTTGATTCGTCAACAAATTTAAGTTAAAGTTAAATAATAGCATGTTTTGCTATTATTATGCGTATAAGGGTTGATCTGATACCCCCTGAGGGTGTGGCCAAGATTGACCTAAACTACTCTTATTACCTCGCATCCCTCATATATCGGGCGATAAGCTCTGTAGACAAGACCCTTTCTCTCGAACTCCACAGTCCTTACGGCCCCAAGCTTTTCACCTTCAGCAAGCTCTTTGCTGAAAACTACAAAATTGACGGAGAGTGGATGGTGATAAAGGGATCAGCCCACTTCTTCTTCTCCTCACCAAAGAACGAGATGTGCGAGAAGTTCGTCGAGGGGGTTCTGGCTAATCCAGAGGTGAGTGTTGGAGATGCGCAGTTTCTCGTCACGGGTGTTGAGGTTTTGAGAGAGAAGAAGATAGGAGAGAAAGAGAAGTTCGTCACCCTTAGCCCGATAACCGTCACAACAGTTGAACATCAGGGTTACTCCAGAAGGAGCGTCGACCTCTACCCGTCAGATGCGAGATTCTATGAGATTCTGAGGAGAAATCTCGTGAAGAAGTACGTCGCCCTCCACGGTAGAGAGCCGGAAGATGCTGAGTTGAGGATAAAGCCGATTTCTGTGAAGCCGAAGAGGCTGAGGATAAAGAACACGTTTCACCGCTGCTCAGAGATGGTCTTTCTCGCTGAAGGGAGCAGGGAGCTTCTTGATGTAGGATACAAGGCGGGGTTCGGGAGCAAGAACTCAATGGGGTTTGGGATGGTGAAGGTGGTATGAAGAGAGAAAAACTGTCGGAGTCACATAACATAAGAGGTGGTATAGCATTCTGAAAGAATTTAAGAAAATAACTGGTGCAAATCCGTACGATTATCAAAAAGCGGCCATAGATCAGCTGTTAGAGGGTAAAACACTTATTATTAGGGCTCCGACAGGATCGGGGAAAACTGAAATACCTCTAGTTCCTTTCATTTTTGGTGTCAATGATTTTTTGCCATCGCAGTTAATTTATTCGCTTCCAACAAGAACTTTAGTCGAAAGTATTGGTGAACGGGCTACAATGTATGCTTCATTCAAAAAGCTTAGGGTTGCGATCCATCACGGTAAAAAAGCGATGAGCAGTCTCTTTGAGGAAGATCTAATTGTTACAACAGTTGACCAAACTGCTGGAGCGTACTTGAGTGTTCCATTAAGCATGCCAAAGAGATGGGGAAACATATTTGTTGGTGGTGTTGCCTCGGCTTTGACTGTTTTTGATGAAGTGCATACCCTTGATCCAGAAAAAGGTCTTCAAACGGCTACAGCAATAGCGATGCAATCAGCAAAAGTCGGCTTTCCTTCAATCATAATGTCTGCTACCTTACCGGACACTTTCATTTACCGTGTTAAGGAAAGAATAGAGAAAAATGGAGGCAAAGTTGAAGTTATAGATGTTGATAATGAATCAGAGATAAAGTCGAGGAAAAAACGGAAGGTTGAATTTATAAATAGGGCTAATGAGAAACTGACAGCTGATGTTGTTTTGAAAGAGACTGAAGAATGCAAAAAACTTGTGGTAGTCGTTAACACTGTCGAACGAGCGCAAAAACTGTATCTTAACTTAAGGGAAAAAACAGATTGCCCTATAGTCCTTTTACACTCCAGATATCTCGAAAAAGATAGAATGGAGAAAGAAAGGAAACTTGAAGAGATTTTTGGTAAGAATAGTAAAGGGGAATGTATATTCATCTCTACACAGGTTGTGGAAGTGGGAATGGATATTTCTTCCTACGTAATTTTGTCTGAAATTGCCCCTATTGATGCACTGATCCAAAGGGCAGGGAGATGTGCAAGATGGGGAGGTAGGGGTGAGTTTCATGTTTTTGGACTGCCCAAAGATAGTGGAAATCCGTATGCACCCTACTTGAAAAATCTTGTTGAGGCTACAATCTCTGAAGTAGGTAATAGAGGGGTTTTCACTTTAGACTGGCAAACTGAACTCGAACTAGTTAACCAAGTACTTTCAAGCTATTTCGAGTATTTTATGGACCCGACAATCTTCTATCGGCAACTTGGAGAACTTGCAAGGGCGGTATACGAAGGGAGCAGAGCAAAAGTAGAACAGAACGTTAGGGAAGTTTTTTCATGTGATGTTACATTGCATGAAAATCCAGAGGCTCTAGAACCGGAGGAACTTTTAACATTACCAAGAATACGTATTGATGCGCGGGTTTTAAGCGGTAAAGTTGAGAAACTCAGAGAATTAGGGATTAGAATATATAAATTGAAGGAAAATCCATTAGTTGAGGATGACACCAAGAGGTATACTTTGGCACCTGTTACAAATAAAGAGGACATCTATCCGTTTGAGTTTTATGTTCTAAGCGGGGCCAGCTATTCTCCAGAAGTTGGACTCGTGTTTAATGGATTCGTTCCTGATGCAGTCAGATCTTTTGAACCAGATAGACTAAAACTTGACGAAATTGTGAGTAAAGCCGAATATAAGTTTGAAAGAGAGACTTGGGTAGAACATGCCAAAAGAACTTTACATATGCTTGATTGCTATCTAATCCCTCGTTACTATTATGCTATCAAAAATTTCGCTGATTACTTCGGATACGAATATTACGAGTTCATTGATCTTGTTAGATGTATAACGGCATTACACGATCTTGGCAAATTGAACATAGCTTGGCAAGAAAAAGTTGGATGGGATGGTAAAGTACCTCTGGCTCATTCAGACAAAAGTGATGTTAGAGGTCTGCCCCCACACGCTACTGTTTCGGCAAGAGCTTTACAACCATATTTAGAAAGTTTATTTGACGAAGAGGATCTACTCAAGGCATTCTACTTGGCCATAGCGCATCATCACGCACCACGAGCGAGAGAGTATAGAGATTACCGTCTAATTCCAGAATTTCACAGATTCGTTGAGAAGGTCTGGAGTGTTCCGAGAGATTCAATTGAAGCCCATGGTTCAGCAGGCAGGCTTGATTTCACGTATTTGGACATAGTTTATGAGAATGAAGCTTACAGGCTTTACGGTCTACTTTCTAAACTAATAAGAATCTCAGATAGACTCGCTACTGGGGGTGTAAGCTATGAATCGATATTTTCTGTCTAAAACTGGTTGGGAGTTTTTTGATGTGTCGAGAGCGTATGGAGTGGGAATTATTGTACAAACACTAAGTGGGGATGCAGTTGTAAGCGATATGGGTGGCTTTTATCTAGTAGAATCGAGAAAAGAATTGAACTTTGAGAATATCGATCAAATTCATCAGTTTTTAGGCGATGACCAAGCTTGGAACTGGACTTTTCTAACAATTGGAGGCAAGCAAAGAGAGACGACGAAAAAGAAGGTTACTGAATTCTTAGAAAATGTAGAAAATGTCCGAAGTATGTTAAATCAACTAAAGGAGCTGAAACCACCAGTTTCTATAGGGGGCGGAGAGTACACCCTCTACCAACCAATGGAATTGGCTGCAACAAAAGGAATTAGAGACGAAATTCTGCTAAAGAAGCAGTATTCTGAAGGAACGTCTATAAAAGTGACAGTAGACGACTTTAGCTTGTCAGCACTTGGACATGTCAATGCAACCATACGAAAGTTCTCGAACATGGGTATGATTTTTGCCATTCCAACTCCCACAAAAACGAGGATATTACACTTGGTTCGAGATATTAAAAAGAATATTGATGATTCCGTAAGGGGGCTACACAGAGCAGGATGGTTTCCATCAGTCGCTCAAATAGCCATAAATTTGGTTTTAGAAGAACTAAGAGTTGAAGAAAGGGGTAAATTTGCACCAAAATTCGGTTCTTTAATTTACGGTGTGGTGACGAAGACAGGAAATCAATGGAAACCGCTGACAGGTGGCATTTTCCCTCTTGATTTTCTACATCAGATTGCAGAATCCGGTAATGCTAAAGATGTGCTGAATAAGTGGAAAGACATTTTTATGCGAACTGCACCACCGAATATGAAAGGCTACGAGAATCTGGTAGTAGCCTTATCAGAGTTCATAGCAAATCCGAGTTTGTCCAATTACGAGAGATACATCAAACTCCATCTACGAAATGAGCTTGATAAAGGTCGGAAAAAATTTGGAGGTTACGAAGAGAAAATTTTGGAGGAGGTGGTGAGTTTTGTCGGAGTTTAAACTTTCAGATATTTTTGGATGTGAGGCTGTAAAGAATTTTGGAGCAGCATTGAGAAGAACATTAAGGATTGGCGACGATTACGCGTCTCTTGTAGAGCTAGAATACGCTGAGACAAAGGAGCAGTTTGTAGAAGTTATAAAGAAGTTCTTGAGGAGGTATGAAACCGTGGCACGGAGAGGTTATAAGGGAAAGAAGCTTAGCCGCCTTAGTGAGAAGCACTTGGAAGAGCTTATGAATTTAGTAGATAGGTATGGTGTAAAGCCTGTTAGAGCCGCCCTTATTAGTTACGCTCTCGTAAAAAGCGAGAGAGAGGAATTTCCTGAATCTGAGGAGGAGGTGACTGCTTATGAGTGAAGAAATTTATGAAATCGCCATTTTGGGTAGGGCTACATGGCAGCTACACAGTTTGAACAACGAGGGGACGGTTGGAAACGTCACAGAGCCAAGAAGTGTTAGAATAATTGACCCAAACACAAAAAAGGCTGTGACTACCGACGGTGTTTCCGGGGAGATGCTGAAACACATTCATACGGAGATTATGTGGGTCTTGGATGACAAGAATAACTTATGCGATGCATGCAAAGTGCTAAACCCTGAAAAATTCAACTTTGCGATAAAAACAAAGAAAGCCACACCTAAGAATGTTGAAGATGCATTGGAACAGGCTTTGAAGACATGTGATGTATGCGATGTTCAGGGCTTCCTCCTCGAAAGACCTACAGCGTCAAGAAAATCAACAGTGGAATTTGGATGGGCCCTTGGAATACCCGAAGTTTACAGGGACATTCATACTCACGCTAGGCACGCTCTTGGTGAGAAGGGTAGGGGGAGCGGAGAACAAGAAGGAGAAACCGAGGGTGTTTCAACACAGATGGTTTACCACCGTCCAACCCGTTCCGGTGTGTATGCAGTAATTTCAGTGTTCCAGCCTTGGAGAATCGGGCTGAATGAAGCGAGACAGGACAAAGACAGGACAAATACACCTACGATGCAGATGATGCTGCTAGAGAGAGAAGATACAGACTTGTATTAAAAGCTTATCAGCTACTATTTGCTCGCCAGAAGGGGCAATGACCACCACAAGATTACCGCATGTTGAAGATTTTAGTGGAGTAATAGTTTATTCAGCAGAACCTACGCCAGTACCTGTGATTTCACCGCTTAAAAATGATTAGATCGAGGAAATAAGAACCATATCGGAAAGCATAGGTGCATCAATAAAGGTCGTGGAATTTAATAGTATTGCAGACTTTGCAGCAAAAATTGGTCAACTGACTAACAATAAACCGTACAAAATGAAGTTTTAGGTGATCTGAGAATGCAGTGGGTTAAACTAACACTACACTTCCCATCATTTTTCTCATACCGCATACCGGATTACTCATCACAGTACGCCCTAAGCGTACCGTTACCATCCCCCTCCGCGATAAAGCTTGCATTGGTAGCAACAGCTATAAGAGCCACTGGCAAGGTTGATGAAGGTAAACGTGTTTTTTATGCTGTACGGGATGCTGATATACGAATGACCCCACCCAAGCAAATAGCAGTAAATTCGTTTTTAATTAAGCGGTTGAAGAAAAAGAAAAATGAACTAGGATTTGAGAACACATTTGGAGTTAGGGAGTACGTTTTCTTCTCAGAAGACATGAGTATATTTGTTGGCTGTGAAGATTTGGAGGACAGTTTAATTAAATACTTTAAAATGTTGAGGTATCTCGGTTCAGGAGACTCAATAGTTTATGTCAAAAGCTTAGAGGTGGCTGAAGAACCACCAGAAAGTGCAATTAAAGCAATAACAGGTAAAGAATTCGTAAAAGTCATTCCCGAAGAATCATATCTAGTCTATCCAGTTAAGGACATTAGCAAAAAGGCCAAATTCGAACAAGTAAATCCATATTCTGGTAAATCGGGTAAAAACGTCTTTGAAAGGAAATATTACCTGATTAAATCCAAACTCAAAAAAGGTAAAAATTGGAAAATCCTAGAAATTTGAAATCTACAGTATTTCTTCAAATCACTTCATCCATGCTGCTCTTCTCCACTCCAATAACTTCTCTCTTCATCGCGTCAGCACTCCTAAGCCTGTAAATAACAACCATGTCCTCCTCCTCGTTTATAATCTCCCTCAGCCCCATCTTGACTTCCTCAAGGTCGGCCTGCGTGAGCTCGCCCTCAAACAACGAATTCTGAATCCAGTTCAGGTGCTTCCTGAGAAACTTCTTTACCTTATTCACTCTATCAACATTGACATCGTAGGCGATTATCACATACATACTACCACCACATCACGAAAGGTTTGTATTTCTCGGCATTCAAGATGTGCTTAACGAGCTTGTAGCACTCCAGCCTTATCAACCGCTGATAGGAGACTTTTCTGCCAAGCGTTCTGTGCTTTATGGTCCTCTCAAGCCTATCGTTGAAAGCCTTTAGAAATTTCTTTTTTCCGCTCTCACTCAGAAGAACGCCCCTGAACTCTTCATCAAAATCCCCTTCACCGACCATTTTCTTGTTGACGAGAGAGATGACAAGTCTGTCCACGAGTAGAGGCTTAAAAATCTCCGCAATGTCAAGCGAGAGGCTGAACCTCCTCTCAGAAGGTTCGTGAAGATAGCTAATTGCCGGATGGAGCTGGGTGTGGTAGATTTCTGTCAGGACTGCAGAGTACAGAAGAGAATTTCCGAAGCTGATCATGGCGTTAACCTCGTTCTCTGGCGGCTGCCTACTCCTCCTCTCGAACTTCATTCCGGTCAGAATGTTATCGAACTTTGAGTAGTATTCCGTCCTTGCTGCAGCCTCAATTCCCATCACCTCCTCTACGCTCTCTGCCTCTCCAAGTCCTTGAAGAGCTGAAATCACTCCTGCATCATCCTCCCCACTCCTCCTCAGCACACGTGCCATGTTCATTATACTGCCCTCAACGAAGGCCTTTGCCAAATATAGCCTCTTCTCCCTGTCAAGGTAGTGCTCCGCCTGCCTCACCACCACTTCACCCGAAATCAGACTCTCTCTGGGGTAAAACGAGCCAGTATAGTAGCCGTATCTGTTGAAGAAGTGCACGCACACACCCTCCTTAGCCAGATAGTTTAAAGCTTGAGAGGTTACGGTAAGCGAGCCGAGAGCGTATATGGCGTATATTGAGCTTATCGGAATCGGTCTCCTCTCTTCAGTACTCTCAAAGTATATCGTGTTCTCCTTTCTTCTTAGTTTTCCGTCAGAAACTATATAGAAGTTCTTCTTCCTCATTCTATCACCCTACAAAGCAGAATTCAAAATAGGCGCACTTCCTGCAGTGCTTTTTCCTTACAGGCTTAGGCATCTCCTTGTTTTTCTTCAACTCATCGATTTCTTCCAGAATTTTCTCCAAATCTCTTAGCTCCTCCTCGTCCAGCTCGACGTTCACGACTTCCTTACTCTTTGGATACGTAATTCTCCCCTTAGCAGATATCCCGAGATTTGAAAGGTAAAAGAGGTAGTAGAGCATTTGGAAAACATCTGCCTTCTCCATCGATTTTGCCTTCTTCACTTCCTGAATCTCCAGCTCATTTCCCTTCCTAACAACATCTATTGCTATTGGCCCAATCCGGACATCTTTTCTGTCCCTCTGGTAAAATTCCTTATGAACGAGCTTTCCAAGCTTTACTAGATCGCTTTCCCTCTCCAAATTCACGTTGTGGCTGAAAAGCCACAGTTTGGTTTTGCACACGAAATAGTAGTTAACCTCCACACCTCTGATATACATTTCATCAATCATCACAAAATTAATCTGGGCTGTACAATAAATAGCTTACCACTAATACTTTTGGCTGTTAAAGGGTGCTTAGAGGTTTAATTCCTAGAAAACAGGTGTCTGAGCCGGTCGCAAAATGATTTATTTCTGAATTTTATTGTATACATTTTTAGTTTTTATTTCCTTTGCTTTGAAAATGATGTGGTCTGAGTTTTATTGTTATGCTTACCCATGCTGATTTAACTCTAATTTCGCTAAAGAGTGGTTTGGTCATCCCAAATTGAAATAGGTCTCCAGAATAAAAATCGCACATCATTATAAACAACCTGCAACTTTAAAGATACGCGATTGTATATAAACTAAAGGAGGAACAAGAAACCTTTAAATTAGAAATGGAGAAAATATTACTGATTGTTGAAATCAGACCAAGATGGGATTGAAAGAGAACTCTGGTACCTTCTCCACATGCGGGTAAGTCCACCAGCTCCAGGTTGAAATCAGACCAAGATGGGATTGAAAGGTGCTATAGGTGATGAGCATATTGAGAACATTGAGATTTATGTGAGTTGAAATCAGACCAAGATGGGATTGAAAGACAATAAAGCAGCAATTGCTGTTGTAGACGCAGGTGGGTTGAAATCAGACCAAGATGGGATTGAAAGGAGTATAAGCAGCATTGGAACAAACGGATAAGGAAAGTTGAAATCAGACCAAGATGGGATTGAAAGAAGTCATCCTCCGCTCTAACAATCCTGCCATACGCCTGGTTGAAATCAGACCAAGATGGGATTGAAAGGGAGAACCTGAGAGGCCTCAAGGCTCTGAAGGGTGCATGGAGGTTGAAATCAGACCAAGATGGGATTGAAAGTTTTCTAAAAGAAGCCTTTCAGTTCGCTCGATGTATCGTTGAAATCAGACCAAGATGGGATTGAAAGCTGCTTTCAGCTGACACGGAATTTCCTTACAAGAAATGTTGAAATCAGACCAAGATGGGATTGAAAGTTGGTCTTGTGTTGCTTTAGGTTACACTCTGAACAGTTGAAATCAGACCAAGATGGGATTGAAAGAAAAGTGTAAAGGTCAAGTCATGGCACAGCTTTGGAGAGTTGAAATCAGACCAAGATGGGATTGAAAGTTGTAAAACCACCAGCACCAACATGCCATTCGTCGTCACCAAGTTGAAATCAGACCAAGATGGGATTGAAAGGAATACTATCTGAAATACGAGATAGCAGCGTTCTTAGAGTTGAAATCAGACCAAGATGGGATTGAAAGTGCGGTTGAGGTTTTGAAGCTTGTGGAGGTGTGATGAGTTGAAATCAGACCAAGATGGGATTGAAAGCGAAAAGATGCCATAGATGCGGGCATGTTGCCCAAGTCAAGTTGAAATCAGACCAAGATGGGATTGAAAGGAGCAAGAGGTAATCAGCTTACCATTGTTGACCTGACCGCTGATCGTTGAAATCAGACCAAGATGGGATTGAAAGACCTTCTCCCAAGTCCACTCTGGTCCAAAGATTTCCGTTGAAATCAGACCAAGATGGGATTGAAAGACCCTCAGGAGGCGCAAAAGTCACTTCATCCTGCCCTCCGCTTGCGTTGAAATCAGACCAAGATGGGATTGAAAGGATCACCCTTTATTCCGTCATAGAAACCCTCAAACCAGCGTTGAAATCAGACCAAGATGGGATTGAAAGTATATATCACGGTTTGCGACTTTTATTCTTTTGCCTGATGTTGAAATCAGACCAAGATGGGATTGAAAGAAAATTCCCTTTCTATTTTTTATTTAGGGCAGTTCACATATGTTGAAATCAGACCAAGATGGGATTGAAAGGGTTGTCATCGTGGAAGAGGAAGACGAGAAGGAAGAGGGTTGAAATCAGACCAAGATGGGATTGAAAGAGTGTCAGTTCTCCTATTTCTTTCACCAACCTCTTCACGTTGAAATCAGACCAAGATGGGATTGAAAGCGAGAGGGCTGGAATACGGCTCATACTCATTCAAAATGTTGAAATCAGACCAAGATGGGATTGAAAGGCTATCTGGTGCACCGTAGAACGTAACATTCTCAACGTAGAAGGTTGAAATCAGACCAAGATGGGATTGAAAGGTCCACGTTTGCGTTGTATCTCAGGCCGAGGTGCGTGAGTTGAAATCAGACCAAGATGGGATTGAAAGCTATTTACCCGTCAACCTTACCGATTTGAACCAGTCAGGTTGAAATCAGACCAAGATGGGATTGAAAGCGTTCCCCTCGTCTTCAAGCGGTATGACACCCATGCAGGTTGAAATCAGACCAAGATGGGATTGAAAGAAAGAGATCGCAGAGCTGGCGGGAATTAAGGCAGGGTTGAAATCAGACCAAGATGGGATTGAAAGGTGGCAGTCTCTATAATGTAGATATCTGCCCTTCTGACGTTGAAATCAGACCAAGATGGGATTGAAAGTGAAACTCGCTTATTCTACCTTCTAAGAACGCTGCTAGTTGAAATCAGACCAAGATGGGATTGAAAGAACTACTCTCCCGTCCTCCCAGTCAGGGAGGAACGGGTTGAAATCAGACCAAGATGGGATTGAAAGCTAAACATATCCCACAGTGATGGGAAGTTCACAGCAAGTTGAAATCAGACCAAGATGGGATTGAAAGCTCTGACAGCTTCAGTAAATATTGCTGGAAAGTTCAGTGTTGAAATCAGACCAAGATGGGATTGAAAGAGTGGGAGCAGTAATTGACTCTGATGCTGTAATTGAGTTGAAATCAGACCAAGATGGGATTGAAAGTGCTTAAGTTGTTCTTCTGTAATAACGCCCCTAAAATGTTGAAATCAGACCAAGATGGGATTGAAAGTCGCATCTCTGCACAGCTGGTGGAAATCCTCCACAGCGTAGTGTTGAAATCAGACCAAGATGGGATTGAAAGTGTTAAGCCGTTTTCTTGCTTCTATATACCAATCTGCGGTTGAAATCAGACCAAGATGGGATTGAAAGGCTTGTCTTCTATTTCACTGATAACACGCTCTACGAGTTGAAATCAGACCAAGATGGGATTGAAAGGATGATGAAGTTACATGCCCCGAATGCGGCCAAAAAGTTGAAATCAGACCAAGATGGGATTGAAAGATGCCCGTATCTGTCGATTCATCGCCGTCCACGAGGTTGGTTGAAATCAGACCAAGATGGGATTGAAAGGCTACTGCCACTTTCAACTTGCCATCCGCAGTTGCTCTCAGGTTGAAATCAGACCAAGATGGGATTGAAAGAGGAGTGATGTTTTTCACTCCTGTTAACCTCCGCATGGTTGAAATCAGACCAAGATGGGATTGAAAGAACGCCTTTTTCAAGACCTCTTCACTCACAACACATCGTTGAAATCAGACCAAGATGGGATTGAAAGATGACGACGTCTATAAGCTCGCAGATCTGATCATTCAGTTGAAATCAGACCAAGATGGGATTGAAAGTATCATCAGCGACGGACAGAACGAGCTCTCTGCTGCGTTGAAATCAGACCAAGATGGGATTGAAAGCGAACTCGCAGCCCTTTAAGACGTCGAGATACATAATGTTGAAATCAGACCAAGATGGGATTGAAAGAGAGCTGCTAATCCTGCTCTGAACTCATCGATTGTTAGTTGAAATCAGACCAAGATGGGATTGAAAGAAAACTTCCTGACCTTACCTGACCATACACTTACCTCGTTGAAATCAGACCAAGATGGGATTGAAAGTAATACCATCAATAACAAGACTCACCTTCACGATACCGTTGAAATCAGACCAAGATGGGATTGAAAGGTCATCTCTGATCTTACACTCGACCAGGTGGACCTCGTGTTGAAATCAGACCAAGATGGGATTGAAAGACGCATCTCTGAGCTTATAGTAGATCGTCTGTGTGATGAGTTGAAATCAGACCAAGATGGGATTGAAAGTGAGTGCTGAGTAGAAGTAAGATCCCTCTCTGACGTGTTGAAATCAGACCAAGATGGGATTGAAAGTCTCTCCGCTCTCCAGCATCTCTATCCTCTCCAGCATCGTTGAAATCAGACCAAGATGGGATTGAAAGGAGGGAATTTATGACGTGACGGGCAAAAAGTTATTGGAGTTGAAATCAGACCAATTTCATCACTCTGGCACGAAGAAGTTTACACTTATAACCAGAAATTAACACTACCCAATCTCATCAGAACCTAACCGTTACAGCAAACCCCTCTCCTACCCTCTCAATCTTCTCTATCCTGCACTTTCTGAGGAAAGAGTTGCCATCGCAGATTGTCGGAGAATTTTTACCTCCGATGAATAAAGGGCCATAGTATATTCTCATCTCATCAACGAGATTTTCCGAGATGAGAGAAGAGATAAGCGTCCCTCCCCCCTCAACCATCAGCCTTCTCACACCCTTTTCGGAAAGGTAATCAAGCAAGGCGGAAAGGTCTACTCTGTCCTCTCCGAGAACAGCAACTTCTGCAAGCTTCTGAACTTCCCTTATCCTATCTTCTGGAGCAAGTTTGGACACGGCAATAAGGGTTCTCGCCTCTTCGTTCAGGATTTTGGAATTTAGCGGCACCCTGCACCTGCTGTCCACAACAACTCTCAGCGGGTTTGGCTCCTTGCCCTCTTTGACCCTCTTTTCCCTCAGTGCTGCACTCTTCACCGTAAGCCTTGGGTCGTCAGAGATAACCGTACCTATCCCGACCATGATGGCATCACTCTCAGCCCTCAACCTGTCCACGATCTCTATGTCTTCATCACACGAGATTCTCAACTGCCTTCTGCTCTCATCACTTATTTTGCCGTCAAGGCTGGCTGCAACGTTCACAAAAACATGAGGGCGCATTTTATCCCTTAAAGTAAGGCTCTCTTTTTCTTACTGTTTCTATTATCGCCTTCTTCAACTCTTCTCCGTGGTTTCCGTCGATCGTGACTGTATCATCCTTCAGGAGACACGGCTTGAGCTTACCGTCAGAAGTGACCCTCATTCTGTTGCAGTGCATGCAAAAGGCTGTGTTATCCATCGGCTTCACGAACTCTATTACGCCCTTAGGGGTGAAATACTGAATTCTGCGGTGCATCGCCCTAATTCTCCTTTGCGTGGAGATTTTCGCATACTCCTCTTCAATTGCCGAAATGTCGAAGAAGTACTTCTCGAATCCAGGGAAGGGGACGAGTTCAATTACCTGAAGAATTGCCTTTACCCGACTGTCGTTAAAAGAATTTGTAAAGTTCAGAAGTTCTTCCACCTCATTCTCATTAACGCCTTTCATTACGACCATGTTCACCTTTACCGGCGTTAGTCCAACCTCACACGCCCTCTCAATTCCTCCTACCACCTTCTCGACATCCCCAACTTTCGTTATCCACCTGTACTTCTCCGCGTTGAGTGTGTCGAGGCTGACGTTTACCCTGAGTCCACACTCTTTCAGCTCATCTGCGTACTTTTCAAGTAGAATTCCGTTAGTCGTCATGGAGATTTCCTCGAAATCGGGAAGATTCTGGATTATGTCTGGAATATCCTTTCTCAGCAATGGCTCCCCACCCGTAATCTTTGAGCTTTCTCACTCCAAGCTCGCGAAATGCTCTGGCAATCTCGATTATCCTGTCTGCATCGATCTCTTCCCCGGAGTTTCTCTCCCCCTCCTTATGACAGTAGAAACACTGGAGGTTGCATCTGTTCGTTACAGCAATCCTAAGATTCGTTATGACTCTGTCATACTCATCTCTGAGCATATCTTCTCAGCCCTCTTCAAATCCTCGGGAGTGTTGATGTTGAAAAACGATATTAGCTCCTTATCAAACTTTCTCAAACTTTCAGCTGGATAATAAACAACATTCAGCCTCTCCAGAGGGATGAGTATTTTCTTAACCCCCCTAATAATTGCATTCTCAAGCTCATCAATAGCTTTTTCCGAGTAATAGGCGAGCAGAGGTTCTGGATATTCATGCTTTGGCAGAAGAGCCTCACAACCGAGCCTTATGCCCTCATTGTAGAGATGCTCAACAACCGCAGGTTTGACGAAAGGCATATCTATTGCTGTGACAACGCAGCTTCCAAAGTGTTTCAGGGCAGCATGAATTCCGGCAATCGAGCCAACGTTTTTATAGATGTCCCATATAAACTCCGCGTTGTACTGTGAGGAGAGTCTTTTTGCCTGCACCTCATCTCTGCAAACGAATACGGTTTGGTAGGGTGAATATTTTTCCAGAGCCCACTCAATGAGCTTTTTACCGCATAGCGTGATCTCGGTCTTTTCCTTGCCTATTCTCCTTCCCACACCTCCAACAAGCACCGCAACATTCACTGAGCTTTACATTAGTTAGGTATTTATTACACTTTTCCGAGGTTCGCCATGGACATCATCGATGAGCTGAGGGCTTACAGGGAGAAGGACATTCCCTACTCAAGAGTTCTTAGCTCCATGTGCACTGTACCCCATCCTGTTGCGGTTGAGGCTCACAGGATGTTCATCGAAACGAATCTCGGAGATCCGGGAATTTTCAAGGGGACGATTGAGCTTGAAACCAAGCTGATGAAGCTGATTGGTGAAATCCTCCACTGCAAAACCCCTGCAGGCTACATCTGCTCTGGAGGGACTGAGGCGAACATTCAGGGGATAAGGGCTGCAAGGAATGTTCAAAGAAAGGATAATCCCAACATAGTAATCCCAAAGACCGCCCATTTCTCATTTGAGAAAATTGGAGACATTCTGAGGGTAGAAATCAGAAGAGCAGGAGTTGATGAAGAGTATAAGGTTGATGTCGGGCAGGTTGAGGACTTAATGGATGAGAACACGGTCGCAATTGTTGGAATAGCGGGAACCACCGAGCTTGGACAGATCGATCCCATAGTTGAGCTCTCAAAGCTTGCGGAGGAAAAGCAGGTGGAGCTTCATGTTGATGCGGCCTTCGGAGGGCTTGTAATACCGTTCATGGATAGTCCATATCCCTTCGATTTTCAGAATAAGGGCGTCTCGTCCATAACAATCGACCCGCACAAGATGGGGATGGCGACAATTCCTGCAGGAGGGATTATTTTCAGGGATGAGAGCTACTTGAGGGCTTTGGAAGTTGAAACTCCCTATCTGACCTCAAAAACTCAGTTCACACTAACTGGCACCCGACCCGGCACGGGAGTTGCCTCAGCTTATGCGGTTCTCAAATCACTCGGCTTTGAGGGGATGAGAAAGGTTGTTAAAACCTGCCTGAAGAACACGCGCATTCTTGTTGAAGAGATGAGAGTTCTGGGCTTCGAGCCCGTGATCGAGCCCGTGATGAATGTCGTGTCATTCAGAACGGATGAAGCGGAAAGGTTTAAGGAGGAGCTTTACGGGATGAACTGGGTAATCTCAACCATTAGGGAGCCCAAGGCAATCAGATTCGTTGTTATGCCCCATGTTACGGAAGAGGTTATCAAGAACTTTATAAGCGACTTCAGGAAAGTTTTGAGGAGGTGAGACAATGGAGGTAAGGCTTGTTGTTGATGGAGAAGACATTGAAATAAATGAATTCGTGACCAAAATCTTCGGAAGGGTTATTGAAGCTCTGGTTTCAACGCTAAAGGGTGTTGACGAGGACTGGAATATAGTTCAGATCGAGGTCGTGCGGTGAGAGGATTGTGAGGAAGTGCGTTGAGCTGTCCAAGTACATTCCCGGCAAGAGCATTGAGGAGGTTAAAAGAGAGTACGGGCTTGAAAAAGTCGTAAAGCTCGCTTCAAACGAGAATCCCTATGGTCCAAGCCCGAAAGCAATTGAGGCTTTCAGGAGCTACTCTGATCTGCACATCTATCCAAATCCCGATTACAGAGAGTTAAGGGAGAAGATTTCCGAATACACCGGATGGGATGTGGAAAGAATAGTGGTTGGCGCAGGTATTGACGGGATTCTCGAAACACTCTTCAAAATACTCATCGATGAGGGGGATGAGGTTATCATTCCGATTCCGAGCTTTCCTTACTACCACATCCTCACTAGGCTAAGTTGTGGAAAGGAAGTTATTGTCAGGAGAGGGAAGAACTATCAGATCGACGAGTCGATTTTTGAGGCCATAAATAAGAAAACAAAACTCATACTCATCTGCAATCCGAACAACCCTACGGGAAATGCCGAGAAAGCTGAGATTATAGAAGAAATAGTGCAGTCTACCGATGGGATCGTTTTTATTGATGAGGCCTACGTGGAGTTCTCAGACTTCGCGGTGGACATGGATGCAGAAAATGTTGTTATTGCCAGAACATTCTCCAAAGCTTTTGGATTGGCGAATCTTCGAATAGGTTATGCTCTTCTACCCAAATGGTTTGTTAGCCCATTTAAGGCTGCCATGACACCCTTCCCCATCTCAACTCCTGCCGCAAGGGCGGCAGAGGCAGCTATTGACGACATAGAGTGGATGCGAAAGTGCGTGGAGAAGATTAAGGCGGAGAGGGAGAGGTTGTACAGGGAGTTGAAGAGGTGCGTTGAAGTCACTCCCTCTAAGGCAAACTTCCTCTTTTTCGAGAGTCCAGTAGAGAACCTTGCTGAAGAACTTCTGAAGAGGGGAGTAATAGTGCGGGACTGCAGCAATTTTGCCGGCTGCAAAAACCACATCCGCGTTACTGTTGGAAAGCCTGAGGAGAACGACATGTTTCTGCAGGCGTTGAAAGAGGTGCTTGAATGCTGATTGCCTTAACCGGCACACCTGGAACGGGAAAGAGCAGTGTTGCAGAACTGCTAAGGAGGAGAGGATACAGGGTTGCGAGCGTTGTTGAGCTGGCAAAGAAATACGACTGCGTAATTGATGAAGAGAATGGGGAGCTTGTTATAGATGTTGAAAAACTTGCAGACAGGATAGATTTTGATGGGATTGTTGAGGGGCACCTCTCCCACCTTTTAAAGCCGGATTTGGCAATCGTTCTGAGGTGCAACCCCGCTGCGCTGAAGGAAAGGCTGATGGAAAGAAAATGGAGTGAGGAAAAGCTGATGGAGAATGTTGAAGCGGAGTTGCTCGATGTAATCCTTGTAGAGGCACTTGAACATGCTGGAGAGGTTTACGAGATAGACACGACTGAAATGAGCGTTGATGAAGTTGCGGATGTTGTTGATGGCATCATAAAGGGAGATGAGGAGGTAAGGAAAAGGTATAAGCCCGGAAGGATAGACTGGCTCTCCGAGCTTGAAGACAGACTGGATGAGTTCGTGAGGAAGGTGTGAGGAATGGAGGGATTCAGGAAGATAGAGTGGGCAGAGCGCTACATGAAGGTTCTGGGAAAAATCAGAGACCAGTTCAGGAAGGAGAGACCGTTAGAAGGCTTTAAGGTGGGAATGGCTCTGCATGTGGAAGCAAAGACTGCTGTTCTGGTTAAAACCCTTCTCGATGCTGGAGCGGAGGTTGCGATTACAGGCTGCAATCCGATGAGCACTCAGGATGACGTGGCTGATGCTCTGAGAGAAATAGGGGTTGTCTGCTTTGCAAAGAGAGGAATGGATGTGGACGAGTACTACGAAGCCCTTAAAAAAGTGATAAGGACAAGGCCAGATATCGTAATTGACGACGGTGCTGACCTCATCTTTCTCCTCCACGGAGAGATGGAGAGTTACGCTGATAACGTGAAAGGGGCAAGTGAGGAGACTACGACTGGAGTGATAAGGCTCAGGGCTATGGAGAGGGAGGGAGTGTTGAACTTCCCCGTTATAGCTGTTAACGACGCCTACACGAAGTACCTTTTTGACAACCGCTACGGCACAGGCCAGTCTGCAATTGATGGAGTGATCAGGGCCACAAATCTGCTGATGGCTGGCAAGACTGTGGTTGTCGCAGGCTACGGATGGTGTGGTAGAGGAATAGCGATGAGGGCAAGAGGAATGGGTGCAAACGTCGTTGTTACCGAGGTTGACGAGATCAGGGCTCTGGAAGCGGTGATGGATGGCTTCAGAGTGATGAAGATGGGGGAAGCGGCGAAGATTGGAGACATCTTCATCACGGCTACCGGCAACAGGGACGTTATCAGGGAGGAGCACATCAGAAGGATGAGGGATGGAGCGATACTCGCCAATGCGGGACACTTTAACGTTGAGATCGACATTCCAGCACTTGAGAGAATGGCAAGGGCGAAGAGGGAGGCGAGGAAGTACGTTACCGAGTACGATTTGGGGGGGAAGAGGGTTTATTTGCTTGCAGAGGGGAGGCTGGTAAACCTTGTTGCTGCCGATGGTCATCCTGTCGAGGTTATGGACATGAGCTTCGCCAATCAGGCTCTTGCTGCCAAATACATCGCTGAAAACTGGGAAAAGCTGGAGAGGAGAGTTTACAGACTGCCTGAAGAACTCGACAGGATGGTTGCAAGAATGAAGCTAGAATCGATGGGGGTGGAGATTGACGAATTGACTGATGAGCAGATAAGGTATTTGAGCGACTGGAGGTGCGGAACTTGATCTGGACTTGCCAAGCTTTGAACAATCCCGCAGCGAGGAAGAAGTGGTTAATCTTCGTTTTGCTGATAATTGCCGCAGGATTTGGCTTCACAGCCTACAAAATAGCTACCGGAGCAGAGCTTGGAAAATCGCTTATAGTTGCGGCAATTTTTGCATTTTTCGTTTCTCTTTATGTTATCATAACCCTTGGAAAGCCGAGGCATTACTACATTGAGGGAGATTACGTTTACTACAAACCCTTCAAGACTAACCTGAAAAAGATCAGGGGATTTGAAGTGGATGAAGAGAAAAAAGTCATAAGGCTGAAGGGAGCGGGGATTTTTTCCGTCAGAACACTCTACTTTGACAACAAAGACGACTTGAGGCAGGCTGTCAGAAGGCTGGAAAGAATAGTGGGAAAGTAACTGTTTTATTTAGAAGGTTTAGTTTAAACTATGGTTTCTCTTACCGCCTGCATGCAGTGTGCAGTGTGCAGCTCATCCTGCAGCATGCGATACACCATGAACGTCAGAAAGCTCATAGCGCGCTATATTTCCAAGGGAGAGTTCTGGAGTGATGAACTTTGGAACTGCACCACCTGCCACGTCTGTCAAGATAGATGCCCAAGGGGAATACCCATCACAGATCTGATTGTGGAGGCGAGGAGCAGGGCTATCGAAAGTGGTAGAGTTCCGGGAGATGTGAGGGAGATGCTGGAGAGCATTCAGAAGTTCGCCAACCCCTTTGGCGTGGGGAAGGCAAAGAAGAGGGAGTGGCATCAGGGCAAGTTCAGATTTGCTGATGAAGGAGAGTTCGAGTATCTCTTCTTTGCAGGCTGCGGGGTTGTTGATGAAAGGATTGCTGAAGTTGCGAGGAGGGCTGGAGAACTGCTGGAGGCTGCCGGAGTAAACTTTGCAATTCTGAGGGAGGAGGGTTGCTGCGGTAACGATGTCAAGGCCGTCGGAGAGGAAGGGCTTTTTGAAATGCTTAAGGAGGAAAACCAAGCTATTTTTGAGGAGTATGGTGTGAGGAAAGTTATTGTAGTTTCTCCTCACTGCTACAACACCTTCAAAAACGATTACGGGCTTGAGGTGTATCACATTTCAGAAGTTCTGCTTAAGGCAATTCAGGATGCAAGCTTAAGGTTCAGGAAGGTAATCGAAACTAGAGTTGCGTTTCACGACTCGTGCTATTTGGGGAGGTACAACGGGCTGTATGAGGAGCCAAGAGAGATTCTTAAAGCAATTCCCGGTGTTGAGCTTGTCGAGATGCTGAGAAATCGGGAGAACTCCCTTTGCTGCGGAGCTGGAGGGGGCAACATTGTTAGGGATGTTGAATTCAGACCTTCCCTCAAGAGGATAGATGAGGTGGGCATAGTAGCTGCTGACGTTCTCGCAGTAGCTTGCCCATTCTGCCTGATGATGCTTGAGGATGCAGCAAAAGTCAGGAAAGCTGATGTAAAAGTCGTTGATATCGTAGAGTTGCTTCACGAGTCAGTTTTTGGTGTTGAGGAGTGAATAAAGGTTAAAAAGAGGAGTTAGGCCTCCTCCTTTGATTCCTCTTTCTCTTCACTCTCGGATTCCTCTCTTCCCTCTTCACTTGCTTCTTCCTTCTCAATTTCCTTGAGCACGTCTCCCAGCTTTAGCAGTTCCTGCTCCTTCTCAAACCTTTCAACAATTTCTATCTCCTTAATATCAGTTGCCTCAAATATTTCCTTCACAGCTCTGTATCTGCCGATTAGGAAGAGTTGGTTCAGGTAAACGTCACTCGAAACCTCAACAATTGCTCTCTTACCCTCAAATTTCACATCCTTGACATCGATGCCTGTGTGGATGACGAAGAGGGCTTTGATTTTATCCTCCGGCTTTTCGAGCTTTTCCTTGATTTTGTACTCGAATATGATTTTCTTGCCTGCAAGGGGGTGGTTGAAGTCGACTATTACCCTTCTTCCCACTATTCTTTCAACCGTTCCAATCCTGTCTCCGATTCTCACTCTCTGTCCAATCTCAGGTTTCTCCTTAAACCTGGTTATGCTGAAGGTATCCTTTAGCTCGGGGTTGTACTCACCGAATGCCTTTTCCGGAGGAATTTCAACCGTACCTTTGTACCCAACTTCCTTGCCCTTGATGTCCTCCTCAAGTCCCGGCAGGATATGTCTTTTCCCTATCACAGCGTAGATATCTCCGTATCTGGCGTTCTCATTGTATATACCATGCTCTTTTGCCACCTCTTCATCTGTGGTATCGACAATCGTCCCGTCTTCCAGTTTTGCAGTATAGCTGAGTCTAATGAAGTCACCATCCGATATCATTAACACCACCTTTTTAAGCCCCAAGGGGCGGGTATAAAAAGATTGAGATGGAGGTTGAGGCTAAGTTCCCATACCTCGGGGGTGTGGAGGAGAAGGTAAAGGAAATAGCAGAACTAATCATAGAAAAATACGAGCACGATGTTTACTTCGCTCATCCATGCAGGGACTTTGCCCAGACTGATGAGGCAATCAGGATAAGAAGAGATGTTGAAGGTATAACCTTAACCTACAAAGGTCCCAAGGTTGATGCAGAGACCAAAAGCAGGGAGGAAATAAAGCTAAGGGTGGAAGATTTTGAGTCAGCGAGAAGAATTCTTGAAAGGCTTGGATTCAGACCTGTTGCTGAGGTGAAGAAGGTCAGAAGAATTTATGGTTACGGAGATGCCATAATCTGCATTGACGATGTGGAGAACTTAGGAAAATTTATTGAAATTGAGATTGAAGCTGAGAATTTAGGAGTGAAAGAGAGAGTTTTTCAGATCGCCGAACAGCTTGGCTACTCAAGGAATGATAGCATCAGAGAATCGTATCTTGAGCTCATCCTCCAGAAAAAATCACAAAAAGACCCATCCGAAAATGGCCAAAAGTCTTAAATATCGATTGATGCGGGAGCTATTTACATCACACAGGTTAGTTAAAGAGGAGGACTTGAGCAAAAGCCTTATAAACCTAAAAACCAAATAAGATGTTGCCAATAGCCAAAAACCGTGGGTCCGGCAAGTGCCCTGAAAGGGCGTAAGCCCGTGATGAGGGGAAGCCTTCCTGCCCACGGTATATTACAGGAGGACCGCAGGTAAAATGCGGTCTGATGTGGGCTTGCCAGCAGAGCAAACCGGCAGGCGAGGGATGTATTCACCGCTTTAGCCCCCGCCAATTCTGGTTGATCCTGCCAGAGGCCGCTGCTATCCGGCTGGGACTAAGCCATGCGAGTCTAGGGGCTTGTATCCCTCTGGGGATACAAGCACCGGCGGACGGCTCAGTAACACGTGGACAACCTGCCCTCGGGTGGGGGATAACCCCGGGAAACTGGGGCTAATCCCCCATAGGGGATGGGTACTGGAATGTCCCATCTCCGAAAGCGCTTA
>JAPDIT010000002.1 GCA_029259455.1 Archaeoglobi archaeon
ACGCTGTATGAGTCGTTTAAACGCCATAAACAAGTGGGGCCGCCGAGATTTGAACTCGGGTCACCGGCGCCCCAGGCCGAGAGGCTACCAGGCTACCCCACGGCCCCAGCAGTGATAAATTGGAGGACGGTTTTTAAAGGCTTTTGCTATTTCTAAAATTCTAAACCCTCACTGGGACAATTCCGTAAATTATATATGCGTAGATGAAAAAGCACACTAAGACGGAGGTGACTTCATGCCAGAGTTAGAGGTTAAAGGAAAGAAGCTCAGACTTGACGAGGACGGTTTTCTGCAGGATTGGGAAGAATGGGATGAGGAGGTTGCAGAGGCTCTTGCAAAGGACACCCGTTTCAGCCCACAGCCGATAGAATTGACGGAGGAGCACTGGAAAATTGTAAGGTATCTGAGAGACTACTTTATCAAATACGGTGTCGCTCCACCTGTTAGAATGCTCGTAAAATACTGCAAGAAAGAGGTAAATCCAAACTGCAACCTCCAGTACATCTACAAACTCTTCCCGCAGGGACCTGCAAAGGACGCTTGTAGAATTGCCGGACTTCCAAAACCAACTGGCTGTGTCTAATCTTATTTTTTCTTCATCGCTTTTTTGATAAATCTTCTTGCAATACTTCTGTCCGAAAGAAAGTGGATGTGTATGTAGCAGCCGAGCGTGTTCTCCTTCATTATGCCATCTCTGTTGCCATCAATTCCGAACCCTCTTTCAACCTTAAATGCAAAATCGGCTTTTCCGGTAAGCGTGGGTTTGGAGTAGTGGAACTCGTGCCCCACTATCCTCTGATTTCTCCTTGCTATTATGCAAGACTTTGATGCCCTGTAAATTGAATACCCCTGTGCTTGGAACTTTTTATACATCTCTGTTTTGAGCGGAAGAAAGCCCACCATCTCAAACTCCCCTTCGGAAGTTTCAAGGGACTCTCCGAGATACATGAGCCCCCCACATTCAGCATAAACGGGCTTGCCAGACTGGCAGAATTGGTAAATTTCCTCCCTGAGCTTTTTGTTCTTCTCAAGCTCCTCTGCAAAAACCTCCGGAAAACCCCCACCAATGTATAACGCATCCATCTCAGGGAGCTTTTTATCCTCCAGAGAGTTCAAATAAATAAGTTCAGCGTACCTCGACAGCTCATCGAGGTTGTCCTGGTAGTAGAACGAGAAAACTTGATCCCTTATTACCCCAATCCTTACCTGCTTCTCTATCTCAGCTTCACTTTCCTCATCCTCAACCACAGCATCAAGTGGAGGAGCTTTTTCAGCTATTTCAAGAATTGCATTAACGTCGACATGCTTTTCCACAATCTCGGCAACACTGTCAAGCAACTCGTCCACGTCCTCTCTTTCGTAGGCGGTAACGAGGCCAAGATGGCGATAAGGCATTTTCACGTTCTTTCTCGGCACAACTCCGAGAACTCTAACGCCAGCAAGCTTCTCGACTGCTTTTTTAACTTTTCCAGCATGCCTCTCGCTGCCAACTCTGTTCAGAATTGCCCCCTCAAGCATCACATCCAGGTCGAAGAGCTTGTAACCAAGCATTATTGCAGCGGCAGTTCTGTTAAGCCTCTCCACGTTGGCAACAAGTACAACCGGAGCCTTCAGAATCTTGCTGACCTCAGCCACACTTCCCTTCTCACTCACCGCATCCGATGAGTCGTAAAGACCTGTCTTCCCCTCAATTATTGCTATATCAGCCCCTTTAAAGTTTCTGACAAAAGTTTCGAGAATTGTTTGTTTGTCTAACATGAAGCTGTCGAGATTTCGCGAATATTTGCCAGTTGCAAGATAGTGAAAGCCGGGATCGATAAAATCTGGCCCGACCTTGTATGGCTGAACCTTGTAACCTCTGTTCACGAGCAGTCTCATCAGGCCAATGGAAATCATGGTTTTTCCGACTTTGCTGCTCGTCCCAGCTATTACAACTCTGGGAATGTCCATTAGCAAAAGTTTCACTGGAGTAATTTAGAGTTTTACAGAAAACCTTAAATTGAACTCTGAGGTTAAGCATTAGCATGGATGAATTTGAGTACATGATAATTGAAGATGAGGAGGAAGAGGTTGAAGGTGAGGATGACGTGAAACTTGCCAAAATCTACAGATTGGCATCTAGGCTCCTCAAACTGCTGGATGAAATAAAAAGCTTTGAACTGAAGGAGTCTGCTTCACTCATGCTCATAAAAGAAATAGTTGGTGAGGATAAAGTTCTTGCTGGCTTGGCAATGAAAATGCTTCAGGATATGAGCTATGGTTTTGAGGATGATGAGAGTTATGTGAGTTGATTCTTTACCAATTTTGATTTTATCAGGCTGTAGTTAACGAAAATTGCCCCGAAAAAGATGTTTGTGTGATAGGTTATTAGTCTCCATAATCCCACGAGAACTCCGAGTATGTTTGTGGGGACGAAGTTGGAGTAAAGGTAGGCCATGCTCACCTCTGCAATTCCGCTGCTACCGGGAGTAAGCGGAACAAGAGAAACAATCACTATTATCAGCTGTGCTGTGTAGGAGTAAAGGAAGTAAGAGTCATAACCGAGGGCAACGAGGATTATAGAGGGGATTGCAAAGCTTGCACTCCACATGGTGAGTGTGAAGATGTAGAGCACGACTACACCTGAAAGGGAGTCGGATAACATTTTTATCGTTGCCTCTCTGAAACTCCTGAGCTCTCTTGAGAATGCTGAAGAGTACTTCTCAGCTTTTTCTTCGTTGAATTTCCGAACGGCTTTGTAAAGAATTTCTGCAAATTTGTCGATGCTGGACTCGCTTCTGAATATCCGGTAAAGAATGTAGAGAAAAATGGTGAGAAGAGAAATGAAGATAATGGCTATTTTAAATCCAAAACTTGTTGAAAAACCTGTGGCGATCAAAAACACGGGCAGGGCTGTTGAAAAATACATTGAGTCGAGGATTCTCTCCGCAAGGACGATGAAGGCTGAGGTGCCGACTTCCACACCCCTATCTGATAACATCTTGACCCTCACAGGCTCTCCACCAGCGGAGGAGGGGGTTACGGAGGCTGTAAACATGCTTGCCATAGTTATCTCAAGAGAGTGAAGGAAAGAGATACGATATCCCAGATAGCTGGTAAGAAGCTTCATGCGGAACGCCCACAGAAGCCAGAAGGACATCTGCATGAGAAGGGCTGCGAGGAGTAGGAGCCAGTTAGCCCTTTTGATGACACTCCAGGTTAACTCCGACTCAGTGTACTTGAATATGATTGCCGTAACAATGATACTTACGAGAATTCCAACAACTGCCGCTCTTAACGTCGAACTCAATTTCCCCCCGTTACTCAGTACAGTTATCGTATATAAACAATTTTCGAATTTCTTTCCGAAGGTTAAATTTATTTGTATCTCAACTCACCGAATCGCACATGAAGGTTGTGCTCCTAACCTCGTATTTTCCACCCCATATCGGAGGGGTTGAGGTTCACGTTGAAAGAGTTGCACATCATCTCTACAGAAGAGGTTTTGAGGTAGTAGTGGTCACATCAAGCGCTTCAGGAAGGGGTGAGTTCCCGTTCGAAGTTAGATACATCCCCAGCATCCCCATTCCATATTCCCCTATCACACCTTTCCTTGGTAGATTTTTGGAGAAGCTGGATGGTGATGTATTCCACTCGCACACACCACCACCTTTCTTCTCCTCTTCCCTCAAAAAATCTCCACACGTCATAACATATCACTGCGACATAGAGATACCCGAAAGGTACGGGATATTTCCGATTCCCAAAACCATTTCCCAGCTGATAGTCAAAAGAAGTAACGATATGCTATCAAAAGCCCTTGACAGGGCTGATGCAATTGTTGCAACAACAAAAAGCTACGCAGAAACTTCAAGGCTTTTGAAAGGCAGAAACTACCACATAATTCCCAACGGCATAGAGATGAGCGAGTTTGAGGGTGTTGAGGCTGAGAAAGAGCCCATAGTCCTCTTCCTCGGGAGACTTGCCGCAAGCAAGGGAGTTGATGTTTTGCTCAAGGCCATGAAGTACGTTGATGTTGAGGCAAGGTGTGTGATCATAGGCGATGGAGAGGAAAGAGGTTCGCTTGAGAAACTCGCAAAGATGCTTGATGTCAACGCCGAGTTTACGGGATTTCTTCCGAGGAGAAAGGTTATAGAGTACCTTTCAAGAGCCTCTCTTCTCGTTCTCCCCTCTCTATCAAGGCTCGAGGCTTTTGGAATAGTCCTCCTTGAGGCAATGGCGTGCGGAACTCCTGTCGCAGCTTCTGACATTCCCGGGGTTAGAGATGTTGCAAGGGAGGCTGGCTTTGTTTTCCCTCCCGGAGACTACAGAAGGCTTAGCGAAATAATAAACGAGGTTTTAAGCGATGAGGAGAAGGTCAGGATGATTGGGGAAAAAGGTAAAAGAGTTGTAAGGGAAAAGTACAGCTGGGAAGTTGTGGTAGACTCTCTTGTGGAGTTGTATGAAAGCCTTGTTTGACTTTAAAAAGGTCAGCTCCTGAAAAAGTATTTTAAACGACATTCTCAATTTTAGTCAAATGAGATTGCTGACGATAGGTTCAGGGCTACGCGGTGCCAAGATTGCGGAAATTATGCACAAAAAAGGGGTTAAAGTTAATCGAGTTCCCTTATTTAAGTGCTTTGCAGTGTTGAACAATGAGGAGCACTTGAGAGATATATCAATAGGAGACAACAGGAAATACTATATTCATGGAATGAAAGGAGACGTCAGCGGTTTTGTAAACCAGATTACATCTCTTTACGAAATATTCGAGGGGAGCCTTGTTCTGACATCATTGGAAGATGACTTTGGCTACATAACGTCTCTTGAACTCTGCAAAAAGCTCAGAAAGGTTACCGAAGATGTTGTGATCTCCCTTGCGTTAGTTCCACAGCTCGACACTTCAAGCATTGGTGAAATAAAGAGGCGAATTCGAAGTTTGAGAGAGGTTTCGGATGTTCTTATCCTTTTTGAGGGCGAGGTTGGTGTGGAGAGAAAGATTCTGGAGCTCATGAACCTCGTCGCTCTTGCTGGTGAGATTGATCTGAAGAAGAGGGTGGCTGGGGAGGTTGTTGTTGACACTTCTGATGTGTTCAATGCCTTAAAGTCTGATGGATTTGCCATCGCTGGTATAGCCGAGAGAAAAATACCCTTTAACATAAAAAACTTCCTTTTCAGAAGGAACAGTGAACTGAAGGCGATAAGAACCAAAAGAATGCTTGAGCTGACGGAGGAAGCTTTGCAAAACGTGAGCATTAATGGAGATGTCGAAGATGCCAAGTCGGCTTTACTCCTATTCGCCGGTAAGCCGGACGAGCTTACGATGGAAGGTCTGTTCTCCTCAATAGCGATGATAGAGAACTTGAACAGAGATATTGTTGTAAGGTACGGCGACTATCCAATTCCCGGTTCAAGAAAGGTTTCTGCTGTTCTTATATTTTCAGGAATCAGGAAATTCCGTTTTGCCTGAAAAGTGAGAAAAGCTTGAAAATCGTTCCGTGGTATGCTATCCTGTTCTCTATTCTTGACTGAAGTGTTTTCAAAGCGTAGTCGTCAACTTCGAACTCCACAACATCGTACTTAACATCCTTCAAAATAAGTCCGTAAGGAGGAGCGGGCTCAACCCTCTCCTTGTGCTTTTCCGGATTCAGAAGATCCCTAAACCATTCTACGCTTCTGTGCTGCTTCCCGATTTCCATTATTGCCGTAACAATGCATCTGACCATGTTCCATGTGAAGGCATTTCCCTCTATCTCAAAAATTATGAACTCCCTGTCAGCCCTAATGTCAGCTCTTATAATCTCCCTTACGCAGCTCTCTCCCTCTCCAAACTTCTTCGTAAAATTGGAGAAGTCGTGTACGCCGATAAGTTCCTTAACAGCCTTTCTCATTGCTGAGATGTCGTAACCAGAGCCGTACATAACGTAGGTGTAAACTCTGCTCTTCGCCTTTCTGGGGTCGAAGTCCTCTGGAACTTTTGCCCATGCCCATGCGGTAATGTCTTCCGGCAGTTCGGCATTAAGCATCCTCGGAAAGATTTTTTCGTCAGAATAGAAGGAGATTACCTGCCCATAGGCATGAACGCCGGCATCAGTCCTTCCGGCGCTCCTCAGCCTTGGATTCTCGACTCCAAGCCTTCTGAGTGCGTTGATTATCTCCCCCTCTACTGTCCTTTGATCTGGCTGGAACTGGCTTCCGTGGAAGTTTTCGCCGAAGTATGCTATCTTGAACGCAAACTTCATTACAGTTCTCTCCCGATGAGGGATGAGACGAACTCGTTTAGTGCACTCATCCTCCTTAGCAGAATTTCCTTCACCTGCTTCTGCCCCTGATAGAGACCAACAGCAGTACCAACGATGAAGAGGAACTCAAGCTCGTCGAGCTGGTACTTCTCCCTCAATTCGAGTAAATCCTTGACTTTGCTTTCTGGTAAACCGTCTACTGTAAGCTCTTCCTCATCAGCTTTCTCAAGAAACTCTTCGTCCATCCCCCATCTCGTTTTCAGTTCCTCAAAAGCATCCCAGAGTATGGACTTTCTGGTCTGAATATCCATGGCAAAAATGAGTTAAAATTTTTAAAAAACTTTCTGAATTCCGAGGGCCTCGTTCGTCTTCCTTATGCTCTCCCCCCCCTCTGCAAGCTCAAGCATAGCTCTTATGGCGTCGATGTTCTCAGGGATGACGATTGCTTCTTGGTGGATTGCCTGAGTGACGAAGAGGTCGTTCCCGTCAACGCCAATCGATTCCTTCCACACGACATTCTCGTATAGGTCGTATCTGAGTCTCAGCTCTCTCGCAAACTCTATGAGCTTTGCGGTTGAGGTAAAACCATCCTCCGCTGAGACAAGCATTATCCTCGGCTCCTGATCAAGAACGCTGATAACGTCTTCCGGTTTAACAGCTTCCTTCATCTCCACATTTAGCGAGTGGACGTGCATAAGCGTTGTGGGGAGTTTGAAGGCAGTCGTTACGATATCCACATCCGGGAGAACGGTTTTAACGTCAGGGCCGTGGTGTGATGGAATGGAGACTGGATCGGGCATGATTCCGTTGACAAGCCCTTTCTTGTCCTCCTTCGGGTCAACAACCCTCCTGAGCATCGTTGCCCTCACTCTACCGATCTTGAAGTTCGTTTTAAGCATGTATATGAGCCTTGTTAAACCTGTGGTGTTGCAGCTCACTACCCTGACATAGTTTTTCCCCCTAGCCTCATCATAGTTGGCTAGTGCGTTGAATGAAACTTCAGCAACGTCCTTCTTTTCCCCACCCTGAAATATCGCCTTTATGCCAGCTTTTTCGTAGTATTTGGCCTTGTTCTCAGCCCCAACCTTGTTAGGGCTGCAGTCAACCACAATGTCGGCTTTAGGTAGCAAATCCTCGATTGTGCCTTGGATCTCAATTCCCGCCTTCTCGAACAGTTCGACGTTTTCGGGCTTGGCAACGAAAAGTGGATACCTCTTGGCAGCAAGCTTCGCCTCAAAGTCGGGGCGAGTTTTGGTAACCCCTACAACCTCCATGTCATCCTGAAGGCTTACGGCATCAGCTACTCTCTTTCCGATGGTTCCATAACCGTTTATTGCCACCTTCACTTTCATAACTCTCCCTCCAATATTATTTTGTGCCCAACCAAATCCATCTCGGCAACTCTCCCCTTAATTTCCTTGTACTTACCAAGAATGTCCCACATTTTTACTTTTTCCCCATCCACAACGATTCTCACGACATCTTCCATAATTGGTTCGTCTCGGCCTACCAAGTAAACCTTAGATTCACACATGGTGAGATGTTAATGCGTGGCTTTATTTAGTTTCCCAAAGGTTAAATTTCCAAATTGGTAAGAATAAATTCTGTGCTTAAGGTGGCAGAGTTCGAGATTAGAAAGTTGAGAAAGAGATACGGGACTGGTAGCTTACTTCTCATTATCCTTACCGCTGCAGTTTCAGTCTCATTAGGTTACGCTTCTGTTCTAAGTGGAATTGACTCAGACAGGGGTATTTACTCGGCCAATATTGATGTTAGTCTGGAGACATTCGAAACTTCCGACAATCCGGATGTTGTTTTAGTTGATAGCAAGTTGTTTGTAGAGCAAAGTGACAAAAGCCTTGCCGCAGCGGAGGAGCTTTTGAAGCACCTCAAGGAAGAGCACAGGAGGAAAATAGAAAATGAATTCGGAGAACTGGCGCATCCTGTAAAGGTTAGTGTTGTTTATCTTGATCCTTCTAAAATAACGCTACCTGAGGAAAAAGAAAAACCGTCGGAGACAGAAGTTCCTCCATCAGTTGGTAATGAGACAGGCGGTTCTGCGTTGAAAAACACAACTGCGGTTACCACAATGGCCGTTGAAAAAACGATAACTCTCTCTAAAGCTCCAAACACTTCCTACATCCCTCCCGGAGACATCCAGACTCCAAGTCTTGTTGACAGGATGGTTTTGGCGTTTCTTTTCATCATTCCATCTTACTTTGCTGTTCAGGTGTTCTCATCCTCCCTTACTGAAGACAAGCTTCTCAGAAGGCTCGAAGTATTACTATCAGCAACAAGCAGATCTGACCTCATTTTTGGAAAGCTGCTCCCTTACTTTCTGCTGTCTCTACTTTCAGCCTTAGCAGTCTCAGTTTATCTGGGCAGTTTTTTGGCGTTCTTGTTTGCAATTCCGGTCGTTTTACTGCTATTCTCCGTCCATACATTTGTTGTAATGATTTCGAGAAGTTACAGAGAGGCAACTTTTCTCTTGCTTGTCGTCTCACTTCTGATAACAATTTACGCCTTCATTCCAGCCGTTTTCTCAACCGCAATTCCTTTATCCAAAATCTCGCCCATTACACTCCTTCTCACTTACATTCAGGGGGATGAGCTTGCTGTTATCGATCTGGCTCTCTCATTCGTCCACTACTTCACCATGGTTTTTATGCTGTTTTACTTTGGCATGAAAGCTCTGAATCCGGATATTTCTTACGGCAAAGAAATTTTTCAGAAACTCGTTGAGATTTCGAGGTTAAGCGTAACCAGCGATTATGCGGCCCTCATTATCGCCTTTCTTTCAATATCATTCGCTTTTATGGTGGAGCTGTTCGCAATACTTGTGGTTTTCATCCTTCCTCAACAGCTGATGATTCCGGCTTTGCTGCTATGCGTTGCTGTGGTTGAGGAGTTGATCAAAGGAGTTATCGTGTTCTCTCATCCAACTCTGAAAAGAGCAGTTTTCACCGCTGTCGGTTTCTTTTTGGGAGAGAAAATCCTCATCTTATTTAACGTTCTGAAGGAATACAGCATAGCTTTTCTAGGCCAGTTTCTCGTTCTTCCGCTAATCTTACATATTGCAACTGCTGTAACTCTAGCAGTTATGGCTAAAAAAGGATACGGGAAAGCTTTGGGATTCGCAATTGCCTTGCATGCTGTCTACGACTATGCGGTGGTGATGCTCCTTGTTTGAAATAGTGAAGAAGGACCTGAAGCTGATGTTTAGAGAAAGGACTTTCGTCAGCATCGTCCTTCTGATAGTATTCGTTGCAGGAATATCCTCAGTTGTGACTTTTGGACTGATTCTGCTGTATAACCCGGATTATCTTGGTTTTTACGGCAGCTCGAAAGTTGCTGTGGTTGGAGAGTGTTTTATTGAAAGCTGTTACGATGAAAGAACGGCCATGAAGCTCTTCAAAAGCGGAAGGGTTGACGCTGTGCTGATCGTGTCGGATTTCAATGGAATTAAGTACGTTGACGTCATCGTGCCGGATGACGAAATAAAAGCTGCTCAGGTTCTGAGCTACGTCAAAAAACTGCTTACTGAGTACGAAGAGGGGCTTAGAGATGTTTATGGGGTGCCGAATCTCGAGCTGAAAGTTTACTCGGGAAGCAGAGAAGTAGAGATTCCTTCTGGTTCCTCAACTGTTTTCAAGTTCATATACCTGATTCTCATCCCTCTCCTAAGCATCACCACCGCAGTTGTCGCTGCCGGAATGGTTATCGATTCGGTTTGTGAGGAGATTCAGAGCAGGTCGATAGAAGTTCTGCTCTCAACTCCACTCACACCTTTTAAAATTTCCATCAGCAAGATAACATCTCCCATGATATTCTCGTCCCTTTTAACCGCACTGTGGCTTCTGCTTCTCGCTCTCAATAAGGTGGATATAGCGAATCCGTTGCTGGCGTTTGCAATTTCAATGTCAATCACAGCATTTTTCGTTTCACTCGGCTACCTTATGGCGGTAAGGTTTGGAGACAGAGAGAGAGCTCAGCTCATATTCTCAATCCTCGTAGCCGGATCCTTGCCGCTGCTGGTCACAAAATATGCAAGCCCTGCAGTAATGGTTGGTAGGGCTGCAGCAGGTGCAGAAATAGACTTAACCATCGCTGCAATTTTCTCTGTAGCCTCCTTTGCACTTCTCGCAGTCTCACCTTTTATTGCAAAAATAGATAAAGTTTAAACCCCCTATTAGCCCCTTATCTTTTCCAGAATCTCCTTGGCGTAGTCAAGCCTTATCTTCCTGTCCCTCACCATCACTTCAACCACTCTGTCAACCTCCTCCCCAACAGCCCCGGCCATTATTGCAAGATTTCTTGCATGCAGCTCCATATGCCCCCTCTGTATACCCTCCGTGGCAAGCGCCCTCAGTGCAGCGAAGTTCTGAGCTAAGCCCAGAGCAGCAGCAACTCTTGCCAGCTCCTCTGCCGTCTTGACTCCGAGAATCTTCAGTGAAATTTTTGCCAGTGGGTTTACCTTTGTCGCCCCTCCTATAACCCCAACGGCCATTGGAATCTCTATCGTTCCAACCAAGTTCCCCTTCCTGTCCACCTCGTAGGTTGTGAGGGGTTTGTAACCTCCAATTGAGGCATAGCTGTGCGCTCCCGCCTCAACAGCCCTGAAGTCGTTGCCAGTGGCTATCATCAACGCTGAGATGCCGTTCATAATTCCTTTGTTGTGCGTGGCACATCTGAATGGGTCTGCAGCGGCAAAAGCGTAGGCGAGCATTATCCCCTCAACAACCTCCTCACCACCAATAACATCTTTATCAAAAACAGCCTTCGCCCTTGCAAGCCTGTATTTTGCAAGATTGGAAACTATTCTAAGATGAACCTTCCCACCCGTAATTCTCTCAATGAAGGGTGCAACACTCTCACACATTGTGTTTACGGCATTGGCCCCCATCGCATCCAAAACGTCAACTATCAGATGAACGATGAGCATTTTGCCCATTATCGTGTCAATTACTCTCGCTTCAACATCCCTGCAACCTCCACCGAGCTTGACTAACATCGGATCGCACTCGTTTGCCTTCTCAACAATCTCCTCTTTGTGGCTTAAAACCTCAAACCTAGCTGCTTGAGGGTTGGGAAGCTTCGTAACCTGAATCTGACCTATCATCAGGGAGCCGGTGTAGTCAGTCCTGAACCCCCCGCTCTCCCTCGCCATTCTTGCTGCATTGCTCGCAGCAGCCACGACGCTTGGCTCTTCAATGGCCATAGGAATGAGGTAATCCTTGCCGTCAATCAGAAAGTTTGTGGCTATGCCCAGAGGTAGCTCGAATGTTCCGATGACATTTTCAATCATCCTGTCAGCAACGTCAAGCGGCAGACCTTGGGATAAAACTGCTTTAACCTCTTCATCGCTCAATCCTGCGAACTCGGCAACTTTCTTCAACCTCTCCTCGACGCTGAGCTTGTAAAATCCAGGAATGCGAGAACTCATGGCTCTTCTAATCTTCCCTGATTTATAATGGCTTCGGTTGAGGAGGTTTTGGGACAAAATTCACCAATACCTTTTTGAAGCGTTTTATTCTCTGTTATAGTTAAAATTTGTCTATCTCTGAAGGTTTTGTGCACAATTCTAAAACAATAACGAATCTCCGGCTTTATTTCTCCATCTATGTGTCTGGTACCATAATTCAGGGTAAAATAGAATGAAGAAAAGTTATATCAGCAAAAACAAGCGTAAGATTTTTATAATGTTCGATAGAAATTAAAATGTCATGCGAAACATTTTGAGATGCCAAAGGGGGAGGGAGTAGTTTTGTCCCAAAGCCGGTTGAGGAAACTTTCAAGGAAGTTTTAATATAATCTGAAAAACACCGCAAAGCAATGAAAATTGCAGTTGTCGGGGCAGGACTCACAGGGCTCAAGGCAGCGAAGGAGTTATCAGAGTATGCCAGCGTTGTGGTTTTTGAGCCTAGAGATGTGGGGGGGCTTGTAGCAAGCTATAAGGGCGTTGAAAAGTTTTACCATCACTGCTTCAAAAACGATGACTTTTTGCTGGAGGAGATAAAGAAGAGTGGACTTAAGTCGAAGCTTGTCTGGAAAATTGCCAAGACAGGCTTTGCTGCAAATGGAAAAATATACCCTCTAAACACACCTTTTGAAATCCTTCGCTACCCTCTGCTCACCTTTGGTGAAAAAATCAGGCTTGCGAGATTTACGCTTAAAAGCAGGAAGCTTAACTATGAGGATTTCGACGATGTTGGTGTTATTGAAGGGATAAGGAGGGAGCTTGGAGAGGGTCTTCTTGAGCGCTTTTTCATGCCACTGCTGAGGTCGAAGTTCGGTGAGAATGCCGAAGAGGTCAGTTATGCGTGGCTGTTAGGCAGGGTGGCTATAAGGAGCAACAGAAAGCTCTCTGGCGAGGAGATTGGATACATAAGGTATGGATTCCAGCAGCTTGTTGATAAGATGGCTGAAGGTCTGGAGATAAGGAAAGAGAGGGCTAGGATAAGAAAGTCTGTAAAATGGGAGGTTAACGGAGAGCAGTTTGACGCTGTGATATACACAGCCCCTCTGCCAGAGCTTGGTGAGCTTGCTGAGAAGCTTGGAATTCCGGAAGTCAGATATCAGAGCTCTGTATGTGCTCTAGTCGGAGCAGAGGAGACTTTAACGGATAACATTTACTGGACAAACATCGTTGACAGAATGAGCTTTGGAGCTGTAATTGAACACACGAACTTCATGCCCTACGAGGATTACGGCATTCATCTCATTTACCTCGCAAGCTACTCCACTCCAGACGATTATCTCTTCAATTTGAGTGATGAGGACATAAAGAGACTCTTTCTCACCGACCTCAGGAAGCTGGGGTTCAAAACGGAAAGCATAAAATGGATGAAGGTTTTCAAGGCGAAATATAGCGGTCCGATATACGAGAGGGGATACAGGAGGAAGATTACACCTTACAGAGTGGCAGATGGATTCTACGTAGCGGGAATGACATCAAAGCCGAACTATCCTGAGAGGAGCATGAATGGTAGTATCAGGGCGGGTTATGAGGTCGCTGAGCAGGTTAAGAAAGATCTCCTATAACTTTCTCAACCAGCATCGCCAGCCTGACCTTTGCGTAATCGATGAACCTGTCGCTTAAGATTATTTTCGAACCATCAAGCCTGCACACTCCACTTTTTTCGGCATTTCTCAGAAATTCTCGTGAGTAACTCATGATTGAGTAAACGTCAGAATGGCTGAGGGGGTAGGTTAGGGCAAGAAACTCTTTCAGGCAGTTTTCAGGAATTTCTGCATAGCTGAATTTTAACAGAGCCTCGACAGCTTCCCTCGCGATTCTGTACTCCTCACCCAAATAATGACCAAAAGGGGAGTAATTCCTGACTTTGAAGGCCAAACCGAGCTTGTTCAGAGTCTTTGCAAGCTTTACCGCCTTTCTGTTAAGGACTGTGTCAATAAGAAATCTGCAAAAAGCAACCTTTGGGTGTAAAGAGGTGTCAATTTTGATTTTTTCTTCACTCAACCCTCTCATGAAGCTCAGGAGGGATTTGAGGTCGTAGTCATCCACCTCGGCTGCTTTAGAGACCTTCAGACCTGCTGACATTCCGAGAGCGATTATGTAGCCCTCTGGATCTGAAAGCTTTCTGAGCCTTTTTTCAAACATCTCCACTCTTCGTAGTACCACCTTTTTTGCTGCTTTGTACCCTTCATGAGTAAGGCAGACAAACATTTCAGGGTTCAGCTTCGGCTTTGAATGGGAAATGGCGTACCCGAACCTTTTCAGGTCTGGCAGCGTTGTGTTTAGAGGTTTATAATCAATCTCCTTCTCGTAAACCTCGCCGGTGATGTATAGGTAAGCGAGAGCATCCTCGATGGCCTTTACGTATGCTGTTGGGGAATCCAGCATCTCCTCTTCATCAACCTTTATGGAAACACCAAATTCTTTGCAGAATTCATCTAGTGAGTTCTCGTCAATGATTCTTACATCTCTGAATGGGTGAGAGGTGAGCCTTTCCACGCATGATTCGTAGCTGCCGTCAAGGATGTCCACACCCATCCTTTTCCGCGGAATGGCCAAATCAACCCACCCAATGCCAACCTTGTATGGTGTGATAACTCTAACTCCTGAGCTTCTGAGGCCTTTTGCAATCTCCTCTCTCAGTCTAAGGAACATTAAACGACTTTTGCAGGTATGTTTAATTTGGTTTTTGTTTTGAATGGTTTAGGATTGCCATTTTTTGGAGAACCTTCCAAGCTAGAGAAGAGTTTACTACTGTTCAGCATAGCTTGGCAATTTTAGTGTTATTTATCTTAAGCACTTCGGCTCAAAAACTGTTGGCGTTTTCTGCCTGAATCTTCTAAAATACTCCTTAATTATCTCAACCAAACATCTCTCAACCCTTTATCTTTTTCCGTGGTTTAAACAACCATTCTGTATTTTGCATCAATTAACTTTACGCCAGTGATTGTATTTCAAAATTCAAATACCTTATGTTGAATTTAGCACAGCTTTGGCTATTTTTAAAGTTACATTAGCTTCAACCCAAGCTGCTATTATGATTAGAAGTATGGAAATTAAGGCTAGGGTTAAG
Source organism: Archaeoglobi archaeon (assembly GCA_029259455.1). Classification (GTDB taxonomy): domain Archaea; phylum Halobacteriota; class Archaeoglobi; order Archaeoglobales; family Archaeoglobaceae; genus Archaeoglobus. The sequence continues at coordinate 14,771 of JAPDIT010000002.1, forward strand.
TATTCTTTTATGTCTTCTTTCGTTAGGATTTGTTCCTTTCTACCAGCTAAATACCTAACAATTTCGTAAGGAATCTTAAAGCCAGCTGCTCCTGCAATGATGATGGCGGGGGATTTCAAGTATACCATGGGGAAATGTTAAAAAGTCGGTAATAATATCCATAATCCCAAAAGATTTTGATTTACTCAAACCTAGTTGTTAATATTGCTGTGACTATTTGGTCTCTAACAATATGGAGTTTTGCTTTGAGGCATGCGAGAAAGATTGAGCTGAGAGAAACTTTCGTCTGTGCCTTAGTACCAACTGTAATGTTTACAGTCTATCAAGTCTGGTCGATTTTGAAGCTGTTGTAATTTTTGAATTAAAAATAAACTTTAAATGTTGCCTCATTGCGCAACAGAACAATGCCGGATGAGTTGAGCGTTACCGAGGTTTCCAAAAAGTTAGGAATTGGAAAGTACAGTGCATCCAAGCATCTCAGGCTGCTTTACGATTTGGGTCTTGTTGATGTGAAGGAAGAACCACCGAGAAAGTTATATCGTGTTACAATTCCTGAGGTTAGGGAATTGCTCAAAGCCTACGACAAAGTTGTTGAGGCAATATCGAAGAGGTGAAAATATGAAAGCTGTAATAATTATGGGCTCAAAATCGGATCTTGATTACTGCAAGAAGATAGCCGAAAAAATCAAGCAGTTCGGGATAGATTGTGTTTTAAGAATCGCTTCAGCACACAAAACACCTGAAAAGGTTCTCGAAATCATAAGAGAGTATGAGGAGGATGATGTTGTTTTTGTAACCGTTGCAGGGAGGAGCAACGCTCTCAGCGGTTTTGTGGATGCAAACACCCATAAACCCGTCATAGCCTCCCCGCCCTACAGCGATAAGTTTGCTGGAGCAGATATTTTCTCAAGCATCAGGATGCCTTCTGGAGTGGCTCCAATGCTCGTTCTTGAAGCTGAGAACACAGCACTGGCAGTTGCCAAGATTTTCGCAATGAAGAACGAAATGGTCAGAGAGAAAGTAATTCAGTTCCAGGAGAAAAAGAGGGAAGAAATTTATAAAGCGGATGAGGAGATGAGGTGATTTGATGGGTAGTGTTAAAGATTTAATAGTTCTCAGGGAGCCCATTGATAAGCCCGGACTCGGTAGATTCATCTTTTCTGACCGATATTCTGTTTTCGACTACGGAGAGATGCCGGATAAAATCGAGGGTAAGGGAAAGACTCTCTGCATGGTCTCAGCCTACTTCTTCGAAAAGCTTGAGGAAGAGGGGATAAAGACTCACTACGTCGGTCTGGTTGAGGATGGAAAGGTTAAGAGGTTTGATGAGGTGAGTGGTGCGGTTAACGAGATGGAGATAAAGCTTGTCAAGGTTGTAAAGCCTGAAGGTGACTATTCCATCTTCAAAAAGTTAAAGGGAAACTTTCTCATTCCCCTCGAAATAATTTACCGCAACAGCATTCCTGAAGGCTCCTCTCTGCTAAGAAGAATTAAGAGGGGAGAGGTTAAGCCCGAAGACTTCGGTCTCAGCAAGATTGAAGCCGGAATGAGGCTTGAAAGGCCAATCATCGACTTCAGCACAAAGCTTGAGGATGTTGACCGCTACCTCAGCCATGCAGAGGCGAGGGAGATTTCTGGGTTGACTGATGACGAATTCGAAGCTCTCAAGGATCTTGCGATTAGGGTTGATGATATTATAACTAGAGAAGTCGGGAAGGCTGGCTTAACAAACGAGGATGGAAAGATAGAGGTTGCACTGGATAGGGAAAGGAATTTGATGGTCGTTGATGCAGTTGGAACACCTGACGAGTGCAGGTTCAGCATGGATGGGTTCGAGGTCAGCAAGGAGCTTTTGAGGAAGTACTACCGCAAAACTAAGTGGTATGAGAAAGTCAAGCAGCTTAAGGGAAAGGAGGGATGGAGGGAGGCCGTTGGGAAACCGCCGTCTCTGCCTGAAGAGGTTAAAGAGGGAATTTCCAACCTGTACAAGGCCTTTTGCAACGAGGTTGTGGGTAAAAGACTTTTCGATGTTCCCAGGCTTAAAGAAGTTGTTTCTCATCTCAAAGAGGTGCTGGAATGAAAGCAGCGTTAGCTCTTGAAGACGGAACCTACCTCGAGGGGAGGGCGTTTGGTGCAAAAAGGGACGGTTTGGGGGAGATAGTTTTCTGCACATCCATGACCGGATACGTTGAGGCTTTAACAGATCCAAGCTACAAGGGACAGATTCTGATGATGACATATCCACTCATTGGAAATTATGGGGTGAACAGAGAGGACTTCGAGAGCGATGGGGTTAAAGTGGAAGGATTCGTTGTCAAAGAGCTTTGCAAAAAACCGAGCAACTGGAGAAGCGAGATGAGCGTTGACGAACTGCTGAAAGAATACGATGTCCCTGGCATTGAGGGTGTCGACACGAGAATGCTGACGAGGAAGATTAGGATTTACGGCTCGATGAAGGCGGCGATAGGCATCGGGGATGTGGAGAAGGAGGAGCTGGTGAAAAAGGCTGTGGAGCAACCATTCATAAGCGACATCGACCTTGTAGACAAGGTCTGCGTGAGGGAGCCAAAGAGGTTTGAATCCGATGGCGATCTTGAGGTGGTTCTGGTTGACTGTGGAGTCAAGATGAGCATAGTGAGGCAGCTCTTGAAGAGGGGTGTAAATCTTACAGTTGTACCTTACGATTTCCCGCCTGAGAAAATTAAGGAGATGAATCCTGACGGTGTGTTCATTTCCAATGGCCCTGGAGATCCCGCGAGAGTTAAGCCAACTATTGAGACGATAAGGAAGCTTGCGGGACAGATACCGATGGCGGGAATCTGCCTTGGCCACCAGCTCACAGCTTTGGCTCTCGGAGCAAAAACTTTCAAGCTTAAATTCGGGCATCATGGCAGCAATCAGCCGGTAAAGGATTTCGAGACTGGAAGGGTGTTCATATCCAGCCAGAACCACAACTTTGCTGTAGACACCAAAACTCTCCCAAAGGAGTTTGAGGTTACTCAGATCAACCTGAATGACAATACGGTTGAAGGAATGGTCCACAGGGACTTTCCGCTCATAACTGTGCAGTATCACCCCGAAGCGGGGCCGGGGCCTCACGACACATACTTCTTCTTCGACAGGTACGTGGAGATGCTCAGGCAGTACAGGTGATGGTTAATGCCGAAAAGAGAGGATATCAAGAGAATCATGGTCATAGGAAGCGGTCCGATTGTGATAGGGCAGGCTGCCGAGTTTGACTACTCAGGAAGTCAGGCCTGCAAGGCCTTGAGGGAAGAGGGTTACGAGGTTGTGCTTGTCAACTCCAATCCCGCAACGATCATGACTGATCCAGAGATGGCGGACAGAGTTTACATTGAGCCGCTTGATGCGGAAATTGTGGCGAAGATAATTGAAAGAGAAACTCCCGATGCCCTTCTCCCAACTCTCGGTGGGCAGACGGCCCTCAACCTTGCCGTCCAACTCACCGAGATGGGGGTTCTGGAAAAGTATGGTGTTGAATTAATTGGGGCTAAGTTTGAGGCGATAAAGAAGGCAGAAGACAGAGAGCTTTTCAAAGAGTCGATGAGAAAGATTGGTTTGGAAGTGCCAAAGAGTGATGTTGCCAATGATGTCGCTGAAGCACTGGCCATTGCAGATGAGATTGGTTATCCAGTGGTTGTTAGGCCGGCGTTCACTCTCGGAGGCACTGGCGGTGGGATTGCCTACAACAGGGAGGAGCTTAAGGAGATTGCGTCAAAGGGGCTTAAGCTGTCAATGATAAACCAGGTGCTGATTGAAGAGGGAGTTCTGGGCTGGAAGGAGTTCGAGCTTGAGGTGATGAGAGACCTTGCAGACAACGTCGTTATCATCTGTTCAATCGAGAACTTCGACCCGATGGGAGTTCATACGGGGGACAGCATCACAGTCGCTCCAGCTCAAACTCTAACCGACGTTGAATATCAGTATCTAAGAGATGCTGCAATCAAGATAATCAGGGAGATTGGAGTTGAGACGGGAGGTAGCAACATCCAGTTTGCCGTCCACCCCGAAAACGGCAGGGTTGTTGCGATCGAAATGAATCCGAGAGTCAGTAGGTCTTCAGCTTTGGCCTCGAAAGCAACTGGCTTTCCAATAGCCAAGATAGCGGCAAAGCTGGCTGTTGGCTACACACTCGATGAAATACCAAATGATATAACGAAGGAAACACCTGCAAGCTTTGAACCCACAATCGACTACGTAGTGGTTAAAATTCCGAGATTTGCTTTCGATAAATTCCCGACTGCCGACCCCGTTCTTGGCAGCCAGATGAAGAGCGTGGGAGAGGTTATGGCCATTGGCAGAACCTTTGAGGAGGCATTGCAGAAGGCAATAAGGAGCCTCGAAATAGGAAGATACGGGCTGGGCTGTGACGGAAAGGACAAGGAAGTTACGATGGAAGAGATAAGAAATGGGTTGAGGTATCCCAACGCCAACAGAGTCTTCTACATCCGCTACGCTTTGCAGAGGGGAATGAGTGTTGAGGAGATTTACGAGCTGACGAAGATTGACCCGTGGTTCATAGAGAAGATAAAGAACCTCGCGGAGTTTGAGGAAAAGCTGAAGCAAATTGCAGAGAGAATGAAAATCGACGAGATTCCGAAAGAGATTCTGAAGAAAGCCAAGGAGCTCGGCTACTCGGACAGACAGCTCGCCACAATTTTCAACACGACTGAAAGGGAAGTCAGGAGAGTGAGAAAGAAGAGGGGGCTGAGGGCGGTTTACAAGATGGTCGATACTTGTGCGGCGGAATTTGAGGCAAAGACACCCTATTACTACTCCACTTACGAAGACGAGAACGAAGCTCTAAGGACAGAGAAGAAGAGGGTGATGATTCTCGGTGCCGGGCCGAACAGAATTGGGCAGGGCATAGAGTTTGACTACTGCTGTGTTCATGCCGTCTTCAGCCTTAAAGATGAGGGATATGAGACGATTATGGTAAACTGTAATCCCGAGACGGTTTCAACCGACTACGACACCTCAGACAGGCTGTACTTTGAGCCGATAACACACGAGGATGTGATGAACATCTACGAAAACGAGCGACCTGAGGGAGTCATAGTGCAGTTTGGCGGTCAAACTCCCCTCAACATCGCAAGAGAGCTTGAAGGGAGCGGAGCAAGAATTTTGGGAACCTCAGTCGACTCCATCGACATTGCAGAGGACAGGGAGAGATTTGCAGCGCTGCTTGAGAAGCTCAACATTCCACAGCCTGAAAACGGCATAGCCCACAGTCTTGAGGAGGCAAAGGAAATAGCCAGAAAGATTGGCTTCCCTGTATTGGTGAGGCCAAGCTACGTCCTTGGTGGAAGGGCGATGGAAATCGTATATGATGAGGAAACGCTTGAGAGGTACATCACAGAGGCTCTGGAAGTCAGCCCGGAAAAGCCCATTCTCATCGACAAATTCCTTGAGGACGCGATTGAGGTGGAGGTGGACGCGCTTTGCGATGGTGAAGATGTTGTGATTGGGGGCATAATGGAGCACATAGAGGAGGCAGGAGTGCACAGCGGCGATTCGGCATGTGTTCTTCCGCCAGTGTCGCTGGATGAGGAAACTATCAGCACCATAGTTGACTACACGAGGAAAATGGCCCTCGAACTGAATGTTGTTGGACTCATAAACATTCAGTATGCCGTAAAGGACGGAAAGGTTTACGTTCTTGAAGCAAACCCCAGAGCGAGCAGGACTGTTCCGTTCGTGAGCAAGGCTACCGGTATTCCGTTAGCGAAGATTGCAGCAAAGCTTATGATGGGCAAAAAGCTCAGAGAGCTTGGAGTTAAGGAGAAGCTCAAACTCAAGCATGTGGCGGTGAAGGAGGCAGTATTCCCGTTCATAAAGCTTCCGGGAGTTGACCCAGTCCTCGGCCCGGAGATGAAGTCTACTGGGGAGGTTATGGGTATAGACTACGACTTTGGGCTCGCTTTCTACAAAGCCGAGCTTGGTGCAGGAATGAGGCTTCCCCTGGAGGGAACTGTGTTCATAAGCGTAAGGAAAAAGGACAAGAACGAAAAGCTGCTCTACATTGCAAGGAAGTTCAAGGAGCTTGGATTCAGAATAATTGCAACTGATGGTACAAGGAATTATTTGGTGAAGAACGGTGTTGAGGCAGAACTAGTCTTCAAAATCAGTCAGGGGAGACCAAACATCCTTGATGCGATAGTAAACAGGCAGGTTGACCTCATCATCAACACGCCTTCTGGCAAGAAGGGAAGGACTGAAGGATACATGATCAGGAGGGCGGCGGTGGACTACGGTGTTGCCTATATTACAACGATGGCAGGAGCGCTGGCGGCAGTGAGGGCGATTGAGGCGGTAAAGTCGAAGAAGATGGTTGTGAAATCGATACAGGAGTATCATGAGGAGAGCTGACGATTTGGATAATCTGGCAAATCTGGATTTTGACAGACTAGGGAGAGCTGGAAAACCAGAGGCTATTCTTGCAGAAGGAAAGAGTGTTGAAGATTTGGTGAAGATAGTCAGACGCTTTATTGAGGAAGGAAAGTCAACTCTTGTTACAAGACTGACAGAGGAGCAGATTGATGCCTTAAAAAGCTTCAAGGAGGTAAGGATAAACGAAAGGGGAAGAATAGCCATAGTTGGTGAGCCAATTGCTGCTAAAATGGGAAAAGTTGCAATTCTGACAGCAGGAACTTCTGACATTCCCGTAGCCGAGGAGGCTGCAGTAACGGCGGAGTTCTTAGGGCTTGAGGTTCTGAAGTTCTACGACGTAGGGGTTGCAGGCCTGCACAGAATCGTCGAGCCTGTCAAGACGATCAGGGAGGAGAACGTGGACAGCGCAATCGTTATTGCTGGAATGGAAGGTGCTCTTCCATCAGTTATAGCGGGCCTTGTTGACGTGCCAGTAATAGCTGTCCCAACCTCAGTGGGGTATGGTGTTAACCTGGGTGGGATAACGACACTTTTTGCGATGCTTCAGAGCTGCTCTTCAGGTGTTGCAGTGGTGAATATAGACAACGGATTCGGTGCGGCGGTTTTTGCTTCGCTGATTTCAAGGGTTAAGAGAAAAGCTCGTGAAGGTTAGCTTACTGATCGTAGTTGTTCTCAATAATGTTATTACGACTTTCTCGCTACCTCTCTTAGCCCTTTACGTGTGATTATCAATCTTTTTAACGAACTACGCAACTCAATCGCTAAGGCAAAAACTTTACTTTTCAACCCTGCCTCTTCACTTCATGTTAATTGCTGCCATCAAGAATCATCCGGCAGAAGATCTCAGATACATTGAAGAAATTTTCTGCAAAGAAGGTGTGGAGTTCTATTACGTTGAAGCTTATTCAAATGCAAAAATTGCGGATTTCGATGCGCTAGTGATTCTTGGAGGCCCTATAGGGGTTTACGAGGCGGAGAAGTATCCATTTTTGAATTGAGAGATGGAGCTGGTAAGAAAGACGTACAGGTATAAACCCGTTTTTGGAATATGCCTCGGTGCACAGTTGATTGCCGCAGCCTTGGGGGGAAGAGGTGAAAAAATCAGTGTTTCTTGCAGGTAAGGCTTTTTGCGGTGCAGTTCCACATCGAGGTAACTTTTGACCTTACCGAAACTGGTTTCGATGAGAAAGCGTTGAGCGAGGACGAGAAAAGGAAGATTATTGGAGAAAGCAGGGGAAAGATTAAAGCTCAGAACGAGTTTTGCAAGAAATTCGTCGAGTCCTTCTTCACTCTTTAGCTTCGAGCTCCTTTATCTTCTGATAGAGCAGTGGCAGGAAGAGGCCGACGTCTGTAACAACTCCGATGGCTTGATGCGTTCCCCTGTCCATGAGCTTCGTGACGGTTGCAGGATTCACGTCGACGCAGATGGTTTTGACGTAAGACGGGAGGAGGTTTCCGACGGCAATGCTGTGGAGCATGGTTGCCAGCATTATGACCATATCAATTCCCCTCAGAGCCTCTTTCATCTTCTTCTTTGCTTCCATTACATCCGTAATGACTTCAGGCAACGGCCCATCATCTCTGATTGAACCGGCGAGGATGAAGGGAACGTTGTTCTTAATACACTCATACATGATCCCGTCTTTTATTATACCCTTCTCTATTGCCTTTGCAATTCCTCCAGCAGCTATAACTTTGCTGATGGTGTAAAGGTGGTGCCTGTTCCCTCCAGGAACGGGTCTACCTTTGCAGATGTCCATTCCAAGAGAAGTGCCGAAGATTGAGATTTCTATGTCGTGAACAGCCAGAGCGTTCCCCGAAAGGAGCAAATCAACGTAACCATCCCTTATCAGGGCTGCAAGGGCATTTCTGGCAGAGGTGTGGTCGACTGCTGGGCCAGCCACGACCGCAATCCTTCCACCTTTTAGCTTCAGCTCATAGATCTCTCTCGCAATCGCTTCTATTATCCTCTCAGTCGGCCTTTCGGAGGAAATTCTCCCTCCCATGAACTCGAAGACTGTGGATTTTCTCGGCCTCTCTGGTGGAACAACCCTCACACCCTTCTCGCCAACAACAACCTTGTCTCCCTTAACCACTTCATCAATCGCAACGCAGTAAGCCTTTCCGTCCCTTATAACTATAACTCTATCCATGCTGATGTCCTGAACCTCAAGCCACTCTCCACGGTATCTGACGAAGGTGGGATGGTTGGTTGTAACGTAAAAGCCATCAGGAAGAACTTTGTCGGAAGGGGCTTCTGCAAGCTCAACTTCCTCAACGTCGGGAATTCTGGCACCAATTTTGTGAAGCTCCTTCAGAATCTGCTCAAGATGGTCATCATCTCTCCCAAAGACTATCATTCTCGCGTAGCTCGGGTCATGTTTCTTTTTACCCACTCTGAACTCCAGAATCTCGAACTCGCCCTCAAGGTCGAGTATTATGTCAAGTGCCTTGGTAAAAATCATTGAATCGATCAGGTGGCCTTCAAACTCAACTTCCCGCGCTTTCATAGAATCACCTTCAGCAGGTAGTCCCTGCTTTCAAGTATGGATTTTTCCTCTCTCGTCTCGATAGTTAAAAAACCTGTGTATCTGTTAAGGTTGAACTTCTTCAAATCAACATTACCCTTGCCTAAAGCAAGGTGCAAGTCCGACTTCCCGTCATTGTCGTGGAGGTGCATGTTGACAACTCTGTCAAAGTTTTTGAGGAAAAATGGGTTTTCGCGAATGTTGTAGTGGCCTACATCTATGGTCAGTCCGAGATTTGTCGTTCTCATTATCTCATTCAAGGCCCTCTCCAGTCCATCCTCTATCATGATTGTGTTCTCCAGTGCAAGCTTTACTGGACAGGTTTTCACGAAGGGGAGAAACTCGTTCATTAAAACCCTCTCATTGTGCTCGTCGAACAGCTCCTTGTTAAAGTAGAACTCTCCGTTGTTGATGAAAGCCGGATTCCAGCCTATGTGAAAGGTCACAACCTCAGCCCCGCATTTGTCTGCAAAGTAGCAAACCTTGCTCATCTCCTTGTAGCTAGCTTTTCTCATCTCCTCGCTTATCGAAATGAAGTTCGTACTCGTTGCGGGGGCGTGAATTAGAAGGTCGAGGTCGTAGCTCCATTTCAGCTCAATCACTTCAGCGAAGCTCAGATTTTCGAGGGAGTAGAGGGGGTGATCCATGAGAATCTCAACGTGGTTAAACCCATTGTTTGCGGCAAACTCAAAAGCATCCTTTGGTGAGTGTCTCACATCTGGCTGCATTCCGAGTTTTGCTGATATCACGGTTCCACCATCGTTCCTACTCCCTCTTTAGTGAAAAGCTCAAGCAGTATGGAGTGGGGGCGGGAACCGTCGATGATGTGAGCTTTTTCAACACCGCTTTTCAGAGCTTTTATGATGGCATCCACCTTGGGAATCATACCAGCCTTAAGAGCGCCCTTACTTCTCATCTCCTCAAGTTCTGAAAGCTTTAGTCTTGAGATCAGAGTTGACTTATCCTCAGGGTTTTTGAGGATTCCGGGAACGTCGGTTAGCATTATGAGCTTCTTGGCTTTCAGGGCGGCAGCAATGTCTCCGGCAACAATGTCTGCGTTGAGGTTGTAGGTGTTACCGCTGAGATCGGTTGCTACAGGAGATACGACAGGAATGAATCCGTTATCAAGCAGGATTCTTATGATTTCAGGATTAACAAACTCAGTTTCACCGACAAAACCGAGATCGATAATTACTTCTTCTTCCCCTTTTTTCATCCTCATTTCCTTTTTCCTCGCCACGATAAGCAAACCATCCTTTCCGCTCAACCCCACAGCTTTACCGCCATTTCTTATGAAAGTTGTAACGATCTTGGAGTTTACTTTCCCGTCAAGAACCATCTCCACGACTTCCATTGTCTCTCTATCCGTCACTCTCAGCCCCTCAACGAACTTGGGTTTCAGACCGAATTTTTCCATTTTTTCGGAAATTTCAGGCCCCCCGCCGTGAACGATGACGGGTTTTATGCCGACGAAATATAGAAGGAGTACGTCCTTGATGGTATCCTCAAGAATCGTCTCGTTAACCATCGCATGACCGCCAATCTTGATAACCATCGTCGTGGAATGAAAATCCTTTATGTACGGAAGAGCTTCAATCAGCAGTTCCACATTCTTCATGTCTCCAAATTCAGGTTGAGGTACTTAAGGATTATCGGAAATTAACAGGCTGAGTATTAAGTTTCAGATTTCCCTTATTTAAAAAATTGGCCCTTTTCATCATACTTGGAATTTCACCTCCACCATATAACCCTTTCCAACTAACTCCCGAATAAACGACTCTATTTCTCCCTTTCAGCATACCTTCTCAGCAGCAAATTCAGCAAATTCTTAGCCCCTCT
>JAPDIT010000076.1 GCA_029259455.1 Archaeoglobi archaeon
AATCGGTTTATTTCCTGTGAAAAGAGGTTTGATTATGTCTCTTTGCGTGGAAAGGTTGGATTGCTTGTTGTTTGTGAATTTAGTGTGTTAAGGAAGAGATTGGGTTAAAGGTTGTGTAAGCACCCTATATAAGTGTTGGTACGAGAAAAAATGCGGATGGAAGAAAGAGAAAGTTTGCGACTGGAAATACAAATGCTGGAATGAAAAGAAGTGTGGCTGGAAGTGGGATTGCTGGAACGAGAAAAAATACGAGTGCTGGTATGAGGACGAGAAGAAGTACAAGTGCTGGGACGAGAAAGTGTACAAGTGTAATTATCCTTCCTCATGCTCACTCTACAAAACCGTTAGCCTTAAACCTGGCTACCACAGTGTGAAGGTTGTAGCTGAGGATGCTAACGGAGCTACTTCGAGCAAAACTTTTTACCTGAACGTTATTGTGGATAAGCCGCCGAGTGTGAGTATATCGCCATCCAGTGAAGTATACACTGTCAATAACAAGGATGGAAAGTGGCATGGCAAGGTGACCGTTAGCGCATCGGATGACATCGAGCTCGACTGGGTTAAAGTCCACGTTGACAACAAGCTTGTCAAAGATCACGATTGCAATCCGTGGTGGGCGTTCTGGTTAGACAAGAAGAACTGCAAATTTGATGTTAATTTGAAGCTATCTCCAGGATGGCATACGGTTAAGGCTAAGGCAATGGATACCGGAGGACACGCGAAAGAGGCCACTGCAAAACTCTATGTTAAGGCTGACAATCCTCCTAGTGTAAGCCTGTCTCCGCCCGGTGGAACTTTCAAGGCAAAGGGGGCTTATTACAAGGGCATATTCACGGCGAAGGCAACAGATGACATCGGGCTGGACAGCCTTAAAATGTATCTGGACGGTAAGTTGCAGGCTTCAAAGAGCTGCAGCTGTCCGTGGTGGAACCCGTTCTGCAACGATAAGTCGTGCTCGCTCAGCAAGGAGATGCTGTTATCTCCAGGAACTCATGTAATCAAGGTTGTAGCTACTGATACTTCCGGACACAAAGCTGAGAAGCAGTATACTGCCATCGTAAAGAAGGATAATCCGCCTACTGTTAGTCTATCCCCACCTGGTGGAGCATTCAAAGTTAACAAAGACGGAAAGTACGTAGGAAAGGTTACAGCATACGCATCGGATGACAGTGCAGTTGTAAGCCTTAGGATCTACTTAGACGGCTCGCTGAAGGCATCATCGGACTGCAAACCTTGCTGGTGGTGCTCAGCATCAAAGTCTTGCAGCGTTAGCGCGAATTTGGAAATGGGTCCAGGTAAGCACACGGTTAAAGTTGTCGCCTACGACGACGGAAATCAGAAAGCCGAAAAGACCTATACGTTCATAATTAAGGATAACCCGCCTGTCGTAAGCTTATCGCCGCCGGGAGGAGAGTTCAAGACGGATAAGAAGGTTGAGTACATAACTAAGTCTTTCACGGCGACAGCGGCGGATGATGTTGGAGTAGAATATATCTGGATGTACTTAGACGGAAAGGAGGTTGTATCGAAGAGCTGCAAACCATGGTGGTGCTGGTGGTGCACAGCGAAATCGTGCAGCGTAAGTGCCAGTCTTAAGCTTACGGAAGGTAAACATTCAGTCAGCGTCAAGGCTAAAGATACGAGTGGACATGTAGCATCTAAGTCATGGAATATTAGAGTTGTCATAGATATTCCACCATCTGTCGGATTAACACCATCTGGAGGTAGAATTACAGTAATCAAAGTTCCATATGAGCTTGAATATTCTGCCTGGGCCTCAGACGACAAGGGGCTTAAAAGCTTGAGCGTGTACTTGGACGGAAAGAAGATTGGATACAAGAACTGTAAAGGAACAGCCTGCAAACTGCTCGGCTCTACGTACTTAAACGAAGGCAAGCATGTCATTCGAGTAGAAGCCTATGATACCGCTGGACACATAGCCTCAAAGAGCTATACGTTCGAAATTGTGAAAGCAGACGTTAGCGTGGACTTATCGCTTGACGATGAAGTGCCGTACTTCGCTGGTGAGCTTCCAGTTACGATAACAATCAAGAAACCGTCGACAAACGCTGTAATAAGAGTATTCGTTGATGGGAAGAAAGTGCTTGAAAAGAGCTGCAATACAAGTTTATGCAGCTACATCGTAGATATTCCTCTCAGCGGGCTTAAGAACAAGGTTGGGGCTGCCAAAAGCTATGAAGTAAAAGTTACCGTGGACATTGATGGCCTCTCGATAACTAAAACCAAAGTGATAAAGGTTAAGAGGGGCAGCAAGTTCATTCCGGGCTCAGAGATTACCGTCTACATTAAGATAGATAAGGGAATTGGACCTGTCACAAAGCTTGAGCTTAAGTACGGCGGAAAGAAGTACAAGCCGCTGTACTGGCCAAAAGAGCTGAACGATAACGAAAGGAAAATCGTAGAAGTGCCTTTCAGGATAAAGATTACGAAATCAGATTATGCAATAGTTACAGTTTGCAATGCAGCTGGATGCGATGTTAAGAAAATGAAGATTTTCACAGGTTCTGTAGTGGTAATACCAACTCCTACGCCGACACCAACTGTTACACCTACACCAACGCCGACACCCACACTTACGCCAACGCCTACTCCGACACCTACACAATTCCCAAGACTACAAAGAATCCCACTCTATCTCGTCGAGAGCGGTATAGGAACGATACCATACTACATCATTGGAGAGTACAACGGAAAGTACTACTACTTCGGTAACGTCGATCCAATGACGGCAACAGGAGCGGTATGGAGTGCTGCTAATCCTGTCTCGACATCGCCACCTTACGATGGTCTTGCTAACATTAACCTCCGCGGTGGCCTTACTAAATTCACTCAGCTCGGATATTACGAATGGACAGGTAGCATTGAAAGCGGAAACAATGCAGTGTTACGCATAACTAATCCAATGTATCAGGGTTACAGCTGGAACGTGTTGCCCAGCTATCCAGTTCAGGTTGTTGAAGAATAAAATTTTTTAAATTTATTTTTATATGTAAGTAAGTTTAATCATAGTAAGTAAGATACGAGATATGCCGTTTTGTCAGAAATAATGTCATCTAAATACATCTGACATCCTTCTTCATACGGCCTTCCTACATCGTAAATCAGCCAGCGTATCCGTTTTTTATTGATCTCAATTACTGCTGGCACGATAGAATCCGAACCTTTCAGTTTGTTTACCTCTACTTGATCGTATGGTATCGCTAAAAACGCATGGTATTCACCATATCCTTGACGAAACAGTTCTAATACAGCAGATCTAACACCCATGCTGTTAACTACGTGCACCGCAACAAAGGTTTGGACGTAGCAACTACCTTTACCGTGGAGGAGAAAGGACTTCATAAGGCTGTCACTAATATTTAATCGTACTTTTACCAGCTTATCACCATTCAAAGCTATGAAAGTGATCGGTTTAGCCATCCACTCGTTTTCGCAGAGATATTCGACCGCAAAGGGCACGAACTCTAAATACGTAAATTCAACCGCTTGAGACTTCGTTAAACCATTCTCACATGCAAAGTCTAGAATTTGGTTTGCAATCTCCTCGGCAATCCTCCTGTCTTCGGGATTGATATTTTTGTAAACTAACACCTCTAATTCTCTACTGACTACTCCATTTTCTGTTTTTGCTTCTATAATTCCTTTTTCCTTATGTAAAAGCCTAAGATAACTCAGAAATGGGTAGTCCACTCCATAACCACTTCTGAGCTCTGTGCTCACATTAACCTTGACAGAACAGTATTTCTCTGTGAACAAATCATCGTAAAACACAACTACAACTCTATACCACGTATCGTTTATTCTTTCAATGTATCTTCCCTCAAGGAGGTAATTTGAACCGTTTTTGAAGACATATGCCTTCCCAAATGCGTACTTGAACAGTACATCAGGATTTCTTAACTTTTCGTATAAAGCCAGTTTATAAAGTTCGTAGGGTATTTCACCTCTTTCAGCCATCTGCTTAAGTTCATCGACTTCTACAGTTTTTACACCGAACGCTGATTCGAGTAATGAGTTAATGTCATGTTGATTCAAATAGCTAGAAAAAAGTCCAATAACGATTAGCCCAACCAAACACACTATAACTTTCCTTCTCATTTTTCCATATTTTGATTTAACTCAATTCGTTCGCATCTGGAGCAGTTTTAGTAAACCCTACTACCAGCTTTCAACCTCCAAACCTTTAACGCGGCTAAAGTGCTTGACGTTCCTCGTCACTATTCTTTCGTTATGAGCTAAGGCTATGCTGGCGATTAGTGCATCCATCTCTCCTATCGGCTCTCCCATTCTCTCAAGTTCCGATGTTATCTGGCCGTAAATGTCCGAAGCTGTTAGGTTGAAATCGAGCAAATCCAGCCTGCTTAAAATTCCCCTAACTTTCCTTAAGTTCTCATCCATGTTCTTCGATCTGTACGCTCCTTTGAAGAGTTCGGCAGCGTTTATCGGTGTGGTTGCAAGCCTTTCCCCGCTCTCAACCAGTTTTCTCAGCTTTGCTATGGCATTTGGGTCTTTCCTTATGAGAGCTACGAGGAAGTCTGTTTCGAGACAGACCATCGAACCACCTTAAAGCTCAACAGCTCTACCTTTTACCAACTCTCTCGCTTTGTAAACTTCTTCTATCCTATCTGCCAACTCTTGCGAAAATTCTGTTGATTCTATATATTCCAATAAGCTTGCACCCCTTGTTATCCTTAGAATAACGTCACTAAAAGATTCTCCTTCCCTCTTTAATCTTTTCAATGCATTATAAGCTTCTTCCGATATTGTCAGAGTTTTGTGTGCCATAGTGATAAGTGTATTTAAGTGTATTTAAAGATTACATCCTACTCTTATCGGGATTGTCTTTATGTAGTTTAATGTACGTAGACACGGGTATATAACCCATCCAATGGAGCTTCTTAGTTGTCAAGAAGCCACGTGTTTTATTCTTCGTGGGGTTGTATTAAAATGATGTTGTTGCCTCTCAGAATAACGTTTCCGAGACTTCTTATCTTTTCACCATTTTTGTATTCGACGGTGTCGCTGAGATACAGGTTCATGTAATCGTCCACACCTTCAAGCTTGCCTATGAGAGTGCTCTCTTCACCCTTCAATTCAACCCTAACTGTTTTTCCGACAAAGGTTTTGATCATTTGATTCGGGAACATCCTATATTACTTACTCAGGCGAATATTTTAACTTATGCGGGCGAGTATCCCTTCTAACATGGGGTAGATTGATTGCTAATCGGACAATCACAAAATTTTATAAGGTTGACAGGTAATTAGCAGTATGGATGTTCGGATTGTAAAAGCGAAAGATGTGTTCAAACCCGAAGATGAGTTAATGATCATTAGAATAGGCGAATTTGCGATCATTAAAAAGCATAAGGCACTATCTGATATCTTGGACGAGACTTCCAAGAAGTTCGAAGACCTATCAGAAGAAGATAAAGAAAGACTGGCAATCGAGGCTAAAAAATGGGTGAGGGAAAAATTAAGGTAGTAGTCGACTCAAACGTTTTTGTTAACGCCCTATTAGGTGGAAAGTCCAAGGACATATTTAAACGAATAGATGAAGGATGTATAGAGCTGATTTTGTCAGATGATATTTTTGCAGAATATTCAGTCTTAATAGACTATCCAAAGATTAAAGAAAGAGTAGATTCTTTGCTATTTTACTCTTTGCTTTACGAGATATACAAGAAAGCTAGATTTCTTGAACCAAACGAGCAGTTTAACATATGTCGAGATAAGGAGGACAATAAGTTTTTAGATGCTGTTTATACCTCAAAAGCAGATTATTTAATAACTCTGGATAAAGATTTGCTTGATTTAAGAAATGAAAACAAAGAGTTTCAAATTAAGGAACACAAGTTTAAGATTTTGAGACCAGAGGAGTTTTTGAGGTTAATAGGCTGATCAGATAAGGTTTTTCAGCCTGACAACGTTAAACAATCCAGCTCATTTCAAATCAACAGCTAAATCTGCAAGAGTTTGTTCCTCATCAGCGATGGTTATCTCATACCTTCCAGGTTGTAGAACTCCACTGTGAGTAAACCTCAATACATCTCCCGTAGAAAAGTAACTATCCGCATCATTAATCGTAGCCTGGATAATGTTGCCGGCAATTTGATTACCATTATACATTGCAATGTCTATAAGGTCTCCGTCAGTGGCATTCCTCAAAACAACCTTTAAATCGGGATATTTAACACTTCCAGCAAGCATGATTACATCGAACGCTTGATTGGTTACGAGGGGCTCCTTAGCATCCCTTATAAGCACATCTGCATACTTTTCAACTTCTGGTGGCTTCAGTGCTAATGCAATCTGTGAGGCCACGAACACTACGATTGCAAGCAGTAAGAGTTCACTTATAACCTCTACAAAACCCTTCTCGGATTTATCGTCACCTTTTTTCTTCTGATTTGAGCTATTATGCCTTCTTATCGAAAATACTGGATTCTCAAGCACTTTCATAATCTCACCCATACTTACTTAAATAAATACTTTCACCTAAGATTTAAATACATCGATGTGGAAGTACATACATGGACGAAGGATTAAGAGTCGTAGACTTTCCATCAGTCCTCGAAGGTGAGCTGAAAATATTCGGCTTCACATCCCTCGAATTACTCGTAATAGGGCTGATTTCAGGATTTGTTTGGCTACTTCTCGCAGATTACGGCGAGTTCGCCATAGCTGCGTCACTTCTAACATTCGCCCTTCTCATCTTGCTGAAGGCTATGATGCCAGAGGAAACGGGATACGCATTTCCAGCATACGCTGCATATTTTCTAGTAAAGAGAAAAACCGTTTACGCTCATGAGATTGATACGACTAAGTACATTCCATCACTGAGATTCGTCGACAACTGGATCTGCAAGCTGTCAGATGGATCAATAGCATCTGTAATCGAGGTAAAGCCAGTAAATTTCTTCTATGCCCTTCCAGCTGAGCAGAGAGCGTATCTCGACTCTTATAAAGACATGCTCAACTCCCTCGACTTTCCAATCCAGATCCTCAGTATAGCCGGAGAGTTCGACATTACCAGGTACATGAACCACCTCGTTTTGAGGTACAGGGATGAGGATATAGCTGCGAATCCCATGCTTAGGAACGTTCTCGACGATTACATAAGATGGCTCAATCGGGTTGTTGAAGAAACAATCCAGAGGAGATACTTCATAGTCGTTACAGTTCAGAGTGAAGACGTTCCAGAGCTAAAGAGAAGGGTTGAGACTGTTATTGCTGGACTCAAAAGGGGTGGAATTCAGGCTGAAATCCTTAACAGAGACGGAATACTTGCTATATACGATCTCATAAATTACAGGAGAATTATGCCGGCAAACTACGATTCTACAAAGCTCCTTTTAAGGGAGGTGGGGCAATGAGGACAGTTTCGGCTGCTGTTAACGATAACACACAAGCAACCAGGAGAGATGCAGCAATAAGAAGAAAAGAGAAGAGAATAAAGAAGAGGAGTCTTCTTCCAAAGCTTCTCGACAGAGACGGCCACAGAGAAGAAGTGGATAGAAGTATAATAGCACCTGAGCTAATAGAGGTAGAGAAGGGGCTGATAACGGTAAACGGTAATCCAATAGTTTTGAGCTATATCTCTGTCTACCCGGCTAAGGTTTACGAGGGCTGGATTGCCGATGAGTTTGCATGGAAGCCGTTCAGACTCGACTTCACCCAATTTATCGAGCCCGTGAGCGAGGAAAGAGTTATTACAGAGCTTAACAGGAAGATCACATCGCTTGAGGGTAAGCTTGCTGAAATGAGGAGGAAGGGAAGAATAGATACTCAGCACATCGAACAGGAGCTTGAATACCTCTATAGATACAGGGAAGCACTCACGGCAAGGAGAATAAGGTTGTTCACTTTAAGCACGTACTTCGCAGTTTCTCCCTTAAAGAATGACAGAGAAGCTGCTGAAGATGCTCATGCAGAATTCATGCAGAAGATGAAGTCTAAAGGTGCCCAGCCGAAGAGGATTAGATACAGGATGCTCGATGCATTCAAGTGCTTCCTTCCCGAAGGCAAGGATTTGCTCAGAAGGAGAATACTCGTCGATAGCGATGCTGTAGCATCATGCTTCTCATTCGTTTTTCCCACAATTATGCATCCCACCGGCGTACTTTACGGCTTCGATGCAGCAACTCGAGCTCCCGTTATCATAGATAGATTCAGCTTTGCAGGGCACAACGAAATTGTAGTCGGGAAAATTGGGAGCGGAAAATCATTCTTTGTTAAGCTTGAAATGCTGAGGTGGTTCATAAACGATCCCAAGATAAAGATATTCCTCGTAGATCCCCTTGGCGGATTTACTGATTTGGCTGAAGTTCTCGGAGCTCAGAGAATCGTTGTTGGTAAAGCTACAATGAATCCTCTCGACATTCTCATTCCAGAAGGTAAAAAGCCAGTTGATGTGCTGAGAGAGAAGCTCATGGCTTTAATGGAGTTCTTCTCCACGTTCTTTGAAGAAGAAGTTGGAAGCCCAATGGACAAGACTGAATCCGGTGTGCTAAGGAAAGCCATACAGAAGGCGTATGAAGAGAGGGGATTTGGAACTCCAGAGTTTGAACCGCCTATAATAGACGATGTGATTGCAAAGCTTGATGATGTTACAGAAAATCAGGAAGAGCAGAGTGCTGCTGCGAGGCTTAAATCATCACTGCAGGCTTTCTCGCAAAAATCTGAACTGGGAATGTTTAACGGCAGAACGAATGTAGATATATACGGTAGAATAGTTTACTTCGACTTCAGCGAGGTTGAGGGAGTCGTAAGAAGTCCACTTTTACTGCATGCAGTGTTAACGTGGATTGATTCGAGAGTTAGGGGTGAGAGTGGTAGAAAAATTGTCGTAATAGATGAAGCGCACTACTTCATGAGGTACAAGCAGATCAGAGCGTTTCTGGAGAGAAGTGTGAGGCACTCAAGGCACTACAAGGTCGGATATACTCTGATCAGCCAGAGCTTTGAGGAGTTCGTTGGGCATGAGGAGGGAAGAGTGATCTTAACGAACGCAAACATAGTCGTAATCTTTAGACTCGATTCCATTCCACAGGAGGTTAAAAAGATCCTGAACATCTCCGGTTTTGGAGAGAGGTTTGTAAAGGAAGCTGCACAGGGTAAAACTTCTGGATACTCTTCAGCTCTCGTAGCTATTCCTGGGGAGGGTAACTATCACGTTAATGTGCTTGCATCTCTGGGCGAATTGGAATTTCTGGGAACTGCTGGAAGAGGGTCTAATCGAGTGTGGTAAATATGTTAGGATTTCTAAAAAAGCTTAGAAGTAAAAAATCAAATCCTAAGCCTGTACAAGAAAGAAGGGAAGCTAGTTACGAGAAACTCTTAACCAACAGGAAGTACGGTGATCCGCTGTATCTAGGCGTATACACTGACAATATAAGGGGAGACATACACGTTCCAATTAACTTTCAAGATAGATTCCGCCACGTATTCATCTGCGGCGCTACCGGATCGGGAAAGTCAACTCTTCTCGTTAACATGATTGTCCAGGACATGCATGCCGGTTATGGACTATGTTTCATCGATCCAAAGGGTGATGCTATTGAAGAAGTTCTCATGCGAGTGCCAGAACACAGAATCGACGATGTAATCCTGATCGATCCAGCAAATTACGATAAAGTAGTTGGACTGAACTTTCTCGAACTGCCCAAGAAGAATCTGAGCGATGCTCAGCTTAACGCGATCAAGGAGGTAATAGTCAGCGATCTCGTAGCTTTAATGAAGCAGCAGACAAGAATTTGGGGTGAAAGATTTGGTAGAATTTTTGAAACATTAATCAGAGCTATACTTGACTTCAACGAGAGAGCGTCAGAAGAAGATCAGCTGACGTTTCTCGATCTGTACGTTCTTCTTACGGATGAAGAGATAAGGAACAAGTTTGCAGAATCGGTAAAGGATCCAATAATCAGAGAATACTTGTTGAAGATAAACGAGATGAAAGAGGATGTGATGGAGCCAGTTATTAGGCGTCTGAACGACTGGGTTATGAACAAGGTTGCCAGGCAAATTGTAGCTCATAGAAGGAGCTCTTTTGACTTCAGAGAAGCTATCGACTCTGGAAAAATAATCTTGGTGAGAATTCCGAAGGGCGAGGTTGGAGAAGCAATAATGCAGCTCGTAGGTTTGACGGTGATATCGAAAATATGGGCTGCTGCAAAGTCGAGGGTTGATACACCACCAGAAGAACGAGTTCCGTTCTTCCTGTACGTTGATGAATTTGCGAATTTTGCGTTTGAAGGTTCAACCTTCGATGAAATCCTCTCAGAAGCGAGAGCGTTTAAACTTGGGCTAGTTTTGGCTACACAATATCCGAGCCAGCTCTCCCACGAGATAAGAGAAGCTGTCTACGGAAACTGTGGAACGATCATTACTTTCAACCCGCAGAATCCTAACGATGCAAAAACGCTGATAAAGAGGTTTCCGGGTGTTAAGGATGAAGATCTGCTATCTTTAGGCTTGTACACTGTAATGCTACGTTTAATGGTAAGAAACGAGCTATCAGACCCATTCATAATCAGAACTTATCCACCTACAACTCCAGTTAGAAGTAGAGAAGAGATCAACAAAGTTATCGAGAGATCTCTTTCACTCTACGGAAGAGAGCGCATTTCAGAAATGGATCTTTCTGCAAGCCTGAGAAGAATCAAGGAGATTAGCAAGTTCTCACTGAAAGATGGTTTTGTGGATGAAATGGTCGAAGTCCTTTACAACCTCGTTATCAAGGGTTTGGAGCTAAATTACAGAAATTTTGCTGAAGAAGCAAGAAGGAGGGCAATAAGTGTCACTGAGCAACAATATGCCAATCTTTTGGAAATCTTTGACAGAATGGACCTAATAGAACTCAGAAGCGAACTCGTTAAGGGAAAATATACGGCCAATCCAAAGCCCGACAAAATTAGATCTTACTTTTGGGACAGCAAGTTTAACTCAATTCTTGCTGGCTTAATTGACCATAGAAAGCTTGTTGAGAGGGTTTACGAGTTCTTCACCCAACTCGGGTTTGTTGTTGAAGTTCCCGTAGCTAGAGATGCGTACATGCCCGATCTACTGCTGAAATATCCCGCTGCGATGAACTATCAGGAGATGGACAAAGTTTACAGAGAGATGAGTAAGAGTGGAGCATGGCAGTTAACGAGGGGTAGGGAAGCTGCAGTTGAGATAGAAACAACAACGCACACTCGCCCTGGGCAGCTTTTAATGAAGTTGAAAAAAGCGTATAGCTCTGGCAGGGTTGCAATATTCGTTGTAATGGGTTCTGGAACTACCGTAAAAGAGTACACTTCAACTGCGAGGCAAATACTTCAGATTCTTACCAATATGAGGGGTAGGAGTGGATTCTACACTACTGATGAGCCGGAGAGGGATCACAGAGGCAGAAAGCTTTGGGTGAACAAGCATAGTGGCGAGATTGCGTATGAATCAAACGGTATGCTCTTCAACGTTAAAACCAACGAGTTGGAATGCACGGTTAGAGAGGCTAAAGACAAGGGCTGGACTGTTAAAAGGGTCGTTTTTGACCCGTACAAGGAGTTTGGAGAAGTTATGCCTGAGCAGGGTAGAGACTTCATTGTGCTGATCTTCCCACCAGACGATTTCGATTTTCCCGTTGTGCAGGTGATAAGAGCGGGGACTGGATTCAAGCTGATTCCAGTAAGGAGGAGCGATTCAGAGTTCTGGAGAAGAATAATGGGAGAAGAGACTGCGGGAGGGAAAGAGCTTACTGCAGCTTTAGAGTATGCGCTTAAGAAGTACTTAAAGGGCGAAAAAGTAAGTGACAAGAACGTAAAAAGAGAGATAGATGAAGATAGGCTGGAAGAGCTGCGTAGAATATTCCAAGATGAAGATGATGCCAAATAGTCATGATCAAGCTATCTGTTCACAATATAGAGTTGGCTTATCCGATTCTCCAGCTAACACCAGCTCCTCCTTTGCTTAGATTAAGCGGGGCAGAAGCTGGTTTCCTTCTTGCCCACGTAACGAAGAGTAAGTTGGATAGGGCTTGCATTATTGCCGCAAGTATCGCCCTCAAAAGGGATAGGATAGTAGAGACTACACTTGTTAAGGAAACAACAGAGAAACTAAAAGAGTTTGGTATTGCCGATAGAATAGCGGGGATAGCTGTGAGAAGGCTTAAGAAGATGGGAATTCTTAGAGGAGACGAAATCTTACGAGCTCCTAAAGGTAAGGAAAGAGCAATTTCCTTTTACGATGATACGCTGTTTTTAGACTACATTTCAAAAAAAATGAAGGGTTTTGTCTGGTTTAGAGGAGATACATTGCTCATAGATAGCGTAGCACTTGCTTATGCGTACTTAAAGAGCGAGCTGAACCCAATTCTTAGGGCTGCAAGGCTCTTTGCCGACGAGCTAAGCAGACAATTCGTGCCAAAGGGAGTTCTAAAGAAAAGGCATGCAAACTTGCTTTCGAAGTTTATGACTATGGATGTTGAAGTTTGCAATGATTGTCTTAGTGAAGAGGAAGAGATTGCTGTGAGAAGCTGTGAAGTTGTTCCAGCCCTTCATAGGTTACTTTCGACAAAAACTGGGAGAGCCGAAGTCAAACTTCTAAGGCGAAATCGCTGCAAGTATTCTTCAGGCAAGGTAAAAGAGAAGATAACAACAAGAGATGTTCAGAAAAATCTACCTAAAATTGTAAGAAAGGTATCAATTATTGATCCTGAGTTTCTCAGCGTTGCAGATTTTCCTTTCGGATCTTTTGTTGCTGGTAAACTTTGTGGGCTTGCAGTCAGTCATGCTTTGAGTAAGTTGAGGGAGGAAGAGATCATTGCTGCAGATGCCGTACTCCAAGCAGCTTACAATATTTGTAAAGAAGAACTTGTAACGTCGTTCAAAGACGTAGCAAAGCTTGTGTTAGATGTTTTACATTAAGTATTAGGTAATTGTTCAAATCTTAATACATTTCTTTGGTTCCACATATCTCAAGATGTAATCAAAATTTAAGGTGAAATTTATTTAAATTATTAATATCAGCTCAGTAAGCTCAAATGTTCAAATAAAAAAAGGAGGGTTTGAACCTAATGTCCCAGTCCCGCCTCCCGGATTTGAACCGGGGACCATGGGATCTCCGCCTGCCGCGGAGTGGCGGACTACAGTCCCACGCTCTACCTCTGAGCTAAGGCGGGTTCAACAGCTTACTGATCAAATCTGCTTAAAAATCTTGTGCCCTGGTTTAATTGGTGGAGAACTATCTTTGGTATGGATCAAAGGTTTCTGAACGTAATCACATGCTCAAATATAACCAAACTTTTTTAAAACTCTCCGAATCCCCAGATACATGGCTCAGACCCTGGTAGAAAAGATATTCTCACGAGCTAGCGGCAAGGAGGTAAAGGCCGGAGAGTTTGTAATGGCCGACATCGACCTCGCGATGATTCATGACATCACCGCCCCTCTTGCAATTAAAGCTTTCAGGGAAATTCTGGGGGAAAATGCGAAAGTTTGGGACGACAAGAAGGTTATAATGGCTTTTGACCATCAGGTTCCTGCTGACAGTATTCATGCTGCGGAAAACCACAAAATGCTGAGAAAGTTTGCAGAAGAGCAGAGAATTCTGAACTACGACGTTAAAGGTGGTATAGCTCACCAGATAATGGTGGAAAATCACGTTGAGCCGGGAATGCTGATTGTTGGTGCTGACAGCCACACGTGCATGTATGGAGCGCTTGGAGCCTTCGCCACCGGAATCGGCTCGACCGACATGGGCTTCGTTCTGGCGATGGGGAAGCTGTGGTTCAAAGTTCCGGAATCCATCAAATTTAACGTTCACGGAAAGCTTGAGAGGCACGTTTACGGCAAAGACATAGTTCTGAAGCTGATAAGGATGGTAGGAGCGGATGGAGCGAACTACAAGGCCTGCATTTATGCCGGAGAGGTTGTGGAGAAACTCGGCATGGCTGACAGGTTGACGATGTGTAACATGGCAATCGAGATGGGAGGCAAGGCAGGGATTGTTGAACCGGATAAAACAACTCTCGAGTATCTGAAGGCTATGGGCAGGCCTTATGACGGTGAGCCGCTGAAAAGCGATGAGGATGCTGCATTTCAAGAAGTAGAACTTGACGTGACGGGAATGGAGCCTCAGGTTGCCGCTCCACACAGGGTTGACAATGTTGTAGGAATTTCCGAGGTTGAAGGGACAAGAGTCGATCAAGTCTTTATAGGTTCCTGCACAAATGGAAGGTATGAGGATTTGAAGATTGCCGCTGAAATACTGAAGGGTGAGAAAGTCGCGTCAAACGTAAGGCTAATCGTCATCCCGGCAAGTGTGAGGGAGTACAAGAGGGCTCTGAAGGATGGGTTGATTGAGATATTCGTCGATGCGGGAGCGTTGGTTGAAGCACCGTGCTGTGGACCATGCATGGGAGGGAGCTTTGGGCTGATTGCGAGTGGGGAGGTGAGTGTTTCAACTTCCAACAGAAACTTCATCGGGAGACAGGGCAGCCCGGAGGGCAAGATTTACCTTGTAAACCCCGCTGTGGCAGCAGCAACAGCGATATATGGTGAGATAACCGACCCGAGAAAAATAAAGTAACTAGAAAACCATGGGAGCGAAACTTTCATCTATCAGCCTGTTCACAATCTCCCCTACATACTCAAGCCTTGTGAAGCTGAGCTTTTCGGAATACCCTTTGCTGTCGGCAATGAACTTGCATGCTAGAGGCTTGTACTCTCCAAGCTGGTTAATTACGAGCTCTCTAAAGCTCTCATCCTCAGCAAGAAGGTCTTGCGAGGGGCCAAAAAACACGATTTCGACTTTTCAGCCCACCCAAACTTCATTGAGTTCGTCGCAAAAAGCAGTCAGCAACAGCTTTCTCCTTCGCCTCCTTACCGCTTGCAATAATTACGAGCAGCTTCGACATAAGCAAAGTTAATAAATAATTTAAAAAGATTGTGGTTGTTGAATGAAATCAAAGGGTTCGAGGTTTGAAAGGGACTTGATAGCAGAACTCTGGAAAGTCGGTCTGGCTGCAATCAGGGTTGCGGGTAGTGGAGTCTCCTCTTTTCCCTGTCCGGACATAGTTGCGGGAAATGGAAAAGTATATCTGGCTATAGAGGTCAAGATGAGGAAAGATTTGCCCCTCTACCTCTCCAGTGACGAAGTGGAGAAGCTTGTGTCTTTTGCAGACGACTTCGGGGCTGAGGCATACGTTGCCCTGAAGCTTCCCAAGAAGAAGTGGAAGTTCTTTCCCGTGAGAATGCTTGAGAGGACGGAGAAGAACTTCAAGATTGACGAAAGCATTTATCCACTTGGCCTCGACATTGAAGAGGTTGCTGGCAAATTCTTTCAAGACAGGCTGGGAGAGAAAGCTTAACATCTGAGTGAGTTAAAGGTGGGAAGATGAAAAGAGAGTACATATACTGCGACACCTGCGGTGAGGAAACGCTTCACGAACTCATCAGGGAGGAGAAGCACCTCTACAGGTGCACGGAGTGCGGGACATTTACAACTCATCTGCCCAGAAGGGAGGTGGAGGTAAGGGCAATAATCAGCAGCGGAGCTGAATCAGTCAGGGGTTCAATAAAGGCCTACGAGGGAGACGAGCTTGAGAAGGGAGACGAGTACATTGTGGAGACTAAGGAAGGTCACAAAATAGGCGAAATCACATCAATTGAGCTGAAGAACGGTAAGAGGGCGGAAAGCGGGAAGGTTGGAGAGATAGAGACGGTCTGGCTCAGGGATGTTGGAGAAGTGGAGGTCAGAATGAGCCTCCACAAGAGGAGTGTAACAACACCCTACAAGATGGTTGTTGATGGCGAGACTGAGTTTGAAGTAGGAGAGGTTCTGTACATAAACGGAAAAAGGTTTAGAATACACAGAATCAAGCTGATTTCCGGCGGTGTTTTGAGGGGAGAAGGTAAAAGAGCAAGGGCTAGGGAGATAAGAAGGGTTTATGCAAAGTATGAGGGACGATAAGCCAGTTCGACTGAGAGACTTCGTAAAGGCCGAGGGATGCTTTTTCTCTGTCGTCGGATACAGAAATGAGGACAGGGTGAAAAGCTTTCTCAGATACGTTCCTGACAGCAGTGGGGACAGGGAGCTTAACGGAAAAAGGTACAGAAAACTCTCTCACGACGAAGCTGTAAGTTCTCCGCTCGCCAAAAAGTACTTGAGTTCTGGTGTGTTCAGACTTCCGTACAGCGTTGTGGAGGAGGTGTACAAACCGGAAAAGAGGCTCGAATTTGCCATGAGATCACCTGAGGTCAGAAAAATCGTCGACTTCTTCTCCGAAATCCCGAAGGACAAAATAGGCATAACTGGCTCAAGGCTGATAGGGCTGGAAGGTGAGGATTCTGACGTTGACTTCATCGTCTACGGCAATTGGTGGTTCAGGGCAAGGGAAAAGCTGAGAAAAAGCATAGAAAACGGGAAACTTTCTGAGCCGGATGATGCAACCTGGGACTTCATCTACCAAAAAAGGAAGATTCCGCTCCCTTACGAAATCTTCATCTTGCATGAAAGGAGGAAGTACCACAGAGCGTTTCTGGGAAGCACATACTTCGACCTCCTTTACGTCAGAGATTACGAGGAGATTGGAAGAGATGTGCCTGAAGAGGTTGGTGTCAAGAAGGGGAAAGCGGAAATAGAAGCGAGTGTAAAGGACGACTCGCTGGTTTTCGACTACCCGGGATACTATCCGGTGGAGCATTCTGAGGTAGAGGCGGTTTTGAGCTTCACACACACCTTCGTCGGGCAGGCGTTCAGGGGGGAGAGAATTCTGGCAAGAGGGGACGTTGAGGAAATCGATGGAAAGCTCTACCTCATCGTGGGAACAAAGAGGGAGACTCAGGATGAGTTTATCGTTTCACTCGATTTAATGGAAAAAGCCGGGCTCATGGCTGATTTTGAGAGATGGTATCAAGGGCTAGAAGTGCTGCTCCCTTAGCCACAGCATAATCATCTCTTACAGTTTTAACTGCAACATCTATTTCCTCCGGAAGATATCTGCTAACCTTTTCTTCAACCAATCTCTCGTCCAGCCTCCCACCTATTCTTCCCCCAATCGCTACTGCCTCAGGATTCAGAATCATGACTGCATTGGCTATAGACTGGCAGAAGAGAGTGAACTCCGCCATTCCGTAAATTTCACCCGATTCTATCAGCTCCCTGATGTTCTTCAAACTCCAGCCTCCGAAGTAGGCTTCAAGATGCCCTGTGCCCCCGCACCTGCATCTCTTCTCCCCACCAACAAACGTGTGTCCGATTTCCCCCGCAGCACCTCTACCTCTGTAAACCCTGCCATCAGCGATGATCCCTCCCCCAACGCCAGTTCCAACCGTAACCCCAAGCAAATGCCTGAAGTTGAGACTTTTTGCGGAGAAGTACGCAAAGCAGTTGGCATCATTGTCCAAAATGAACGGAATATCAAGCTCTATTGCAGGGATTGCCGGCAAGTTTGGTGCTTTAACGGCCTTGCCGTCAACAAACCACACCGCCAGACCAATTCCAACAGCCTGAGCATCACCAAAATTTTTCTTTATAAAATCTGAAAAGTCTTGAAGCACTTCGGAGGTTCTAAAGCTCTCGGTCCGAAATTTACCTCCTTCAAGAATGGCAACGTCTGTGTTTGTGCCTCCAACGTCAATTCCGACAATCATAAAGAGGCAACAACGTTAATAAATTTAAAACACACTATCCTCATGGTCAAACTTCTGAGTAAGGAAGATGGCAAAAGAGCTGTTAAGCTTGCGAGAGAGGCGATAGAGACTTATCTCGAAGAAAGGAGGATACCCCAGAAAAGACTTGACGGTGTTTTTTCTGAAAAGAGGGGTGTTTTCACAACCCTGACGAGGCACGGTAACCTTAGAGGCTGCATCGGCTTTCCCTATCCGGTTAAAAGACTTGATGAGGCGATTATTGAATCTGCAATAGCCGCTGCCGTCGATGATCCACGCTTTGAGCCTGTGAGGCTGAGTGAAATGGACGAAATTGTTGTGGAGGTAACGATTCTGACTCCTCCTGAGAAAATAGATGCAAAACCCAAGGACTTGCCCACTCATGTTGAAATTGGGAAACACGGGCTTATTGTTAAAATGGGCCCATTCTCTGGACTGCTCTTACCACAGGTTGCCGTGGAGTACAACATGGATGCTGAGGAGTTTCTGAGCGAGACGTGTATGAAAGCTGGCTTACCGCCCGACTGCTGGCTTACCGGAGCGGAGGTTTACAGATTTGAAGGGCAGATATTCAAGGAAAAAGAGCCGAGAGGAGAGGTTGTGGAGGTAGATATAAAAAGTTGTGAGGTTTAAGCTAACTGGCAACGCTCTCCCATCTTTTCTGTATATCCCTGAACTTCTCCCTCGAAAGCTTGTAGTACTCCTCGGCTTTCGAATAATCCTTCATCTCTCTGTAAAGATCCCCAAGATGTCTGTAAGCAGCAGCGACGAACTGCATGAAGTCAGGGTCAATCTTTTCAAGACTCTGGAATATCTCAAGTGCTTCCTTGAACATTTTATCTGCTTCCTGATACTTTCCCAGCTTCTTACGGAACATTGCGTAGTTACTCAGCAGGATGGCGAGATTGAGCTTGAATGACTTAGCCTCTTCAACCAGCTCTCTGTACAGCTTCTCCGCTTCTCTGTAGCATTCCTCTGCCTCGTCAAAGTCGCCAAGCTTTACGTAAATTTCTGAGGCAGTAGCGAAGCTTTCTGCAAGCTCTTCCTTTGTGCCAATTCTCCTCCTGATCTCCAATGCTTCCTCCGCCTTAACCTTGGCCTCGTTGTACTTGCCCATATCGTAATAAAGCGTTGCGAGGTCATTTTCTATTGCTGCAAGCAGCTCTTCGTCCTCATTTTCCTCGCATATTTTCTCAGCTTCTGTGTACATCCTCTCCGCGTTTTCCTTCATGTTCATCAGGATCAAAGCTCTTGCAGCGTTTCTCATTAGAATTGGCGTTATGCTTTTCATCCCAAGCTCCATGCTTAGCTTTATTGCGTTGACAGAAGAAACGACACACGAAACAAGCGACTGTTTGTCCTGTCTTTCAACCGCATCCTGAGAAGCGTAAACGAAATGAAGGATTAGCATGAGCTTTTTCCAGATTCCATCGAGTTTTTTAATTTCCTCAGCATCTCTGAAAGACTTCTCTATTGTTTCTCTCAACTCTTCAGGAGCAGATTGCTTTACAAATTCAAAAGCGTCAAGAATTTTTCCTTCCCGGATCAGCCTTTCAACTTCTTTTTCTATTTCCATGAAGGCAATCTTTTCAATCCTTTAAAAGCTTTTTGAGGTTGTATAAACGCATTAATAGTTTAGTTTTACAAAATTGAGTTTAATTCAAAAAAGAAAAGTTAAAAAACCTAAATTACTCAATCTGGACGGTCTTCCTGTCTTTCTTCACCTTTGGAACTGTTATCTCAAGCACTCCGTTGTTGTACTTTGCTTTAACTGCATTTGTGTCAATTCCTGCAGGCAGAGCTATCCTTCTGTAAATTTTACCCATCCTTCTCTCCCTTCTCAGGTACTCTCCCTTCCTCTCCTCAGTCTCCTCTTTCTTCTCAGCCTTTATGACAAGGTCACCATCTTCAAAATAGATCTCCAGGTCCTCTTTGTTGAACCCAGGCAGGTCGGCAACAACTCTGATCTGGTCTCCCTCGTCAATGACGTCAACTGGTGCGGCGATTCTGAACTCTTTTATTTCTGGGAATTTGCCGAATTCCTCAAGCAACCTGTTAAACCTTTCCTGCATCCTTCTCAATTCCTCGAACGGGTCAAACAGCATCCCCATCACCTCCCCCTAACCTTTTTTTCTTAACTTTCTTTACCTAACTTATTGTTAGGTTAAAGTAATATAAAGTTTTCGGTTCAGATTTTTAAGAAGCCGCATACAAGGAGTGATGTGAGGTGTGTTGTATGCGGAAAAGAAATTGAGAGCGGGAGTTTGTGCGGAAAATGCATGATTGAGAAGTATGAAGTTGCCAGAATCGACGAGTTTGAGATAACCATTTGCAGCAGATGCAATTTCATCAGAATGGGAAATAGATGGGTGGAAAGCAGCATTGAGAAAGTGATTGAGGAATCAGTACTGAAGAGTGCTTGGGTTTCGGAAGAGTTTGACGTCAGTGAGGTCGTGATATCCAAAGACTACTGCGTGTTTAGAGGAAACATTGCTGGTGAAGAGGTTGAAGTTACAGTTCCACTGAAATACAGAATCAACAAGGTGCTCTGCGAGAGGTGCAGCAGAGAAGCTGGAGGTTATTACGAGTCCATCGTACAAATAAGGGCAGATAGGAGAGAGCTGAGTGACGAGGAAATTGAAAAAGCACTTGAAATTGTGGATGAGGTTATTTCGAACGCCCCTGAAGACCAGAAGGCCTTTGTTTCAAAAATAGAAAGGAAAAAAGAGGGTGTCAACATCTTCTTCGGAAGCAGGAACATTGGTAAGAAAGTATCGAGGATGATTCTGAAAAAGTTCGGGGGAAGTTTGAAGGAGAGCAAGAAGCTCCACACGAGAATTGACGGCAGAGATGTGTACAGATTCACATACTCCGTCAGGCTGCCTGAGTACAGAGAAGGCGACATAGTTGAGAAAGACGGCAGATTTGTAGTTGTCAGAAACTCCGTGGTTGGAAAAGGTTCTGACATAGTTACCGGAAAAACTGTCAACCTCAGCGGTGAGAGAGTTGTCGTGAGAAGAGAGGAGTTGAAGGGTGGTGTCGTTGTCAACGCCGATTCTGAGGCCGTTGAAGTTGTTTGTGAGGATGGCAGAGTGGTGACCACTCTTAAGCCTTCGGGGGCAGATATAGGGGCTGAGGTTAAGGTATTTGAGAAAGACGGCAAATTTTTCTCCGTATATGAAGGCAGTCAGGGTTCCGAAAAGCGAGGCTGAACAGGTTAGAAGGCTCGCTGAAAGGCTTGGAGTTAAGGATAAAAGCCGTAGGATAACTGCTTTTGGAGATTACGTGGAAATTCCGATTGTTGATGGAGCTGAAAATTTTTTTGAAGGATACACGATAGTTGAGCAGAAGAATCCCGTCTTCTCAAGAAAAAAGAGTCTCAAAGAGGTTCTTAAGGGCAAGGTTCCTGAAGAGCTTATTCCAACAAATTACAAGGTGATAGGAGATATAGTTATTGTCAAGCTTGACGAGAGGGCGAGGAAGTATGCGAGAACAATAGGGGAAGCTTTAATGCAGATTAACTCCTGCAGGGCTGTCTGGTGCGATTTCGGCAGGTTTGGGATGAAGAGGAAGCCGAAAATGGAGTTAATTGCCGGAGAGGGTAGCGTTACGGAGCACAAGGAGAACGGATGCAGGTTCAGGCTTGATGTTACGAAGGTCATGTTCAGCCTAGGCAATCAGGCGGAGAGAATGAGGGTTGCGAGGCTCGTTGAGGATGGAGAAGTTGTTGTTGACATGTTCGCCGGGATTGGATACTTCTCAATACCGATAGCAGTTCACTCAAATGCGAAGAGGATTTACGCGATTGAGATTAATCCAGATTCTTGTCACTTCCTTCTGGAGAATATGAGGCTGAACGGAGTGGAAAATATTATCCCAATCCTCGGAGACTCGCAGTTCGTCACTCCCGAGGGTGTTGCTGACAGAGTTGTTATGGGGCACATTTACTGCCACGATTACCTCTATTCAGCAATAAGAGCTTTGAGAGGAGAAGGGGTTATCCACTACCACGAATCGACACCTGAGGCGATTATCGACAGGCCCGTAAGAAGAGTGAAAAAAGCATGCGGGAGAATGGGGAAGAAGTGCGAAATTCTGAACTTCAAAAAGGTGAAAAATTATTCTCCGGGAGTTTATCACGTTGTTGTCGATGCTAGAGTTTACTGAAGCTTTTCTACAATCTCTTTCGAGTGGTAGGTTATGATTAAATCCGCTCCAGCTCTTTTTATGGACACGAGAATTTCGTAGATTGCTTCATCGCTAAGCCATCCCTGCATTATAGCTGCCTTAACCATGCTGTACTCCCCACTGACGTTGTAAGCGGCAATGGGCAGGTTGAAGCGATCTCTCGCCATTCTGATGATGTCGAGGTAAGGTAGGGCGGGCTTGACCATTATTATGTCGGCCCCCTCTCTGATGTCAAGCTCTATCTCCCTCATCGCCTCTCTCGCGTTGTGAATGTCCATCTGATACCCTCTCCTGTCACCGAACTTGAAACCGCTCTCGGCAGCATCTCTGAAGGGAGAGTAGAAGTTCGAAGCATACTTTGCCGAGTAGCTCATAATGGGAACGCTTTCAAAACCTGCTTCATCAAGCGCCTCTCTTATCGCCTTAACCATGCCATCCATCATTCCGGACGGTGCAACAATGTCTGCTCCACTCTCCGCATGGCTTACGGCAGTCTTGCCGATTATCGGAAGTGTCTCATCGTTCACAATTTCCCCATCCCTCACAACACCGCAGTGGCCGTGAGTGGTGTACTCACACAGACAGACGTCGGTTATTATTACAACATCCGGAAATTCTGCCTTAATCCGCCTCACAGCCTTCTGAATGACGCCGTTCTCGTCAAAAGCGGGAGAGCCTATTTCATCTTTATAGGAGGGGATGCCAAACAGTATAAAGCTCTTCAATCCCTTCTCAAGGCACTCCTCGACCTCCTTCTCGACCATTTCGAGAGGAATTCTTAAATAATCGGGCATGGATTCGATGGGCTTCTTTTCTTTGATGTTCTCGTCAACAAAAATCGGTGTTATGAGGTTTTCAGGACTCAACCTCGTTTCTCTGAACATCCACCTCAGGTTCGCTTTTCTCAACCTTCTCATTCTTACTTTCGGGAATTCTGCCATTTCCACCACCAAAAACATACTTTACAGACTCAATAACGTGAATTTCATCCTTTCTAGCAGCCTCTCTCAACCGAACCGTCGGTTCTCTCAGAAATTTTTTGACTAAAGAGTTGGCGAAGTCGTTGAGAAGATTCTTCACATCCTCTCCAATGCCATACTTGGCGCTTAGCTTCGCGTAAAGCTCATCCACCTCTTCATCAATGAACCTCTCGGCGAGAGAGTACATTGCAGCAATTGCGTTTCTTGCTGAGATGTCCTTCAAAAGCAGCTTCAGCTGCTCCAGCTCCTCTTCAATAATTCTTTCGACTTTCTCTATTTCTTTTTTCCTTCTGGCGAGGTTTTCTTCGCTGACCCTCCTCAAATCGTCAATTGTTAGAAGCTCTACACCTTCAATCTCTGCTACACTTTCCTCAACATCTCGCGGTAGGGCTATGTCGATTATGAGGAGCTTCTGTTTTCTTTCATTC
The DNA here is from genome assembly GCA_029259455.1 of Archaeoglobi archaeon. GTDB lineage: Archaea > Halobacteriota > Archaeoglobi > Archaeoglobales > Archaeoglobaceae > Archaeoglobus. Next base: position 23,268 of record JAPDIT010000076.1, read on the forward strand.
ATAGCCTTCTCCACATCGCTCCTGGTTATAACGAAGTGGGGAGCGGAGGTAGCTGAGATAACCACGTCAGAGATCTTAAGATAGTCAACCAGTCTGTCGAACCTTACTGCAATTCCACCAATCCGCCTTGCGAGTTCTTCAGCTTTCTCATACGTCCTGTTTGCGATCAGTACAGCCTCAACTTCTTTCCCCGCTATTGCTTTCGCAACGAGTGTCCCCATCTCCCCTGCTCCAACAAGCAGAGCTTTTTTTCCTTTCAGAGTTCCCAGAGTTCTCTCAGCCACCTCAACCGCAGCAGAGCCTATAGAAACTGAGCCCTTCGAGATTGCCGTTTCCCTTCTCACTCTTCTACCAACCTGCACAGCCTTACCGAAAACCCTCTCCAGAATCTCTCCCGTATGTCCGCTCTCTCTGCAGACATTGAAGCACTGCCTAACCTGACCGAGAATCTGTTCCTCTCCGACTATCATTGACTCTATGCCCGAGGCAACTCTCAGCAGATGCCTCAAACAGCTCTCGCCGGTAAGAACTTCAACCTTCTCCGATATGCCAAGTTCCTCGACAATTTCTCTAAGACAGGTTTCCAGATTTTCTCCCACAAGGTAAATTTCGAATCGATTGCAGGTGAAAATGTAAGCATACTCGGTGAAATTACATTTCGAGATGATCTCCCCCAGTCTCGGCTTTACAGTAAGCCAGATCTTCTCAATTTCCTCAACACTGGCATTTTTGTGAGAAACCGATATGCATCCAATGTCCATCTTGAAGTGTAGAATTCACAAGTGCTTTTTAAGTTTTTTATTCTTAGGGGACTTTGGGGACAAAATTACCCAACCCTGATTGCAAAAGATTGTGCAGCAAACCAACAGCAAACAGAACCATCTCTCTCCCATCTCCTCTTTTCTGTCTTATCAACCACCCAAACCTTCTTTTATCAGCTGAAAAACCCGACTCACTCAAATTTCTCTTGAAGTACCTCTTCAGAAACTTATAGGGAGCTTCAAC
>JAPDIT010000015.1 GCA_029259455.1 Archaeoglobi archaeon
TATATTTTAGAATTGTTTCATCAACTGCTATTCTTGATATTACTAACTTAGACACCTTTTCTCTTCTTTCAGAGTTAAGAACGTCCTTGAATCTGTCAATCCAGTAATGGACAGTTGACTTACCAACATTCAGGAGTAAAGCGATTCTTCTGATGCTTGATGAGAGGATGTACATTGCTATTGCTGCAAGTTTTATTTCTATGGACACTTCGTTCCTCTCAAAGATGTCAAACTCTTTCAGCAACTCAACAAGGTTATTTTCTGCTATATCCGCCGTCACCATAAAAGATGGTAAGTTGTTCAATTATTTATGTTGTTTGATGCTTATTCGGACACGTCGTTTACACCTAAAGGAAATTTTAAGTAAGGTGAGGGACTCTAGGGAAAGCGAACTTGGCGAAGCTTTAAAATCCATAACGATCACAGTTTCTGCGAAGATTTACGAAACGATAGAGTACTATTGCAGAAAAAAACATACAGATGGAAGGAATTTCTGAGGAGAGTATTAGAGAACATAGCCAAGCGGATTCAAGAGTCTCAAACTCATGAGAGAGTTCAAAGTTGATTGGATAATAGCTTTCCACCAATTATCTATCCATGAGCCCGAATTGTAGATCTAGACTGAAGTGCGATAAAGTTCTCAAAGAGCTTCTTTTAGAAAAAGGTCTGGCTATCTTTTCAACCACATGAGTGTAGAAGGGGCGTCACTCATAAATCTTTTTTATAAAATTACCTAACCCTGAAGCACCTCTTCCTTTCATCCCACTCCAAGCTCTTTATCCAATCCATAACCTTTTCAGAAACCACAAAGAACTTCTGCTCCCTGCAAACCTCGTAAAAATCTTTTCTGGTTATGTTGAGCCATTCTCTGAATTCATCAAAAACCCCTCTTTCAACAACTCTAACAGTTTTCCTTCCCAAGCATACTCTCACCGTTTTGTCGTGCAGCTCTTTTCTCAGCCTCCACTTTGCCACAAGTGGTGGTTGCACTGCCTTTATCGCCTTCTCCACATCCTCTCCGTCCAGCTCAACTTTAAGCAGAATCTCGGCAATGTGGTTAATTCTGTCCGGAACTCCCACAACATCTCCTCTGAGCTCTACCTTCCTGTAGTCAACCTCTACACCTTCCCTCTCAAGTGCCTTTCCTATTTTTGAGGTGTAACCCTTCTTTGTCCCAGTTTTATCCACTATACCGCCAATAATGAAGCACTTCGCCCCTGTTCTACCGTAAAGTTCATCCCCGTTTGGGTCAAGGAGAACAACCTTCTTAATCCCACTCTCCCTCAAAAATTCCTCCGTTGTTCTCCAAAAGCGCCCGAATCCAACATCTCTGTAGGTTACAACAAGTTTATCATCCCACATGTACTCCCTAACGATACCGAGAGTCTGCTTCACCTGAAGCTCTATCTTCCACATCTCCTTTTCCGTATGCTCGTCGTAAAATCGGCAGTCCACAACAACGAACGGAAACGGATGCTGTGTCAGCTCATCCTTGCTGAGCAGAATTTCAGATTTACATTTCCCGACGTATGCTTGCGGGGATAGGCTGACGAAACGCCCATCGAGGGTGAAAGAATGCTGCAACCCTCCATCACTCCTGCAAACCTCAGCCTTGCCGTTTGCCACGTAAAGAGCCATCTTTGCAATTGGGTCTGGTGAGGACATCACCTTCTTCAATCTCGTCCCTACCCTCTCCACCCCTCTCTTCCTCAGCTCAGAAATGAAGATATCTTTAAGGCGCATTGAATGAAAATCCGCGTCTGGGTTAAAAGTCTTAATCAAGAACGGAAGGATTTTATATACCTCCACAGCCTTCCGACATGCAGTACGAGAAGGTCAAGCCTCCAGAGAATGGAGAGAAAATTAGATATGAAAACGGAAAGCTCATCGTTCCGGATAACCCGATAATCCCCTATTTTGAAGGAGATGGAATTGGTAAGGATGTGGTTCCGGCAGCCATCAAGGTTCTTAATGCGGCGGTGGAGAAAATAGGCAAAGAAATCGTGTGGTTCAAGGTTTATGCAGGAGAGGATGCCTACAAGCTTTACGGAAATTACCTCCCCGAAGATACGCTGAACGCAATAAGGGAGTTCAGAGTCGCGCTTAAAGGCCCCCTCACAACTCCTGTTGGGGGTGGGTTCAGAAGTCTGAACGTTACAATCAGGCAGGTTCTGGACCTCTACGCCAATGTTAGGCCAGTTTACTATCTCAAAGGTGTGCCGAGCCCGATTAAGCATCCTGAAAAGGTGAACTTCGTGATTTTCAGGGAAAACACTGAAGATGTCTATGCAGGAATTGAATGGCCTAAAGGAAGTGAGGAGGCTTTAAAGCTCATAAAATTCCTCAGGGAAGAGCTCGGGGTAAAGATAAGGGAGGACTCAGGAATCGGAATTAAACCAATAAGCAAATTTGCCACAAAAAGACTCGTGAGGATGGCCATAAGGTATGCGATCGAGAACGGCAGAAAAAGCGTCACGCTGGTACACAAGGGGAACATCATGAAGTACACAGAGGGGGCGTTCAGGGACTGGGGTTATGAGGTGGCAAGGCAGGAGTTCGGAAACTACTGCATAACCGAGGGTGAACTCTGGGACAAGTATGGCGGGGAGCAGCCCGAGGGAAAGATTGTCGTTAAGGACAGAATTGCCGACAACATGTTCCAGCAGATTCTGACCAGAACTGACGAATACGACGTCATAGCCCTGCCAAACCTCAACGGAGATTACCTCAGCGATGCTGCTGCAGCGCTTGTAGGCGGGCTGGGAATAGCTCCGGGAAGCAACATCGGAGATGGCATAGGTGTCTTCGAACCCGTTCATGGATCAGCTCCGAAGTATGCAGGGCAGAACAAGGTTAATCCTACGGCTGAAATCCTCACCGGCGCGCTGATGTTCGAGTACATTGGATGGAAAGAGGCGAGTGAGATGATAAAGAAGGCTGTGGAGATGACGATAAGCAGCGGAATAGTTACCTACGACATCCACCGCCACATGGGTGGGACGAAGGTGGGGACAAGGGAGTTTGCTGAGGCAGTTGTGGAGAATCTGCAGTCGCTATGATTCAGATATACGGTGCAGGGATAGCTGGTACATACCTCTACCACCTTTTATCCTCCGAGGGACTGAAGGTTGCCATCTACGACAGGAGAAGGGAGCCGGACTGCAGATGCGCATGGGGGATTGTTTACAGCGAGGCCAAAAGCTTTTACTCAGAAATTGGCCTGAATTTCGACGATTATGTTATTCTAAAGCCGGAATTTGTTGTGGCCAACGGCGTGTGGCTGAAAAACAGAGATGTCGTAATCTTTGACAAGAAAAAGCTCCTTTCCGACCTCTGGGTCGAGATGGACAAATGCAAGAAGCCAGAAATCGTGGTTGACGCAACTGGTGTTACCAGAGCGTACCTGCCTAAGATCGAGAACGACAGGGTTCTTCCAACAGTTCAAACCAAGGAGAGGCACGACATAGAGCCGAACCTCTATATCCGGATGGAAAGAACGGGCTATGCATGGGCTTTTCCCCTCAGAGACGGATGGTGGCATATAGGGGCAGGGAACGTTGATAAGGGAGAGATCGAAAGACTGCTGGCCGAGCTTAGAGCAAAATACGGTTTCAAATCCACAAAACCAGCTTGTAACTGTATCGGAGAGGTCAGAATGCTTCCCCCTTCACGCTGCAAGCCGTTTGTCAGCGGCAATGTTGTGGGTGTTGGTGAGGCCATCGGATGCGTCAGTGGCGCTGGCGAGGGGAACGCCCCAGCACTCGCATCTGCAAGAATTCTCGCTGACTGCTTGCTGAACTCTGAACTCGAAAGTTACGAGCAGAGAATACTGAAAGAGCTTGAGTGGGTCGAGAACGAGCAGAAGTTTGTGGATGCAATGCTCAAGGGTAAATATCTGACCGCTTTAAGGCTTTTACCGAAAATTATAGCTGTTGAGAGCAGAAGAACCGTTCAGCACTCGCTTGAAGAGGTCAGAAAGCTCATAGGAATATGAAGAGGTTCAAGTTCCAGTACAAGGAGACGATTGTAACCATTCTTACCGAGAGAGAAGAGTTCTGCAGAGTGGCGGTAAATGCAATTCTTGAAGCAAGAAGCGAGATTGAGAGCTACATACTCCAAAATCCGGACTTTTTAACAAGCTACGAGCCTATCGATTGCTCAGGAGGCGAAATTATAAACAGAATGTGCAAAGCGAGTGAGATTGCAGGAGTGGGGCCGATGGCAGCAGTTGCTGGAACAATTGCCTCATATGCGGTTGAGAAGATGATTGGAGCTGGAGCGAAGCTTGCCGTGGTTGATAACGGTGGTGATATAGTCATACACTCAGACAGAGTGCTGCTGATCGGAATTTACCCCTCCAATTTGGCTTTCAAAGTTCCACCAGTAGACTACATGGCAATCTGCACCTCAAGCGGGAAAATAGGACACTCCGTAAGCTTTGGGATGGCTGATGCTGCCACAGTTATTTCAAGAGATGGAGGTGTGGCAGATGCTCTCGCCACCGCGCTGGGAAACATAATTGGTGATTTTGGCAGGGATGAGCTTGAGAAGATTGTGTCTGAATTTTACAGGAAATACTCCAAGTTTGCTGAAGGAATACTCGTCATAAAAGATGATTTAATCGCTTTTGCCGGAAATCTTCCGGCCATCGTTTCCGCCAAGCTAGGAGAGGATTTGATTACAAAAGGATAATTTTCAAATGTTTTAATATTTCAAATTATAAAAATCTGCAATTCGACTTTTGCAATTCGATGCTCATAATTGTTGTAATAATAGGTAACAGTTAAATAGCTTGGGTTAAAAACAGGTGATGAAGATGGTAGTAATTGTAATAATGAGGAATATTAGGCGGTGATAAAGATGGCCGGAGCGGAATTCATAGTTGCTCTTGCAAAACTCGCAGAAACTTCGGCCACAGCTTCTGCGGCTGCAGATAGAGTTATTGCCGTGGCAAACGTTGATACAGGAAAAATTGCAGAAGGATTCAACGTTCTGTTTGTCTGGGGAATGAAGATTGCAACGCTCCTATTCGAGGAAATTTCAAAAAATCCCTCATTAAATGCTAAAATGACTGAATCACAGCAAATGCTGTTTGGAAACTCTGACCTACTTTGCACAATACTCAAATTCGGTTCTTACATCACCGAGATTTTCGGTCTCACGGCTGACAAAATAATCAAATTGTTTTTGGGTATCTAATTCTTTTTGAGGGAAAAGTATTAAAGTCTCTTTTGGACTTTAATCCATGGTAATCGGAGTAACCATGGTCAACGTTGCTCCCGGAAAGGAGAAAGGCGTGTATCTCGCCATTAAGGACAAAAAGGGCGTTCGAGAGGTTTACCATGTCTTTGGTGAATTTGATTTTGTTGTTATTATCGAAACAGACAGTCTTTCGGAGCTGAACAAGCTTGTGGATGAGATAAGAGGTATAGAAGGTGTAACAAAAACGCAGACAGTAATTGGAGCTGAGATATGAGCGGAAAGCACAGAGAGATAAGTGTCGCTGAGTTTTTCGAGAAAAACAAGCACATTCTGGGATACTCAAACCCGGCAAAGGCCATCATAACCGTCGTAAAGGAGGCTGTGGATAATGCCCTCGACGCATGTGAGGAGGCAGGAATACTGCCGGACATCTTTGTTCGAATTTCAAAGGTTGACGACCATTTTAAAATCGTTGTTGAGGATAACGGTCCCGGAATTCCGAGAGAGCAGATTCCAAGGGTTTTCGGAAAACTGCTTTACGGTTCAAGATTCCATGAGATAAGGCAGAGCAGGGGGCAGCAGGGTATCGGCATTTCTGCAGCCGTACTATATGCCCAGCTAACAACAGGAAAGTCAGCCACAATCGTATCAAAAACACCTGACGATGAGAAAGCAAAGAAGGTGGTTCTGTACATCAATACAAAGAAGAACGAGCCGGAGATTGTTGAAGAAGGAGAAGAGGAGTGGTACCTCCCGAGCGGTACGAAAATTGAACTGGAAATTGCGGGCAATTACGTCAGAGAGAGAAAACAGAGCGTTTACGAGTATTTGAGGGAGACTTCGGTCATAAATCCCCATGCAAAGATAACCTTTGTCGAGCCAGATGGGACAATACACGAGTTCAAGAGAGTGAGTGAAGATGTTCCACCACCTCCTAAGTCTATCAAACCCCATCCGCATGGGATAGAACTCGGCACTCTGATGAACATGCTGAAAGCAACAAAAGCAACGACTTTGAGGAAGTTTTTGAAGGATGAGTTTGTCAGAGTGGGAGACAAAATTGCCGACGATGTTTTGAAGAGGGGTGGTTTCAGCGGGGATGAGGTTCCGCAGGAGATGGGGAGGGATGAGGCTGCAAGACTGCTAAATGCCTTCCGGCAGACTGACTTCCTCCCACCACCAACGGACTGCCTCTCTCCGATAGGCGAGGCTATGATCGCCAAAAGCCTGATGGCAGAGTACCAGCCTGAATTCGTGTACGCTGTAACGAGAAAACCCAAAGTCTACTCTGGCCATCCTTTCCTTGTGGAGGTCGGGATAGCTTACGGTGGTGAGATAAAATCGGAAAAGGTCATCTTACTCAGGTATGCCAACAAAATACCTCTTCTCTACCAGCAGGGAGGTTGCGCATTAACAAAGGCTGTGGAGAGTGTTAACTGGAAGTCCTACGGGATGCTCCAGAATAAAGGAGAGCTACCTTATGCTCCCGCTGTCATCCTTATACACCTCGCATCAACCAACATCCCCTATACATCGGAATCTAAGGAGAGTGTGGCAGCAATTCCGGAAATAATCGATGAAGTTCGCCTCGCACTTCAGGAAGCTGGGAGGAGGTTGAAGGAGTACCTCGACAGAAAGAGCAGACAGCAAAAGAAGAGGAAAAAGGAGGAGATGATCGGAAAGGTTTTACCGCTGATTGCTCAAAAAGTGTGTGAGATTCTTGAGAAAGAACCGCTCGAAATTGACAGAATTGTGGCGAGAATAATGGGTTACCTGCACGTTGAAAGGGTCGTGAACGAAAAGGATGGTGTCAAAGAGGTCACTATAAGAGTTTCCAATTTTACTCGTTCTAAGAGAAGTATAAAGCTGTATGAGATGTGTTCTGGAGAGGTCAAAGCCGGTGGAGCAAAGATTTCGGGATCAGGTTACTCTACGATAGTATGGGACGTAGAGGTGAAACCAGAAGAGGAGGTGGAGGTAAGCTACCAGCTCAAAGGGAAAATAATTAACAAAAATCCACTCGTTGAAGGAATTGAGGAGGACTTGCTCAGCGGAGCAGAAGTTATGAGGTTCCTCTGACAGCACTAACACTCCTCGCTGTTAATGGCAATCGTGGGACAGAATATCCACGAGAAATAACAAAGCTTAAAAGACCTCTTGCCCCTAATCAAGAAATGTATGAAATTTGACGTTATAATTGTGGGAGCTGGGCCGGGAGGAATGTTCGCCGCATACAAGCTTGCGGGAAAGCTCAAAACTGCTATTTTTGAAATGGGTAGAGACATTTCAAGGAGAAAGTGTCCGAGTGATCTTTCCGAAAGTTTCTGCACAAAGTGCAACCCCTGCAACATAACCTCTGGAGTTGGGGGGGCTGGCGGTTTGTCTGACGGAAAGCTGAATTACGTCCACCCCGAATACCCTTCAAGCTTCTCTGTTGGCGGTGATTTCGACTTTCTTGACCCTGAGTACCTTATCGAAAAGATGAAAGAAGTTGATGACATCTTCCTGAAACACGGTGCTCCGAATGAGCTTTACGGAGATGACCTCGATAAAATCGAAGAATTCCTCAAGAAAGCCAACGCTGCCGGAATAGAGTTCGTGCCATTGAGACAGAGACATGTTGGCAGTGATGAACTTCCTAAAGTCGTTAGAAGCATCGAAGACAAGCTGAAAAAGGATGGCGTTAAAATATACACTCGCAAGACGGTTGTGGACATCGATCCTGAAAGAAAGGTCGTAAGAACGGAGAAAGGGGAGGAGTTCGGTTACGATTATCTGATAATCGCCGTCGGTAGAAGTGGAGCGAGCTGGCTCGAAAAGTGGGCCAAGGAATACAACCTTGAGGTGGTCGAGAATTCAAAGGCCATTGATGTGGGAGTAAGAATTGAGGTGCCGGCATCGATAATGGATGATATAACATCCACGATTTACGACCCAAAGCTGAGAGTCGTGACGAAAAGGCATGACGACTACATGAGGACTTTCTGCACCTGTCCGAGGGGATGGGTGATAAGAGAAGATTATGGCGATTTTTGTCTGGTAAACGGGCACAGCAAGGCTAAGGAGAAGAGCAGCAACACCAATTTCGCTCTGCTGGGTCACTACGAGTTCACGGAACCATTTGATGAGCCCAACGAATGGGGGAGAGATCTGGCGAGGATAACAACAAAGCTTGGAGGAGGAAATCCGATAGTGCAGAGGTTGAAGGACCTGAGGCTCGGAAGGAGGAGCACGGAAAGCCGGATAAAGAACAACAGGCTCGTTCAGCCGACACTGAAAACAGCTATCCCGGGAGACATAAGCCTCGCCTACCCCGGAAGGGCTATTGACGACATTCTTGACGCCCTTGAAAGGCTTGATAAGGTCATTCCCGGTGTTGCTGACGATTCAACTCTCCTCTATGCTCCCGAAGTTAAGTTCTACTCCCTCAAGCTGAAAGTCGATGAGTGGATGAGGACGAACATACCCTACATTTACGCAATCGGTGATGGGGCGGGTGTGAGCAGAGGGATCGTTGGAGCTGCTGTGACAGGTTTGATTGCAGCAGAAGGCATTCTCAAGGAGAGAGGGATGGGGTGAATGAAGTTCTGGGACGTCAGGAAAGTTGAAAATTTTTCCCTCAATCTTCAGCTTGAGAATGGTAAGCTGGAGAAGCCTAGATACAATAAATCATCCAGCAAGGGTTTCAGGGTTCTCAAGAACGGGTTCTGGGGAATTTTCGAGGGAGATGTTGAGGATAATGAAGGACTAAAGGAGGCGGAAAAAAACGCATTTATGCGGGGAGAAGGGGATGTAGAGGAGATTGTCAGCAGAGGGAGCTACAGAATGAGGGTAAAAAGAGACCCACAGGATGTCCCTATTGAGGAGAAAGTGGAGTTGCTGAAAGACCTTGAGAAAATAATCAGGGATGTTTGTGTGAGCACGAAAGTTGTTTACTTCGAAATCAGAAGGAACTTCCAGTACAGAGATTCGTGTGGGTCGGAAGTTGAGTACGAGGTTTTGAGGACAGGAATCTCCATAATGGGTGTGGGCAAGGGTAGGAGTCTGCAGTTTATCTCGAAGAGGCAGATGAGGGTTGGCGGTTACGAAGTTCTGGATGGTGTTGATGACAAAGCTTACGAAATCGTAGAGATCTTGCCTAAGCTCGTTAATGCTTCATCTCCACCATCAGGGCGGATGAACGTTGTAATGGATCCCAGCTTGGCGGGTGTTTTCGTCCATGAGGCTTTTGGCCATGCTGTCGAAGCTGACCATGTACTGCAAGGAGCAACGGTGCTCAAGGGAAAGCTGAACCAGAAGGTTGCTGATGAAAGCGTAACGATAATCGACGATCCGACTCTCCCGGAATTCGGATTCTTCCCCTTCGACGATGAGGGTGTAAAAGCGGAGAGAAGGGAGATAGTAAAGAATGGGGTTCTCAAAAGCTTCCTGCACAGCAGAGAGACTGCGAAAAAACTTGGTGGTGTTCCCGGAAATGCCCGGAGTCAGGGTGTTGATGTGCCAATCGTCAGGATGAGCAACACATACATTGAAAGCCACGAGTACAGCTTTGATGAGCTTGTTGAAGAATGCAGAGGAGGGGTTTACCTGATCGGGTCGAGGGGTGGGGAAACAAATCCCGCAACGGGTTACTTCCACTTCAACGCCCAGTACGGATATATCATCAGGGACGGAGAGCTTGCTGAGATGGTCAGGGACGTTTCCCTCTCTGGAAACACTCTCGAAATTCTGAGAGACGTTAAAATCGGCAGAAAAGTTGATTTCGACCCCGGATTTTGCGGTAAGGCCGGGCAGCTTGTCCCCGTTTCTGATGGGTCTCCTCCTGTGCTTTGCAGGGCAACGGTTGGTGGGGCGTGATGGAGTGGGAAATATTTGAGTACAAAACCGGAACTGTATCGGCAGAGGTTGAAGCGGGAAAGCTAAAGTACGTAAGCTCCGGTCTTGAGCGCGGTTTTTCAGCAAGGGTGATTTTGAACGGAAGGATGGGCTTTGCTTCAGCATCAACGAAGGATGAAGCCCTGTCTCTTGCAGAAAAAATAGCAAGAGTATCTGAGGATGAACTTGACGATTTCCCCTGCGAGAAACCTGCAAGAGTTAAGGGGACTTACGACAGAAGGGTTGAGAAGGTAGATTCCGACTACATATTGGAAGAATTTGAGAGGCTGAAAAGTTCTGTAGATAGAGCGAACATAGCTGCCGCAAAAATCGAACACGTAGTTGAGGAGGTGAGAATTACCAACTCCTTCGGGCTTGAAAGCTACGAGAAGTCAACCTTATCATCCTTCATAGTCGAGATTGTTTTTCAGGAGGGCAGTGCTTACGAAGTTTGCGGAAGCAGAAGCATCGAAATCGACATCGAAGGGGCTGTTAAAAGGGCTGAAAGGCTTGCGGTGGATTCTGCAAGAGCAGTTAAGATTGACAGCGGATTTTATGATGTTGTTCTTCAGCCAATTGCTGTACATCAGCTATTCTCAAACACCCTCTACCCCTCCCTCTCTGCAGAGAATGTTGAGAAGGGAAGGAGTGCTATCAAGCTCGGTGACGAGTTTGGAAGGATAACAATCATCGACGACTCCACTGTCGAAGGTGGTTTGATGAGCTGCGGATTTGATGATGAGGGAGTTTCAGCAAAAAAAACAATCCTAATCGATGACGGTGTTGTTAAAAGCTACTACACCGACTGGAAGCATTCCAAAAAGTACGGTGTTACCGGAAACGGGTTTAGGGTTGAGGAGAGCAGCATTCCCTCGCCAATGGTTAGCAATGTGGTTATAGAAACGGAAAAATGTGAGGATGATGACTGCCTCATAATCCACTCCCTGATCGGTTCCCATACTGCAAATCCTGTGAGCGGTGAGTTCAGTCTTGAGTGCAACAACGCTTACTTTAAGGGAAAAGCCGTTAAAGGGGCAATGATCTACGGAAACGTTTTCGATTTGCTGAAAAAGATTGAGGGTGGTTTGGAGGGAGTCAGGCAGGTGGAGAACACCATCACAAGATCACTGCGGTTTGAGGGTATTAGGGTTATCTGACAAGCATTTTGGTGATAAACACCACAACAAACAGCAGGAAAATCAACGCAACAATCAGCAAAAATACATCTCTTGCAAGTTTTCCCAGCTTTAGCTTCTGCTCTCTCTCAATAACCTGAAATTCGAGAGATTTGCTGGAACTTTCATACCCAGCTTTGCCTTTAAACCTCACCTCAAGCTTGTGTTTCCCTTTATACGGTGCCGGAAATGTGAAGCTGAACATTCCAAACTCATTTGTCTCAGCTTTCCCAACCTCCCTTCCATCAACGTAGATTGCAACATGAGCATTCCCCAACGGAATCCAGGATTTCTTCTCTACATCATAGTACGTCAGCCACCCCTCCACCGTCACGACTTCATCCTCTGCAGGAACAGCATCAAGAAAGTGCGCCGAAATCCTCGTTTTACGGGATGATGAATTTGAAGAAGACATATACGACCACCACCAGAATGAATACGTGCTTCAAACCTGCCTCGATTCTCCCCTCACCCATCTGACCGGCCATTATGCCTGAGAACAAAGCGACCAGCAGTGAGGTCTGTGTGAACGTGCTCTCGACAGCGTTGATGTCAATTTTTGTTACAAAGTGGCTAACTTCGACGGAAGTAAATATAGTGAGCATGTTCTGAATCAATATATAACTCGTATAAAGGAAAACACCGAACGCAAGGTATATAATAATTATGTACATGCTCATCTGCGCTTTTATTCTGTCTCTAGCCTCTATTTCAAGTTCTGAATACATAGAAGCGGTGTCCAGAGCATCCCTTATGCTTGGTGTTGACTCTATTGCCTTTACGAGCAGTGTGATTGCCTTTGCTACAATTTGGCTCCTGACTCTGCTCTCAACTTTTTCCAGAGCGGATGTTATCAGCTCACCCCACTCAACTTCCCTCCTGATTTTCCTTACCTCTCTTCCGAGAACCCCGAGTTCGCTTTCCGCCACATGTCTTAACGCCTCAACAACATTTAATCCTGCCTCATTCAAAGAGGAAAGTTGCTTCAAGAATTCTGGAAGTTCTCTCTCCATTTTTGAAAGTAGCCTCCTCCTATACTCGATAAAAACTATCAAAGGAAGGAGTACAACTGAAAGTGTTATAAAAACCACCAAGTCAAAGTCTATTTTACCGTAAAGGTAAACAAACACAAAGATTGCCAGAACAATGAAGTAAAAGGATAGAGCGCGAAGCGTTAACATGTAAGGCTCCTCGGTAAAGGGCTTCTTCAGGAAATTCAGAATCTTCCTCAACCTCATCCTCCAGACATCAATCCTGAATTCAGGCTCTCTATTGGTAATATTAAAGAAGATATCGCTTTCTCCTCCTCTTTTTTTGGCCTCTGCGAAACCCACTTGCTCACCCGGCATTAGAGACTTGATCAGCCACATTAGCACTATTGAGCCGAGAGGTATGAATGTAAACATAATCAACTTGAACAATCCCATCGTTCCCGAGCCCAGCATCTGGAAGACCACAAGAACTGTAAGAAAGAAGAGCGGAGCTACTATGAAGAGAGCGAGATATATTTCGGCGAAAATCTGAAGGGTTTCAAAGAAGAAGGTATAGTGTGCACCTCTTTCGCTGAGCAACTGCTCTGACTTCGCTCTCAGGTAATCCACCACATCTCCTCCACCCTTGTAGACATTGATAAAGTTCTCCAGAAACACCATCAGCTTTTCTGAGGGGGTCGTTTCTGAGACATATTTGGTGGCGGTTATCAGGTCGTAGCCAAACAATTCTACAAGTGTTACGATTTTGTCGAATTCTTTGCTGATTTCACCAAAAATTTCCCTGTTCTCTGCCACAAATCTAAATATTGAGAGCAGGGGTACTCCACCTCTTGCCATTCCCAACATCATGTTCACAACGTGAGGGAGAGAGGCGTCTATCTTGTTTTTTCTGACATTAGAAACATAAGTGGGATAAGAGAGGATCAAATATCTTGTGAAGCCAAAAGCCAGGATTGCAAAACCCGCAATAACGATGAAGTCAAACCCTCTGATGACAAAAAGCCCGTCTGGCTTTATAAGTTCTGAGACGAGGAGGCCCAGAAGAACTCCAGGAATAACTGAGAGTAACGGGTAAAAAAGGGCGATAGAGAGTATGTCCGTTGTACTCATTTTTAACCTTGCGCTCTCAATTGCGGCAGATAAATCCGAGTACTTCTCAGGGTTTTTTCTGCACCTCCTCCTGTAGAATTTCCTGAATACTAGCGGGGTGTAAAGGGTCATGTACCCTCCTCCATTTTCGCCATAGCCAGCTCGGGGTTGCGGTAGTACGCGTGGATGCGTTTCGTGACCTCCCTGTAGTTCCTTATACCCTTGCTCAACATGAGCTCAAGGTATTTCTTTCTGTTGAGCAGTTCCTCGTAAACTTCCTGAACACTTACACCCAAGAAATCCGCCATTTTTTCAAGCTTCTTCGGTATATCAACCTCAAGATGCCTATCCCGCTTGGGATCCCACCTCACGAACTGATTGACCAAAAGGTTCTTATCAGTTGGGTCTATGCCAAGGATTTCGTTTACCTCCTTAGTCCTCCTGAGCCTTGTGGTTCCTTTAACCCACATGGTCTGGACAAGGGCGATGTCGAGGAACTGAAGCATGCTTCTCGGCACATTCAGAGGTTCTGATTCGAGTCTGTAAACCATCTGGTTAATGTCTCCAGCATGGAGTGTTGAGTAGCTGGCATGACCTGTTGACATTGCCTGGAATAATGTCTGTGCCTCTTTACCTCTGACTTCACCCACAATGATGTAGTCTGGTCTCTGCCTTAACGCCGTCTTCAGCAAGTCGTACATGTCTATCTCTTCCTCCTCCTCTATTCCCGCCCTGGTAACCTCTGCAACCCAGTTTTCGTGGTGGAGCTTTATTTCCCTCGTATCTTCAATGGAGATGACCTTTGCATCTGGAGGGATGAACATCATAATCGCGTTTAGCGTTGTTGTCTTTCCGCTCGCAGTCTCTCCAACAACGATGGCGGAGAATTTGTGTTCTATCGCAAGCCAGAGGTATGCAAGAACTCCAGACGGAATTGTACCCTTCTCCATCAAATCTATCGGAGTCATCGGCTCAACCGTGAACTTTCTTATTGTAAAACTTGAACCGTGAGGCGTTACTTCAGTGCCAAAAGTTGCCTGCAACCTGTTTCCGTCAGGGAGGGTGGCATCAACGATTGGGCTTGCTACTGAGATGTGCTTCCCACTTCTCTGGGTTAATCTCAACACCATCCTGTCGAGCTTTTCCTGGTCGAGGACAATGTTCGTCTCCAAATTCCCGTATTTCTGGTGGTAGATGAAAATCGGGATGTTGTAACCATCGCAGGAGATGTCCTCAACATTAGTATCCTCCATTAGAGGGTCTATCAGACCATACCCAAAAAAGTCGCGGAAGAAGTAGTACAGCATTCTCGAATAAAAGTTGTCGGTGAATTCTATCGCATATTCCTTAGCGAGCCTTTTAATTGCCTTCACAAGCACTTCTCCCCTCTCTTCAAGCTTAACAGAAATGTCCTGCAGCACAAGAATTTTTTTCAGGTCATCATAAATGGCGGAGATAATCTCTGCTTCCTCTTTGCTAACAGTTGGTTCAAGAGCGTAGTAAACGTTTTTGAACTCGTCCTCATTCTCAAGAATTATCGCCTTAGTGAAAGGCTGCTGGATCCAATACTCCTCCACAATTCTAATGTTATCAGGGAATTTGGGAGTTTCGAGTAGATGTTCCGTAGTTATGTACCTTCTCAGTATATCGTAGTGATTTTTCGCCATTGAGCTACACTATATTTTTCTAAATATATGCTTTTCTTACAGATTTACAATTCAGGTTTTACAGAGGCAGATCCCACCGGCTGCTTGGGTCCCCCTTCAAGTATTTCTCAACCAATTTCCTCTCAAGGTCGACATTGAACAGGTTGGCAAGAGAGATTACCATAAACAGAACGTCAACGAGCTCTTCCTCAACGTTTTCGTTTTTTCTCACAGCTTCAGCAAGCTCTCCGACTTCTTCGAAAAGTACTGCTAAAAGAAAAAGAGGGCCGCTTTTTGAATCCATCTCGTAATATTTTTCTTTAAAAATTTTTTGAAAATCTTTGAGTTCCATAAAAATTACTGCTGAGGCTCTCGCCCCACACTTTTTGCCCAAGTGTAGGCCAAAGTTCTGTAGATCAGGTGAGCGAATTTCGAGTAGGGGGCGTATGCGAGGAGTGTGAAGACGAGAATCAGATGGATCAGGTACATGTAGTATGTTGCAACACTCCCTGCGTATCTCAGAGCCTCAATGCATACTCCAGTGACCCCAACTGCGAATATCGTCCCAAGGAAGAGCCAGTCGAAGTAAGTGCCGTAACCCACTTTTTCGTTGCGGAATCTTGCCACAATTGCCCAGAATGAGCCAGCTACCAGCAGAATGGCTCCTATATTCCCCAAGATTTTAGCGGGATCAGTGATCGGTAATGCAAGCTCTTCAACACCAAGGATGTAAAGGTAGTAGATATCACCCAAGGTGGCAGCACCAAGAACGAGAAAGCCCCAGAAGATCATGAAGTGGGCGAAGTAGCGGTACCTTGCCGTTCCACACTCGGCAAACCGTGAATGCTTCAGAATATCAATTACAGACCAGAAGAGGCACTCTATGAACCTCGGACTAGCTTTCACGGCTTCTAATTCCGCATTCTCGCCAAGTTTGTATTCATAGACCTTTGAGACTGTTGAATTTATTCCAGTCCAGAATCTGTATGCTCCGATTGCCGCAACGAGTAAAGCCCATCCTCCGACGAGGAATCCAGCCAGTTCGACATGCTGGTGTGGAATGAAGTTTCCTAGGACTATCTCACCTTCGGGTATCTTTGGTGATGCGATGCTCAGGTAGAGCAGTGTAAGGATGATCGGGATGGCAAAGTAAACGACTATTCCCGCTGGCTTCATCAGTATTTTTGCAAAAAAGCTGGGGAAGGCAAGCTCCTGAATCACCTTGGCCCTTATCGCCCCAAGAACCTCTCCGGGCTTTGCTCCTCTTGGACAGTACTCACTGCAGTCGTTGCACTGGTGGCAGAGCCAGATGTCTCCATCCTTTATCAGCTTGTCCTTCAGACCCCACTGAGCCCAAATCATCTCCTTTCTCGGGAATGGTGCATCCTCTGGGCTCAGGGGGCATATAACGCTGCAGGTAGCGCACTGATAGCACTTCTTAAGCGTTTCACCCCCCAATTCAATAACATCCTTCACAAACTGAGTGTCAACCTCCATAATCCCACCTCAGAAGCCTTTATACGGGTTCGCTCCAATTTCCATGATCTGGCTAACGAAGTTGTCTATGATTTCCGTAACCTTGTCCCACTCGTTTATGGAGATCTCAACAACCTGTACTCTTTCTTTCTCCAGCATGAGCCTTTCAAGCGTTTCTGCAACATTCTCCATTCTTCTGTTTGCAAGCTCGCTTCCTCTGATGAAGTGGCACTGGTAGTCCTCTCCGTACTTACAGCCTATCAGCAAGACTCCATCAATTCCTCTCGAGAGCGCATCAGCAATGAAAACTGTGTTAACTGAACCAAGGCACCTTACGGGGATAATTCTTGCAAGCGGACTCCACTTCCTGCCGTTCAAAGCCGCCATGTCCAATGCAGGCAGGGCATCGTTTTCACAGGCGAAAACTATGAAGCGGAACTTTTCCTCAGCACCCTCCTCCCAGTTCGGATCAGGAACATGAATCGACTTGATCGCAGAAGCCATCTGGTCGATGCTGTAGGTCTTGAAGCTGATGATCCTCTCTGGACAGGCTCCAAAGCAGACACCACATCTCCTACACCTGAGCGGGTTGGGCATCGGTGTACCCTTCTCATCTTCATCGAGGGCTCCAAACGGACACTCTTCCGTACACCTCTTACACTGCGTACAGCGCTGGAGGAAGAAGTTCGGGAAGTCGATGTCTCCAGTTCTCGGAAATGTTGTCTTACCCTCTGCTACAAGCTCAACTGCCTGAATTGCCTTGAGTGCAGCACCCCTTGCATCTTCAATGCACGATGCAATCCCCATCGGAGCTCTCACAGCTCCTGCAGCGTAAATACCAAGCCTTCTGCTCTCGTATGGGAAGCAGATGTAGTTCGAGTCCGGGAAGCCGTATTTCAGCGTGGGTAGTTCAGGGCCCTGCCTGTACTGAAGGTTGAGGATGTGTCCCGCCTGCTTTATGACTTCAACATCTTCTTCACTCTTTATCGGATGTGGCTCTGCGATGTGCTTGTACGGAACAGTTTTCTCATCCGGGAACTCCTCCTTCACCGTGTAAAGGCCTTTAAGCGTAGAAACCATTCCGGTTGCGAGGACGACGAGATCAGCTTTAATGGTAATATCCTCTCCCAGCAGAGTGTTTGTAACAACGACGGCCAGCTTTCCATCCTCCTCCTTGATTTCCTTGATTTCACCCTTTGTGAGGTAAATGCCCTCATCTTGCTGCATCTCCTTGTAGAAGTCTTCCCACAATCCCGGAGTTCTCATGTCCTTGTAGATGATGAAGGCATTTCCATCGGTAAGCTCCCTGACATACTTCGCCTGCTTGAGGCTTACGAGGCAGCAGACGGATGAGCAGTATGGCAGGTGACTCTCATCTCTCTGCCCGGCACACTGGATGAACACAACATTCTTCGCCTCGCTTCCATCCGACTTCCTGATGATCTTGCCCTCTCTGGCCATCTCCTCAAATTCGAGGTTTGTAACAACATCAGCGAACTTCCCGTATCCAAGTTCTTCCAAAGCTGTGGCATCGTACGGCTTCCATCCAGTGGCGACAACAATTCCTCCAACCCTGAACTGCACCTTCTCTCCGTTCTGGTTTAACACAACATCAAACATTCCGGGCTGACCGCTGATTGAATCAATCTGGGCAGAGGTGTAGATTTCTACGTTCTCATTTGCCTTTACCTCTTCAATGAGCTTGAACACCGGATTTTCCTCAATTCTGGTGTATGGCGGCTCAATTGGCAGAGTTTTGTAGTATTTGGCAACCCATCCACCAAGCTCTGGCTCCTTCTCCACCAAATAAGCCTTGTAACCCGCCTTCGCAACCTCAAGTGCCGCTGTTAAACCCGTTACACCACCACCAACAACGAGGATGTCTCTCGAAACCTCCTCGATGTAGGGCTCAGGCTTCTCCGCCTTCTGGGCTTTTGTAATCGCGATTCTCAGGTAGTCCTCAGCAAGCTCCTGAGCGTGCTCGTCGATGTCGTGGCTCCAAACAACACCTTCTCTCAAACTTGCCCTTTCAACATACTTGTCATCAAATGTAAACAGTGCGGTTTTTACACGGGGTGAGCATGCAGCTATAACAATTGCATCAAGCTCTGCAGCATCGTTTTTCAGCATTTCAACTCCTTCCTGCGAGCAGAGGTGGGGATGAACTTTTGGCTCGATTCCGAACTCTTCCTTCGCAACATTTTTCAGCCTCTCAATGTCCAGCTTATCAATATCACAACCGGTACAGATGTAAACACCAACCTTCTCCATCATTTCACCTCCTTGCAAGCTGAATAGCCTTCAGCGCTGCTGCCGTTGCCGATTCATTAGCTGAAGCAACATCCATTGGCATCGCTGCAACACCCACTGGAATTATACCGGGCATCGCCTTCACAAATCCGTATTCATCAAGTTCAATTCCCGGTATGGGCTCAATAGCTGGCTGCATTCCCGTAGCGAGGACGACCATGTCAACCTCTCTCTTGCTCTTAACACCGCTCAGCGTGTCCTCGGCAGTGACAACGAGCTTCCCATCAACTTCCTCAACCTTGGCCACTTTGCCCTTGATGAGTTCGATATTTTCGTCAGCCTTAACTTTTGCAAAGAAGTCCTCGTACCTTCCAAATGCCCTGATGTCGATGTAGAAGATGTAGATTTTCGCATCTGGATACTGCTCTCTCACATAGGTTGCCTGCTTCAAGCTCGCCAAGCAGCAAACTGCAGAACAGTAGGGCAGGTGGTTCTCATCCCTGCTCCCGGCACACTGGACAAAAGCGATGGTTTCAATGGACTTTCCGTCCATGGTCTGAATAACACCACCAGTCGGGCCATCTGGAGAGGCCAGCCTTTCCATCTCCATGTTCGTTATGACGTTCTTGTACTTTCCATATCCGAGGTTGTCAAGTTTGATTGCATCGTAGGGCTTCCAGCCCGTTGCCACTATAATTGATGAAACGTTCAAGGTCAGCTCCTTCTCCTCCTCGTTCAGGTCAATTGCATTGTACTTGCATGCCGAAACGCACTCTCCGCACTTAGTGCAGTAGTTGTCGTCGATGTAATACTGGAACGGCATTGCCATGATGTTGGGCAAATCAATTGCCTTCTTCTTCTTCAGCCCAAAGTTGTACTCATCTGGAGCTTCTACCGGGCAAACTTCCTTGCATGCCCCACAGGCCGTGCAGTTTTCATTGACGTATCTCGGCTTGATTTTCACCTTTACAGTAAAATTCCCCGGCTCTCCGCTTATCTCCTGAACTTCAGCGTTGGTGAAGTACTTCAGCTTTGGTGTGCTTTTCATTCTCTTGAAGAGGATCTCAAGTCCGCAGAATGGTGGACAGAGTTTTGGGAAGTACTTGTTCAACTGGGACACTCTTCCTCCAAGATACGGGTTCTTTTCTAGGAGAATCACATCATATCCCGTTTCGGCAGCTTCTATAGCAGCAGTCAGTCCAGAAATCCCGCCTCCTATAACAAGTATCTCGCCAGCCATAGCTAACACCTGATTGCCTGTTTCAACCTCTGGCTTGAAAAGAAGTTAATAAATGTATCGAAATTGTATCGAAATTAAGTCAAATTCGAAATTCAGATTTTTAAAAACATTTTTAAGATTAAATTGTTTATATAGTATTGTGAAAGTCAAGCTTCTGACATGGCAAGAGGGAGTGGGCAGCAGAACTTTTGAATTTGACGTTGACGTTGAGCAAAGAAGCTACACAATTTCACAGGTTAACCAGCTAATCCCGATAATCGCAAGTGAGGAGCTAACGGTATGTAAAGGTGAAGTAGCCGTTATTGGTACCAGACTGATCGAAGTACCTGAGAATACCGTTGTAAGCCCCTTAACAGCTATAAACCATGCAAATGGTTTTGTCGCTGACGTGATAGAATGTGGAGTTCCCGGGATGGTTGAGGACGAGAAGTGCATAAATCACGTCATTTTCATTCCTACAAGGTCAGGAGACGTAAAAGAGGGCGACTTGATCGGAATACTGCGGGTAAACTTCGTCAGGACTGGACTGCTTTCCAGAGTGATTCCGCCAAAACCAAAAGTTGAAATCAAAACGGTCAAGGCTTTCCTGACGTGGATTGGTAACGGGGTTTTTACAGAGAAAACGTAACAGGGACTTTCAGCGGCTACTTCGAGAGTGACAGCTGCACCCTCATACCTGTTGTGGCAAAGGAACGGGCAAAGGTTAGAAAGGGCGAAGTTACCGTTGTTGAGATTGAAGAGATAAAGGTAGGGGGAGCATAACTTCCCCCTATGGCTTAGCAGCAAATGCCTTTGGTCAGCTTCTAAATCTTGTAGGAGAGGGAAGAGTAAAGAGGTTTGAAGAGGAGAGGAGCTTTAATGAGGCTGTTTTGCTTGGTTTCGGCGATGGAGTGGTGGAGAAAGGGGACGTTGTGGGCATTGTCAGCGTTGCGGATGGTGTAGAGAAGAGAGTAGCAGACTTTTGCAGTTTGCAGTTCTCTCACAAGTCCGGGAGAGGTGTGGTGAAGATTCTTCAGGAATTTAGCAGCAGAAGGCTTAAGGTGGGAAGGAGATATGAGTGGGCTAGCAATCTCTGCTGAGACTAAGAAGCTTAGAAGAGGGGTTGCAGAGATTGTCAAGATCTGGCCAATTGAAATCTCCGATCATTCTATGGCCTACCCCCTCGGCATTATGAGGCAAGCGTACGGAACAATGGTTGGAGGGATTGCAAAGGAATCATGGAATCTGGAGAGTAAGAAAACCGTTGAAGAAGTTGTGTTCCTTCCGATAATGGATGGTGAGGTTAAAGAGGGTCAGCTTATCGGTGTTTTCAATGTTGCAAGGTGCCTGAGGTAAGTTTTAATTTCCTTCCTTCTTTTTTCAAACCGTGAAGGTCTATCTTGGAGGAGAGGCTGAAGTCAAAATTCTGGATGATGTCGTCATTAAAACAAGAATTCCGAAGAGGTACAGGATAAAGGAACTTGACAGAGAGTTGAGACTGCGGAGAACGAAGATGGAGGCAAAGATAATCTCCGCAGCTAGGAGGGCTGGAGTTCCCACACCTATAGTGCTTGATGTAGAAGAGGATACAATCGTCATGGAGAGAATCCATGGGATAGCAGTAAAAAATGCCATGAGCGAAGATGTCAGCAGGGAAGTGGGAAGATTGACAGCAAAACTCCACAAAGCGGGTATAATTCACGGAGACATAACGCCAATGAACCTGATTCTGAGTGATGGGAGAATTTACTTCGTCGATTTTGGACTCGCTTTCTTCGACAATAAGGTGGAGCCAATGGGTGTTGATGTCCACGTTTACTTCGAATCGCTGAAAGCGAGTTTTGATGATTGGGAGAAGCTCAGAGATGCGTTTGTCGAAGGTTATCTGGGTGAAGGAGGCAAAGAAGAGGTGTTGGTAAGAGCAAAGGAGATAGAGGAGAGAGGTAGGTACGTTGAGAGAGTTGGTAGGTAATTCTACAGTTTCCCGTATAAAATTTCCCGTAAAAATTATATGTTGATAGAAAAAGAGGGCACATGGTTAATGTAGAACCCCAAATGCAAGAGGATCCATTAATTGCAGCTGGCCTCTTCGTAATCCTCCTTCTCGTCCTAATTCTTCCATTCAGAGTCAGAAAAGTTGAGGAGAATCTTGAGCCCTTCTTCTTAATAATGGGAATCGCTGCTGTAACTATAAGCGGTATGTGGAGCACGGAACTCATTATTGAGGCTCTCGAAACTCCGGTGAAAATTACAGAATTTATGGGGATTCCTGTAGGCATATTTCAGGTCGTGCTGATTGTAGGGTTGGTAATTCATTACTGCAATAAGCAGGTTTACTCTTTCCTTGTTGCAGTTTTAAAGAAAATGGGTATCAGGGTATTTGCCTTCCTCGTTGTCGTATTTTTTGGCCTTATTTCCAGCGTAATATCAGTCATAGTCTCCGCTGTCATACTCGCCGAAATTGCGCTTGTGATGCCCTTAGAGAGAAAATCAAAAATCGAGTTTGTGGTTATAGCGTGTTTTGCTGTTGGTTTTGGTGCTGCTTTAACACCCATAGGTGAGCCCCTCTCCACCATCGTCGTAAAGAAACTCAATGAGGACTTCTTCTACCTCATAGAGCTTGTTGGGATGTACATAATCCCTTCAGTCATAATCCTGGGCATTTACGCAGCTATGAGGGTGGGAAGCTCACCCATTAAAGAAATAGAGATTCCCAAATACACGGAGACCTTAAGGACAGTTGTCGTGAGGGCAATGAGAGTTTACGTATTCATTGCGGCATTGGTGCTTCTTGGAGAGGGATTTACGCCAATCATCGACTGGTACATTTCAAAGATTCCACCCGAAATAATCTACTGGGTAAACATGGTTTCAGCAATACTTGACAACGCAACCCTTGCTGCGGCAGAAATAGGTCCACAGCTTACAGAACTGCAGATAAAAGGAGCTCTGATGGGGCTTATAATCTCAGGTGGTATGCTGATTCCGGGAAACATCCCGAACATAGTTGCTGCCGGGAGGCTGAGAATTACGATGAATGAATGGGCGAAGATAGGTGTCCCGCTTGGACTGCTCATGATGGGCATTTTCTTCGTGATAATCTATCTGGTGTGAGATTCGTTGCAGTGATGTGAGAGAAGTGAGGCGCCTCTACGCCGATCTCGGACCGGCTCTGGTTGCTCTAATCTGGGGGTCAACGTTTCCGGTAGTGAAGGTAGCCCTCGATAGCATGTCTCCTTACCTTCAACACAGTTAGATTCATTCATTGCATGTATTTTCTTCCTCCCCTTGGTTACACCTTTCAGACCGTGGGGCTTGAGTACACCACGGTAACAAATGCGGGTTTCATCACCTCAACATATGTGGTTCTTGCTCCAATCATCTCATGGCTCCTATACAAGGATGTGTTTGACAGAAGAGATGTTTCGGGCGTTTTGCTGGCTTTCATAGGATTCTACTTCCTTTCAGGTTACTCAGGTTTCAATGTTGGTGACATTTTTGTGTTCTTCTGCGCCCCTCTTTTTTGGAGCAGAGATAGCCATGATTTCCCACTACTCACGCATCACCAACCCAACAATGCTCGCATCCTGGCAGGCTTTTGCCATATTTATCCTCTCCGCCCCGCTTGCAGTTTTCACCACCACAAAATTTGAAACTGACGGTGTGAACGAAAAGCATTTATTATATAATCATACTAAAAGTTACCCATGTACTGCAAATTAGAATTAGAGAACCAGCAGACACCTACACTTAACTTGCTGTATAACCTTATGACAGAATCCCTGAACGAGTTAGGTTTCAGCATTGCGGAGGATTTAACTGCATATTCTCTGATAAGAACTTTTGTAATCAGGACGATTAAAAGCAT